>JALGTG010000174.1 GCA_029821495.1 Candidatus Hebobacteria bacterium
TAGTCGAAGCATATGTTGCCCCCGAGCAGCACTCCCAACACGATCAGGACCGCCCCGAAGCTCTGCCCCGTTATCCCCATCGTGATCGCAATCGCGGCCATCGCCGCGGGGAACCCGAGATACGGAATCACGTACAGCACCCCCGTGGTGATGCCCAACAGCACGGCGAACCGCACGCCCGCGATGCTGAGCACGATGGTGGCGAAGATTCCCACCACGATCACCATCGTCGCCATGCCCAGCAGGTAGCCGCCCGCCACGCGGTTGATATCTTGCAGCACCCGAACCGCCAACTCCCGCTGGCGCTCCGGCAGCGCGCGGAAGATCCGCCTTCCCAGGCGGTGATAGTCCCGCAGCACCCAGAACGTCACCACCGGCGTGATGACCAGCAGCGACACCACGACCAGCGAGCGGTTCACCCAAGACAGGCTCCCCCTCAGCACCGAACTCGCATAGGCCTCGGCGCTCTCCCCCAGATCTCCGAAGGCCCTGCGCACGTCCTCCGGCAGTATCCCCACCAGCGTACGCCATCCCTCGACCGTACCCTCGGCCTCCGTCACCATCCGCCGCACGTCGGCCACCAGCTCGTCGTAGTTCGCGATCACATCCCGCGCCTGCGAGATCAGCGCCGGCACCAACAGCAGCGCCGCCACCACAAACAGGAACAAAAAGACCCCGAACACCACCCATATCGCCCGGTTCCGCGTCCAGCCCTTCCGCTCCAGGCGGTCGATCATCGGGTTCAGCAGATAGGCGATGACCGCCCCCAGCACAAATGGGAGCAGAATGCTCCGCACCCGGTACAGGAGCCATGCCACCAGCAGAATCCCCACCAGCGCCGACAGCCACTTGGGCCAGGCCAGCAGTCTCTCCTCCGGCCGGTAGGCCTCGGCCTTTCTGCCCAGGGTGCGCAGCGTTGCCGCGTGCACCACGGTCACGATGTACGCCACCACCGCCACCATTATTACTGCGACTAACGCTGTTGGCAGATCCAAGCGCCACCTCCCCAACGGCTTGGCAAGAAACCCCTATTCACTCCCTTACCACCCCTGAGCACACTCATCGGCCGACATTGCACCGCGGTAACTTCACAGCGAACTCAATATGCCCGGGCGACCCCTCTCACGCGGCGTCCTGTTCCCGGACCGTGTCTCGCAGCCGCGCGAGGGCCCGCTGCTGGAGCCGGGAGACGTGCATCTGCGAAATGCCCATCTCCCGAGCCACGTCCGTCTGCGACATCCCGCGCAGAAACCGCAGCTCGATTATGTGCCGCTCCCGCGCCGGCAGCACCTTGAGCGCCTGCGAGAGCCGCGCCCGCTTCTCGAACCGCTCCATCTCCTGGTCCATGCCCCCCACATAGTCGGCCAGCACCCCGCGCGAATCGTCAGAGCCATCCCCAAGCTCACTGTCCAGCGACGGCAGCTCGTACATCTCCCCAAGCTCCATCGCCTCCAGCACTTCCTGCTCGCTCACCTCCATCCGCTTCGCGATTTCCGCGACCGTCGGCGCCCGCGCCAGCCCCTGCGTCAAACTATCCACCGCCTTGTTGGCGGCCAGGCTCAGCTCCTGAAGACGCCGCGGCACCTTCACCGCCCACCCGCGGTCCCGAAAGTGTCGCCTGATCTCGCCGAGGATAGTCGGAGTAGCGTAAGTCGCAAACCTGATCCCGCGGCTTGGATCGAACCGGTCGATGGCGTTCATCAAGCCGATCATCCCGACCTGCGTCAGATCCTCCAGGGGCTCCCCACGATTCGCAAACTTGCGCGCCAGGTACCGCACCAGGTTCGAGTGCAGCAGGATCAGCTTCTCCCGGAGCGCCGCGTCCCGCGTCCGACCGTACTCCTCGAACAGCTCCGGAGTCGCCGCGTCTCGCCTCGGCGCCTTCTCCTTCGGCTCGGCCGCCTGCCCCTCTGCCTGGGCATCGAGTTTTTCCGCGGTGTCCCGCGGCTTCATCACTCGTCCCTCACCGGCACTTGACCATGCGGACGCAGGTGCCCATTATAGGATCATACCTGAAGTCCACCTCGTCCATCACCGAGCGCATTATCGGGATGCCCAGCCCACCGGCATCTCCCTCTTGGGCGTCCGGGCTGTCGATCCGCGAGAGGTCGAACCCCTGACCGTGGTCGCATACGTCTATCACGAGCCGTCGATCTTCGACGCCGAGGCACAGCACGATGTCCTCACAGCTTGCCTGCTTCACGTGCTCCACCGCGTTGTTGCACGCCTCCGCAACGGCCAGCTCTATGTCCTTCACCACGTCGTACGTGAAGTCCAACTGCGCCGCCCGCCAGCGTGCCGCCATGCGCGCCAGCCCCACGAATTCAGCTCGGCGGGGGATCCTCAGCTCTACCTTCGCAGGAGCCGCCACCTTCATGAACGCACCTCCTTCAGGGCCGCCGCCACGTCCTCGCGAAGCGCGAATATCTGCTGCAGGCCCGTTATCTCGAAGAGCCGCCTCACCCTCTCGACCGCACCCGCGATCGCGAGCTTCCCGTCCGACTCCTTCAGCCTCTTCAGCAGCCCGACAAGCATGCCCAACCCCGAGCTGTCCATGTAAGTCACGCCCGCAATATCAACCACCATCTTGTTGCAGCCCCCCTCCAGCAGCTTCAGCGCCTCCTCCCGTGCCTGCGACACGTTCGACACATCCACCTCGCCGATCAGCGACAGCACGGCCGTGCCATCTTCCTCGATGCGGGACTCCATCTTGAGAGGCGTCGCCATTTCTCGCTCCTATCCGGCCTCCGTCTCCGCGCCTTCTCCGGCCTCCGTCTTCTCCCCGCGCTCCCCACGCGCGGACTTCATGCCCTTTCGCAGACCCGACACCCAGGCGAGGAGCTTCCCGACAATCGGCTGCACCACCGTCCGCGCCACCGAGTCCGCCTCCATGTGCGCGGTCAGCCGATCCACCCTCCCGAGCGCGTTCGCCAGCGACTCCATCCCGTCGTCCAGCTTCCCCACCGCGCTCTGCGCGCCGCGGGCGGTATCTCCCACCGCCTTAACCGCGGGGCCCACACTCGACTCGATCACATCCCCGACCTGATCCGCGAGCTGGTGCAGGCGCTTGACCAGGGAGTACACTCTGACCCCGACCGCGGCCAGCACCAAGGCCGCTATGCTTGCTGCGATCAGTGCCACTGTCGTCATAGAATCCTCCTCTGCTCCGGCCGTCCCTAGAAACGCGACTCTATTGTCCCACCCAGTGCCACCATATCCCCCTCATAGCACACCGCCGCCTGCCCGGGCGCTACCGCCCGCTGCCGCCGCGCGAACTCAAGCCCAACACCGTCGCCATCCGGCGTCGCCGTGCAGGTCGCCATCGCCGCCCCGGAGCGAATCTTCGCCTTCAGCCTCTTCCCATCCTTGGGCAAACTCCCGACCGAGACGTAGTTTACCTCCCCCATCACCAACCCGCGGGACTTCCCCTCCTCCTCCCGGCCTACGATCAAGCGGTTTCTCTCCGCGTCAATGGCCGTCACGTACAGCGGCACCTCCGCGGCCACACGCAGCCCCTGCCGCTGCCCGACGGTGTGGAATGCGATCCCCCGGTGCATCCCCAGTTGCCTGCCCGCGCCGTCCACAATCGGCCCCGGCCGCACCACCTCCGGCCGCCGCTGGCGTAGGTAGTCCCCATAGCTGCGTCCCGACACAAAGCAGATTTCCTGGCTCTCGGGCCGTTCCGCGGTCGGCAATCCCAGCCGCGCCGCGCGCTGTCGTGTCTGGCTCTTCCTCATCTCGCCCAGCGGGAACAGCGCCCGCGCGAGCTGGTCCTGGGTCAGCGCGTAGAGACTATACGATTGATCCTTCCCCCTGTCAACGCCGCGCCCCAGCACCCACCGGCCGCGCTGATCATCGTAGCTCACCCGCGCGTAGTGCCCCGTCGCCAGCTTCTCCGCGCCTATCTCCCGCGCCCGCCTCAGCAGCGGCCCGAACTTGACTAGGCTGTTGCACCGAATGCATGGGTTGGGAGTCCGCCCCCGCTGGTACTCGTCGCAGAACGGCTCGATCACGAGGCGCCCGAATGTCCGGCGCAGACTCAGCACATAGTGCCGGATGCCCAGAGTCCGCGCCACCCGCCGCGCCGACTCCACCGCCTCCAGCCCGCAGCACCCGCGCAGCCCCGGCGGGATGTCGTCCTCTGCCTCCCGCGGCCATATCTGCATGGTGAGCCCCACCACCTCGCGGCCCTGCTCCACCAGCAGCGCGGCAGCGACGGAGCTGTCCACACCGCCGCTCATGGCGACGGCGACGCGGCCCGCCGCCATCAGTCAGCCGACTCCTTCCCCTCGCCAGCCTCCTCGCGTCTCCTCTCCCACTCCTCCATCCGCGCCTTTATGCGCTTCTCATACCCCTGCTCAGTCGGCTCATAGTACCGCCGCGACTTGGTCCCCTTCGGCAGGTACTCCTGCGGTGCGAAGTGCCCGGGCTGGTCGTGCGGATACACATATCCATCCCCGTGCCCGAAGCTCTTCGCGCCGGGGTAGTTCGAATCGCGCAGGTGCTTCGGCACTGTCGGCACCACGCGGTTCTGCACGTCCTCCATCGCCCGCGCGATCCCCAGATACGACGCGTTGCTCTTCGGCGCCGTCGCCACGTAGATCGTCGCCTGCGCCAGTGGTATCTGCGCCTCGGGAAGCCCGACATACTCCACCGCATGTGCCGCTGCCGTCGCCACCGTCAGCGCCATCGGGTCCGCGTTGCCCACGTCCTCCGCCGACTGTATCACCAGCCGCCGCGCGATGAACCGCGGATCCTCCCCCGCCGAGATCATCCTCGCCAGCCAGTACAGCGCCGCGTCCGGGTCGCCTCCCCGCAGGCTCTTGATATAGGCGGAGATGACGTCGTAGTGCGTATCCCCCGCCTTGTCGTACTTCAGCGCCCGCCTCTGCGCCGCGTCCTCCACCATCTCCAGTGTGACGACCCGCGGTTCCCCGTCCTTCGTCTCCTGGACCGCGTGCTGCGCCGCCGCCTCCAGCGCGTTCAACGCCGCCCGCGCGTCGCCGTTCGCCAGGTTGACGATGTGCTCTCTCGCCTCGGGCTTCAGCTCGAGCTTCAACTTCCCCAGCCCGCGCTCCTCATCCGCCAGCGCGCGGTCCACGATCGCTCCCACCTGCTCCCCCTTCAGCGGCTGGAACACGAAGATCCGCGACCGGCTCACCAGCGGCGCGTTGATCTCGAAGTACGGATTCTCCGTCGTCGAGCCAACAAGGGTGATCGTCCCGTCCTCCACGAACGGCAGGAACGCGTCTTGCTGGGCCTTGTTGAAGCGGTGAATCTCATCGACGAAGAGGGTCGTCCTCTGCCCCCTCACCCGCATCCGCTCTCTGGCCTGCCGCGTCACCCGGCGGATGTCCGCCACCCCCGACGTTACCGCACTGTAGCTCTCGAAGCTGGACTGGGTTCGCCCGGCGATAACGTGGGCCAGCGTGCTCTTCCCCGTCCCCGCCGGACCGTAGAGGATCACCGACGACAGCTCGTCGCTCTCGATCGCGCGGCGCAGATAGGTCCCCGGCCCCACGATCTCTTCCTGCCCGACGAACTCATCGAGCGTCCGCGGCCGCATCCGCGCCGCCAGCGGCATGGCGCCGCCCTCGGCCTCGCGGGCCGCTTCTCGATCCTCCGGGAACAGACTCTCCGCCGCCTCGTCGCCGCGCATCGCGCCTCCCCGCGGCGATTCTAGCACGGCGCAAGAAGGAGCGTCAACGCGGCCCGCCCGCCGTTCGCCTCAATACGCGCTCACCCAGATCGGGCTCGACCA
>JALGTG010000175.1 GCA_029821495.1 Candidatus Hebobacteria bacterium
CGCTCCTACGCGGTCAGAGTCGCGACAGGAATGTCGCTCCTGCGCGGTCAGAGTCGCGACAGGAATGTCGCTCCTGCGCGGTCAGAGTCGCGACAGGAATGTCGCTCCTACGCGGTCAGAGTCGCGACAGGAATGTCGCTCCTACGCGGTCAGAGTCGCGACAGGAATGTCGCTCCTACACGCTTACAGCAGCTCCTGCTGTTTTCTCTTCCCCTCTCTCTTCTCCACGCGCTCGACGCCGAGGTGTTGGTAGGCCGTTTCGGTAGCGGTGCGGCCCTTGGGGGTGCGGGCGAGGAGGCCAGTGTGCAGGAGGAAGGGCTCGACCATGTCTTCGAGGGTCTGAACTTCTTCCTGGAGGGTGGCGGCGAGGGCGTCGATGCCGACGGGGCCGCCGAGGTGCTGGTGGACGATGACTTCGAGGAGGCGGCGGTCGAGGGGGGTGAGGCCGACGTCGTCGATGCCCTCGAGGGCGAGGGCGGCGTCGGCGATTTGTGGGGTGATGCGGCCGTCGGCGCGGACTTGAGCGTAGTCGCGGACGCGGCGGAGGAGGCGGTTGGCGATGCGGATGGTGCCGCGGCTGCGCTTTGCGAGAACGGCGGCGCTGGGGTCGTCGATCTCGATCTCAAGCAGCTTCGCGGAGCGATGGATGGCCTGTACTAGTTCTTCGTCGGAGTAGAAGTGGAGCTCGCGGAAGATGCCGAAGCGCTGGAGAAGAGGGGGAGAGAGGAAGCCGGCGCGGGTGGTGGCGCCGGCGAGGGTGCAGCGGGGGAGGCTGGAGCGGTAGATGCGGGCGTGGGCGCCTTTGTCGAAGATGATGTCAACGGTGAAGTCTTCCATGGCGGAGTAGAGGAGCTCCTCGACGGCGCGGGGGAGGCGGTGGACCTCGTCTATGAAGAGGACGTCGCCTTCTTCGAGGTTGGTGAGGATGGAGACCAGGTCGCCGCCGCGCTCGAGGGCGGGGCCGGAGGTGCCCTTGAACTGGACGCCGAGCTCGTTGGCGATGATGCGGGCGAAGGTGGTCTTGCCGAGGCCGGGGGGGCCGTAGAAGAGGACGTGGTCGAGGGAGTCGCCGCGCTCTTTGGCGGCCTGGATGGCGATTCCGAGGGCTTCGACGACGTCGCGCTGGCCGATGCACTCGGCAAAGGTGCGAGGGCGGAGGTTCCAGCGGTCCTCGCGCTCGTCGGGAGTGGGGTCGGCGAGGACTTGGCTGTCCTGGTCCTCCGCTGCTCCGGGCTTGGGTGCGGATTCGGGCTTGCGCGTTGGCTGTTTCTTCATGTGAGGGCCGTCCTGCAGAGTAGTTCTGGGGCAGGAGACACGCTTCCTTCGACACTGCTCAGGACAGGCCTGCCCTACGCGCCCTTGGCGGCATACCCACACGCCCGCCCTACAGACGGCAGGAGCAAGCCCCTGCCCTACGGGTTCTTCTCCCCGCGGTAGACTTCCTCAAAGAGCTGTTCGGCAGATGCGACGTCGGGACGGCGGGCGAGAGCGGCCTGGACCATGCGGTTGGCCTCGGCGCGGCTGTGGCCGAGCTGTTCGACGAGGACAGCGATGACTTCGGTGCGGAAGTCTTCGTCCGGGGGAGCTTCGGGTGGGGCCTCGCCCTCGGGGATGAGGGCGAATTTGCCGACGCGGCCGTGGAGGGTGGCGATGATCTTGTCGGCTTTCCGCGGGCCTATGCCGTCGAGTGTGCGCAGGACGGCGACATCCTTCGCTTCGACTGCGCGGGCGATCCTGGCGATGTCGATGGCAATGGCCCTGCAGGCGGCCATGGGGCCGATGTCTTCGACGGTGATGAGGAGCTCGAAGAACTCCTTCTCGATCTGAGTGGGGAAGCCGATGAGGATGGGCTTGGGGTTGCGTTCGGTGAGGTGGTAGGAGATGTGGAGCTTGACGTCGTCGCCGTCGGGGCCGGCGCGGCGGGGGCGGAGAGCGGGGCGGACGGCGGCAGGGAGCAGCACTTCGTAGCCGACGCCGCCAGCGAGGACGACGATGCGGTCATCGCGTTTCTGGAGCAGCTTGCCTTCGAGATAGGAGATCAAGTGGTGGTCCTCCCCTACTCCATCGAAAGAGTGACGCCCTCACGGGCCAGGCCGACGAGGGCGAGGGCGAGGGCATCGCAGATGTGTTCTGAATCGGGTGGGTCGGCGAGGTTCAACATGCGGGTGACGGCGCGGCGGATCTGCTCCTTACCGGCACGGCCGGAGCCGGTGAGGGCGCGCTTGACCTCGGCGGGCGCGAGCTCGACAACGCGGGCGCCGGTCTGGCCGGCGGCGAGGCAGATGACGCCCCTGACGTGGCCCATGAGGATGGCGGTGCGGGGGAAGCCGTAGTCGGAGTAGAGGCCCTCGAGGATGGTGAGGTCGGGGTGCCAGCGGGCGAGGACTTCGGCGAGCTCGTCGTAGATGGTGCGGACGCGCTGCTCCATGGGGCGGCGGCTGCGGCTGCGGGCGCAGCCGAGCTGTCGGACGTTCAAGTGGCCGTTGGCGGCCTCGAGCACGGCGTACCCGGTGGCGGCCAGTCCAGGATCGACGCCCAGTGCGATCATAGGAACGGCTCCGACGGCAATGGCAAGTGCGATTGCGCCGATAAGATAGTACCACGGCTGCCGAGTGCGCTAGCACTCAGGCTAGGGGCCGGTCTTGTCCACCAGCTGCTGCAGTGTCTGCTGGAGGTTGTCGAGGGATTCGCCATAGCCGGCCCAGTCGCCGGCGCGCTGGCGAGCGACGGCCTCGTCGAGGTAGGCGTCGGCCTGAGCGGCGAGGGCGCGGACATCCTGCTCGAGGGCGACGGGTGCAGTCGGCCGAGGGGCTTCCTCGGGGGCGGAGGGCGCCGGGGCCTCGGGCGGTGCGACGACGAGCTTGGTGGGCTCGCGGATGGCGAGCTCGGGCGTCGGGCCGCCAAGGAGGGAGGCGATGGCGCCGGAGAGGGTGGGGGCCATGGCGACGGAGCCGTCGCCGCTAGCGACCAGGACGCGCTTGAGTTCGGGGAAGGGGCTCTGTGCGGCGCGGATGTAGAGGGGCTCGACGTAGAGGATGGAGCTGTCGAGGGGAATGACGAGGAGGTTGCCGCGGATGACGCTGGAGCCTTGCTGGTTCCAGAGGCTGATCTTCTCGCTGATCCGGGGGTCCTGATCGACAGAGGCCTCGATCTGCATGGGGCCCCAGACCTGTTCTGTCTTGGGGAAGTTGTAGAGGAGGAGTTTCCCGTAGTTGTCGCCGTCGCATCTTGCGGCGAGCCAGGCCGCCATGTTGGGCCTGCCTTCGGGGGTGAAGGGGAGCATGAGGAGGTACTCGGGCTTGGCCTCGCCGGGGAGGCGGAGGATGGCGTAGTAGGCCTGCATGGTCTCGCCGTCGCCGGGACTTCCGCCGGGAGCGACGCGGCCACCCTCGCCGAAGGACTTGGGGCGCTCGCGCGCGATGCCCCATTTCTCGATGCGGTTGTAGAAGACGCGGGGATCGATCATGTGGTAGAGAGTGAGGCGCTCGCTCTGGGTGTTGAAGAGGGCCTCGGGGTAGCGGATGTGGTGGAAAAGACCCGCCGGCATTTCCTCCATCGGCTTGAAGAGGGAGGGGAAGATCTTCTGGTAGGTGCGGATGATGGGGTCGTCAGGGTCGGCTATGTAGAAGACGACGGTGCCGTCGTAGGCGTCGGTTACGACTTTGACGGAGTTGCGGACGTAGTTGAGGGAGCGTCCGGCGGCATCGCGGTAGGGCTCGGAGTAAGGGAACATGCCGGAGGTGGTGTAGGCGTCCTGGATCCAGTAGAGGTGGGCATCTTCACCGACGACTATGTAAGGGTCGCGATCGAAGCCGAGGAAGGGGGCGATATCCCGGGCGCGGGTGGCGATGTTCCGGTTCCACATGATGCGGCTGTCTTCGGTGATGATGGTAGAGATGACGATGTTGACATCTTTGAAGCGTGCGGCGGTGGCGAGCTTGGGGAGGATGGAGCCGATGGGGACGCCACCCTCGCCGGAGTAGCGGGTCTTGGCGACCTTGTTGGTCTCGCGGAGGGTGTAGTCGATCTCCTCCTCCTTGGTGCCGACGATCACGTAGTTGTTGGTGAGCTCGCCGTAGTAGATGCCGTGCCGGCGGATTCGCCCGTTGTCGAAGGTGGCCTCGGGGGGGATGTCCTTCACGACGTAGTTGGGGAGGCCGGAGCCGATAACATCGCTGACGGGGGACATGACGGCGCCGTGACCGTGAGTGTAGAAGATGCGCTCGTTCTGCCAGGTCTGCTCACGGAGGATTCTGGCGAGGCGGTCCATGTCGAGCTCGCGTGCGGCGAGCATGACCTGGCGGTATTGGCCGTCGATGTGGTAGCGGTCAACGTCCACGGACTTGAAGCGGTAGTAGTCCCAGATGGCCTGCTGGTTCTGGTAGGTGTCGAGGATTGGGCGGTAGTCCCAGAGGCGCACGTTCTCGACGGTCTGGACGTTGTCGCGGATGCCAGACATGGTGAGCGGAGTGATCTGGGTCAAGTCTCTGGTCTCGACGCGGTCGAGGCCGAAGCCGCGGCGGGTGAACTCGATGTTGTGGGCGATGTACTGCTCCTCACGGGCGAACTCGTTGGGCTCGACTTGGATGCGCTGGACGACGGCGGGGTAGATGACGTTCAGCAGTAGGGAGCTGACGAGCAGGAAGCCCATGCCGACCGCGGGGAGCCAGAGGCCGCGGAGGCGAATGTTGATCAACATGAGGAGCGCGCAGGCGAGTGCAATCCAGAAGAGGACGTTGTAGGCGAGCAACTGGGCGTGGATGTCGGTGTAGCTGGCGCCGAAGGCTACGCCGCGGGGGGAGTAGAGGAGCTGGAATGCCTCAATTCTGTAGCCGATTGCCTTGACGGCGAGGATGGCGCCGAGGAGTATAGAGAGGTGGACTTTGACGTGTGGTGCGAAGGCGGGGACGCCGCGGAGCACCCTGATGGCCTTATCGAGGTAGTGAGTGCCGGCGGACAGGAGGAAGACGGCCCAGAGGGCGACGTATGTCCACTGCCATAGGTACTCCCAGAAGGGCAAGCGGAAGAGGTAGAAAGCGATGTCGCGGTTGAAGATGGGGTCTGAGTAGCCGAAGCTGACTCCGTTGCAGAAGAGGAGGTATCTGTTCCACTGGTCGGCAGCGTTGCGGCCGACGCCGTAGGCGACAACGACTGCGAAGGCGGCAATAGCGATGTAGAGGTAGCGAGCGGCGAAGTACTCCATGACCTCGGCTATGCGCTGGCGGAGGGCGCGCTCTTCGTCGTACCAGGCAGTACGGTGGGCCATTCGGCGTGCGACCTCGATGTTGGCGAGGACGAGTGCGAAGAAGGCGCAGCCGAAGACCACCCCGAGGCCGATCTTGGTGCTCAAGAGGGTCCAGAAGACGTCGGGGAAACGGACGTCGAACTTGAACCAGAGCCATTCGGTGTAGAGGTGGAGGAGTTGGGGCACCCACCAGAACAGGACGAGAGCGAGAAGTCCTAGGATGATCCACCGCATGATGCGACGCCGGAGGTGTCGTCCCCCGAAGTCGGCGCTGACTATCCCCATCCGTGGCCTCCTGTGGCGGCGCGGGCGATTGGGTGACGGTTCGCCGTGTGAAGGGGGACCTCCTTTCCGCGGGGAGGAGGGTTGGCCCCGGAGTGTGCCAGTGTAGGCTTGTCAAACATAGGTAACACCTTGGGCGAGTGATTGCTGATATTCGTTGAGCACCTGGGCTGGCGTTTTCCAGGCGAGTGCTCCGTGGGGTCGGTCGGTGTTGTAGC
>JALGTG010000176.1 GCA_029821495.1 Candidatus Hebobacteria bacterium
TCGCTGAACTCGGGCGGCTGAAGCGCAAGGCGATCGAGGATGGAGTCGACCTCATCGACTTCGGGATTGGAGATCCGGACCAGCCGACGCCGGCGCACATTGTCGATGCCCTCCGAGATGCCGCCGGCGACCCGGCGACACATCAGTACGACGAAACGGGAAAAGGCCTGCCGGAGTTCCGCAGGGCAGTATCCTCTTGGTATCGCCGGCGGTTCGGCGTCGAGTTCGACCCGGACCGCGAGGTGCTTCGCCTGATCGGCGCGAAGGAGGGGCTGGCCCACCTTGCCTGGGCGGTCCTGAATCCCGGCGACGTGGCCCTCGTGCCCGACCCTGGATATCCCGTGTACAAGGTAGCCTCGATGTTCGCCGGGGCCGACGTGCACTTCTTCCCCCTCTTGGAGGAAGCGGGCTACCTGCCTGACCTCCAGGCAATCCCGTCGGACGTGGTCCGGCGTGCGCGGCTCATGTACCTGTGCTATCCGAACATGCCGACCGGCGCCGTAGCCGGCGCTGAGTTCTACCGGAAGCTCGTCGACTTCGCGCTGAGCGCCGATATCCTCATCTGCCTCGACATGGCCTACTCTGAGTTGTCCTTTGACGGCTATCGCACGCACAGCCTCCTTCAGTCGGAAGGCGCAAAGGAAGTCGCGATAGAGGTCCATTCCTTCTCCAAAACGTACAACATGACTGGCTGGCGACTTGGCTTCGCGGTGGGGAACCCGAAGGCGCTCGACACACTGGAGGCCCTCAAGTCCAACGTAGACTCCGGCGTGTTCCTCGCCATTCAGCGCGCCGGAGTGGCCGCGCTGGAAGGGCCGCAGGACTGCGTCGAGAGAATGCGGGGGATCTACCAGAAACGCAGAGACCTGCTGGTAGACGGCCTGTCGGGGATCGGCTGGCAGATGCCCAAGCCGAAGGCATCGTGCTATGTCTGGGCGCCGGTGCCGCAGGGGCACACCTCAGCGGGCCTGGCGGAGGCCCTGCTTCGGGACGCAGGCGTCCTGGTGACGCCGGGCAGCGCCTACGGCGAAAAAGGCGAGGGCTACGTGCGCTTCTCGCTGACAGTTCAAGGGCAGCGTCAGGAGGAGCGAATCGGCGAGGCCGTTTCCCGCATCAGGGAGAAGGTGCGCATAGCATGAGTTCTCTCGTCAGTCAACCGGCGCGCCAGCGCGTCCTGCTGCTGGCCCTCGAGCGGCGGGGCGAGGAGTGGCGCGACTCACTGGAAGAGCTCGCTCGCCTCGCCGAGACGGCCGGCGCGGAGGTCGTAGGCACCGTCATACAGAAGCGGGAACGGCCACACCCCGTCTACTTCCTGGGCAAGGGCAAGGCGCGGGAGATCCGGCAGACGCGTGGGGAAACCGGCGCTGACGCCATCTTCGTCGACGGCGATCTGAGCCCCACCCAGGAGCGCAATCTTGAGCAAGCTGCCGACATCGGAGTCCTGGATCGGACGGGCCTCATCCTCGACATCTTCGCTCGCCGCGCGCACAGCCGAGAAGGTAAGCTCCAGGTGGAGCTTGCGCAGTTGAACTACCTCTTGCCGCGGCTCACCGGGAAGGGCGCCGAACTCTCCCGGCTGGGCGGGGGTATCGGGACCCGAGGGCCCGGCGAGACCAAGCTCGAGGTCGACCGCCGGAGGATCCGCAAGCGACTCAGTCTGCTCCGGAAGCAGGTCGAGCGCATCGGAAAGCGGCGGGCCATCGAGCGCCGTCATCGCCAGACCGTAGGCATGCCCGTGGTTGCTCTCGTGGGATACACGAATGCCGGCAAGTCCACGCTGCTCAACGCTCTGTCGGGGGCGCACGCATTCGTTGAAGACCTGTTGTTCGCTACGCTGGACCCCACCATCAGGCGCGTGGAGTTGCCCGGCGGGCGCGAGTTCCTTGCCGTGGACACCGTCGGCTTCATCCGAGACCTGCCGCATCAACTGGTGGCCGCCTTCCGGGCCACCCTCGAGGAGGTGCGAGAGGCCGACGTCTTGGTCCACGTGGCGGACAGCAGTCACCCGCAGCTCGCAGAGCAGATCGTGGCGGCCGGGCGCGTGCTCGCGGAGCTGGAATGCGCCGACAAACCGACCGTGATGGCGTTCAGCAAGTGCGACCGAGTTCCAGACCGGGCGCGGCTCGACGAGCGAATAGGGCGGGAGACAAATGCCATTGCCATCTCCGCACTGACTGGCGAAGGGCTCGATGGACTGCTTCGGCTCGTCGGAGAGCGCCTCGAGCAGGTGCTCGTGCCGGTCGAGCTAGTGGTTCCCTGGCAGGCTCAAGACCTGTTGTCTCAGGTCCACGATCGAGGCCGTGTGCTGGCCGAGGAGTTTGGGGAGAAGGGTGTTGCGCTGACGGCCCGCGTGCCGGCGGACGTTGCCCAGCGCCTGCGGCGGGCGGCCGCAGCGACCGAGACGGGGACGAGCGAGAAGTGACCGCGCACCTGCTGTGCGAGGACTTCTTCCGGTTCCTCGACGCCCTGTCACGCGGCGCAGCAGACGCCTGGGATGCGTATGAGGAGCACTACCTGAACCCCAACCGATCAGTGCTCGAGGCCTGGTGGGACCAGTGCATGGTGCTGCCGCGGCAGGCCTGGCAGGAACGCGTGCGAAGGGTCAGACCGGGGGATTACGGTTTGCTGCGGGACATCGCGCAGGAGTCCGACCTCCAAGAGCTTGCCCGTGACGCAATGGCCCGCTGTCAAGCCGTGCTGCCCCTGAAACCCGAGCCTGACATATACTACCTCGTCGGGTTCTTCAGCCCAGACGGATTCGCGTTTCAGGTCGATGGCGAGTGGGCGATTGGCATCGGCATGGAGCGCCTCGGTAACCTCAACTTAGTGCCGATTCTCCTCGCCCACGAGTATGCTCACTGCTACCGCCGCCGGATGACCATGTCGGCGCGATTGGGAGAGCGCCTGGTGGAGGAGGGCTTCGCAGTCGAGCTGGCGGCGCGCGCGTTCCCCGAGAGACCGGAGCACGATCACCTGCTGATGCATGCAGGCCAGGTTGCTGCCATGCGCAGCTATGAAGAGCCTTTGTGGAGGGTGATCGTTCCCCTGTTGGATTCGGAGGACGATGCCCTAGCTGCGCGTGTCCTCTATGGCCGGACTGAGAGCGGGCAGACGCCATCCCGCGCGGGAATGTACCTTGGGCGGCGGCTCGTGCAGAGATTCATGGCACAGGAGCCTGGATCATTCGACGCCCCGGCGGGAAGCGTGCTCGCCGCGCGCGATGCCGAGGGAAGGAGGCAGCCATGAGACTGCTGGTGACAGGTGGCGCAGGCTTCATCGGAAGTAACTTCATCCATCTGCTTCTGTCGGAGCGGCCCGACTGGCACATCGTCAACCTCGACAAGCTGACCTATGCTGGGAACCTGGAGAACCTGAGGGACGTAAAGGACGATGAGCGCTACCGCTTCGTCAAGGGCGATATCTGTGACGAGGCAGCGGTGGCGCAGGCCGTTGGCGGCTGCGATGCTATCGTGAACTTCGCCGCCGAAACGCACGTTGACCGCTCCATCATGGAGCCGGATGCGTTCCTGCGGACAGACATACTTGGGACCCGCGTCCTGCTCGACGCGGCCCGTCAGGGGAAGGCGGACACGCTGCTCCAGGTGAGCACTGACGAGGTCTACGGAAGTATCGCCCAGGGCGCGGCCGACGAGACCTTCTCCCTCAACGCCAGCAGCCCCTACGCGGCCAGCAAGGCCGGCGCCGACATGCTGTGCCTTTCATACTGGACCACGTATAGCACGCCCGTGGTCATCACCCGGGGAGTGAACAACATCGGCCCCTATCAATACCCTGAGAAGGTCCTCCCCCTCTTCGTGACCAACGCTCTCGACGACATCCCGCTTCCGCTCTACGGCGATGGCATGCAGGTGCGGGACTACACCTTCGTCGACGACCACTGCCGCGGCATCCTGCTCGCGCTCGAGAAAGGACAGCCGGGCGAGGTCTACAACATCGGCGCCGGCAACGAAATGCGCAATATCGAGATGGCGCGGTTCCTCCTCGCCGACATCGGCAAGCCGGAGTCTCTCATTCAGCACGTGAAGGATAGGCCGGGCCATGACCGACGCTACGCGGTTGACTCGGCCAAGCTTCGGAAACTCGGCTGGGAGCCGCACTACGACGCGGCCGAGGCCTTGCGGGCGACGATTCGCTGGTACGCCGACAACAGGTGGTGGTGGGAGCCGCTGAAGTCGCGAGACCTCTATCGCGACTACTACCGTCGCCAGTACGAGCAGCGGTGAGCGCGCGGCCGTCCACCCTCCCACGCGATCAGGCAGCACTCGCACTCCGGCTTCACTTCTTACTGGAGGCCCTCGGCCTGGATCTCCTCCCGCGCGCACTTGCCGAGCCCGTGCGACGCCTGGCCGCTGCCTCTGAGTCCGGGAGCGCCGTCATCGCACACACCCGAGAGATCGGGAACGCGTTCCTCGACCTTCGAGCACGGCTCTTGCTTGGCGACCTTGAGTGGCCGGAACACGGAGACGAGACAGCCGAGCGCGCCGCGCAGGCTGCCCTTGCGCGCTGCGCGGGAGCCGCCGAGCCGCTGGCGGCGGCCGAGCGACTCGGCATCTTCTGCGAGCAGCTGACCGCGCGGGGACGGGACCGGCGGAGGAGCGGGACCTACTATACGCCGCACTGGGCCGCGCGGATGATCGCCGAGGGAACACTGCGCGGCGTGTTACAGGGACGCGGGAACTCGCATCAGCGGCAGGCGCTCACCATGAAGGTGCTCGATCCTGCTGCGGGAGCTGGGGCCTTCATTGTGGGAGCAGTCGAGGCCATTGCCCGTGCCTGCGGTGAGGGGGCAGAAGACAACGCCGTACGTCGGGCCGCAGCGCGTGATTGCCTTTTCGGCATTGAGGTTGACCCTCTCGCCGCGGAGGCCTGTCGGCTGGGCCTCTCGCTGGCGGCATCGCGCCCCGGCCGGCCGGCCGCCATGCCCGCCGACAACTTGGTGGTGGCAGACGCCCTTGCGGATCGGCCGCGCCACCGCCACTTCGATTTGGTGGTGGGCAACCCGCCCTGGGGAGTGAAGCTAAGCCCCCGGCAAGCTCGCAGGCTGACGGCGGCCTCCCCGGCAGCGCTCAGAGGACACCGAGACAGCTACCTGTTCTTCCTGCACCTGGCCGCAGACTGCGCGCAGAATCGGGGCGCGATCGGTATGTTGCTCCCAGACGCGGTTCTCTGGCAGGTGCGCTATGAGGGCAGTCGCCGAGCACTGCTCGAGCGGTTCCGGCCTCTCCGTGTGGTACTACTGGGAAACAGGCTCTTCCCCGGCGTCACCGCGCCGGCGTGCGCGCTCTGTCTAGTCTCCGATGCCATCGCGCCGGCCACGTTTCCTACGCTGGACCTGCGCCGCGCGCGCAAGCCCGAGCTCGGTCGGCCGGGCCCCGGACGCAAGTGGTCGGCCCCCGCCGATGAACCGGAGAAGGCCGCCCACCACAGCTTCCTCATCCCTCCTCGCTGGCAGCGCCAGCTCCTGCGCAGGATGCGCGCCCGCCACACCGCGCTGGGCCAACTCGAGCACCTCTTCCAGTTCCACGACGTCGGCATCAACTACCCGCGCGCGGAGATCGGCAGAGCCGTGCTCTACCACGGCGAGCGGGAGTGCCCCCGCGACATTCCCGTGGTGCGGGGCCGGGACTTCGGCCCGCTGACCAGGATCGGACACTCTGCCTGGCTGCGGCGCGACTGGCGCAGGCGAACCAGACCCACCGGCGGCC
>JALGTG010000023.1 GCA_029821495.1 Candidatus Hebobacteria bacterium
TTGAGGCGGCCGCCCGGGTGCTTGCCGTAGACGTTGTATGAGATGACGTCGCAGTACTTCGCGGCGATCTTGATGAGATCAATGTCGATGTGGCCGTGGAAGCGACAGCCGAGGTAGAGGTTGTCTGGGGCCACGCGCTTGACCTCCTCGCGGACGGTTGTGAAGTAGGTTTCGCAGAACTTCAGACCGAACGCGCCACAGTCCTCGGCCACTTGCTCGCGCTCCCGGTCGGGTGGTTCGCTGCTGTCGAGAAGGGCCTCCCAGGATTCGTAGCTGGTTCCCCAGCTCTCGTTCAGGGCGTCAACTGTTCCGTACTTCGCGCGTAGGTCATCGACGAGCACCCGCTTTGACGCCGAGCCAGGCGCTCCCAGCGCGGCGAGCGCCACGGCCTGCGCGTCGTCCCAGTATCCCCACCAGAGTTCGTTCTGGACGAAGTAGCCGATGCACCAGGGATCGCCGGCCGAACGCCCCTTCTCCCGCTCCATTCGGTCGCGAACGGTCTGGCGGAACTGGGGATCGAAGGCGTCGGGGATGCGACTGAGCCAGGGGCCGCCGAAGTGGACGGCCACGGTGTAGGGGGTGGTGTGCTGGAGGTAGATGCTCTCGTCCGACCAGTTGGCGATGGTGTTGAAGCCCCAGTTCCGGAGGCGTTTGTGGGAAAGCTCGCCTACCGCCTCCGCGTAGTCGGGGCCGTACTTGCGATAGAGATTCGCGTGGGCGAAGTCATAGGTATCGTAGGTCTTGCCCTGGTAGTAACGGTCTCGTGCGCCCTGGCCCTCCCCGTAGAACTGGGCGAGGAGGGAGTCTCGGTCGGGGAGTCCTCGGAACCAGTGCTCGCGGTCGGTTATCGGCGTCCATCCGCCGAACCCCACGCCGGTGGGGCCGTAGGACCAGAAGAGCTTGCCCTCGGGGTCTACGAGCCACCACTTGCCCTGGTGCTTGGTGGGGTAGAAGAAACCTGTTGCCTCCAGCGTCGGGCCGGCGGCCCAGCCGCCGTACTTGTTCCAGTCGGCCGGGCCGGGGCAGTCGGACACCTCGGCTAGCTCGTCGGCCCGCCGCGCGGCGAAGTCCGCGTCGGAGTAGACCTTGCCGGGCCAGTCGGCGTGGATGTACTGGCCGTACTCGTCAACGAAGGGGAAGAAGGAGGCGGGCACTTCAGTGCCAGCTCCGGCCGCGAGGATGCGCCGGAGTTCGATGGTCTGTCCCGGAGAGGATTCGGTGATATGGAGGGCCACCCGGCCGATGTGCTTGGGGTCTACGGTGCCGTCCCGAACGTTGATGTTCTTGGCGTATCTGAGAAATGGCTTGAATGGTTCATAGCCCGGGTCCGCCGGCCGTGGGACGAGCCTTACCTCCAGCGAGGCCTCGCCTCCCGGCTTCACGGTCAGTGTGCTTCGACAGCTATCTTGATGTTCTTCGGACGTGGGATTCTCGACAACGCCTCGTACCGTGACCGGGCGGTCGCCGGGATTGCGGAGCTCGAACACTACCGCGCGATAGTGCGAGAGATCCCAGGCGCCGGAGAGTGCGAAGGTCGCTCTCTCGCCGTGAGTGGCGGCCTGGAGGCGCAGGGCTTCGCCATCCTCTGTGGGGACGAGGACCGCTCCGCTCACGAGGTACCCGCCGGCAGCCGGCGAGAAGCCGCTCCCGAGGTCGGCGAGAACGAGGGGCTGGGGTACAGCGGCATCGGTTAAGTCGGCGGCGCCATCGGGGCGGGCGGGCGTGACTGCAACGACAAGTAGCGCCGCGCAGAGGCAGACAGCTCGCCGGACGGCGGAACCGGACGCCGGATGGGAGTCGTTCACGCTTACTGACTTCCCGGGAAGCCCGTCTCCCTGAGCCAGTCGTCGAGTAGGCCAGACATGGCATCACGCCGTCCCTGGCGCTCGGGGTCAGCGGCGAGGTTGCGCTCTTCCAACGGGTCGTTGTCCAGGTCGAAGAGCCACTGGTCGCCGTCGTGATATCGAACGTACTTCCATCCCTGGCCGCGAATCATGAAGGAGCCCGGGGTGCCGGGGTTGACGATGCGCCTGCCCTCGGGGCCCGCGGGCACGCGTTCACAGAAGGTGTGCGAGGGCGCCTGCGCCGGGTCGGTCTGCCCCAACAGATACGGAGATAGGTCCGTGCCCTGCACGTGTGCCTGAGCCGGCTGTCCCGTAAGGGCGAGGAGGGTAGGCATGAGACCGGTGGTGGAGAAGTGGAGGCTGCTGGGTCCCGGGGGGAGACGACGCGGGTAGCGCATGATCAGGGGGACGCGGACCAGGTCCTCGTAGAAGTTATCGCTGCTCTTCCAGACCATTCCGTGGTTGCCGGCCATGTCGCCGTGGTCGGCAGTGAAGATGACAATGGTGTCGTTGGCGCGGCCGGACACGTCCAAGGCATTGAGCACCCGGCCCACCTGCTCGTCCACGAGCATGCAGGATGCGTAGTAGATGCGTAGGAACTCCCGCGCAGCGGCCTCGCCGAGTTCGGAGATGATGAGACGGGACCAGTGGGTTTCGACGCGGGGCTCGCGAGTGTCGAAGGTGGCGGGCAGCTCGATGTCGTCGGGAGATACGGATTCGTAGTAGGGGGAGGGAACGACATTTGGGTCGTGGGGGGTGTTGAAGGAGCAGGTCAACATGAAGGGGCGTTCGTCGAGGGAGCGGAGGCGCTCGACCGTGTGGTCCGCAACCCGGACGTCGAATGACTGCTCGGCGGGGAGGCGAAGGCGGCCCATCTTGGTGATGAAGTCCGTGTACATTCCCCCGGACCAGCGGTCACCCAGCGCGGCCACCGCCTCGGCCAGCGGGGGGGCGACTTCCACGGGCAGCGCCCAGTCGTACCAGTTCATCCACTGTGAGGCCGGCTGCTCGCGGACCCCGGCGAAGGTATCGGCCATTTCTTGGACATATGCACCGTGCTCGGTGAACATGTCGGTGTAGTATGGCAGGTCGTCGTCGAGCAGGTGCCATTTGCCGTAGTGGTGGGTCTGGTAGCCAGCGGCGTGGAGGAGCTTCTCGGTGGTGACGTCGTCGGTCTTGATGCCTTCCTCGGTGTCCGGCGCGCCGATGGCGGGGTAGTCGCGCTTGTTGATGTTGTGAGTGATGCCGTGAGTGTGAGGGTAGAGCCCGGTGACAATGGAGGCCCGTGTCGGCGAGCAGACGGGATAGGGACAGATGGCCTGGTCGAAGAGGATGCCCTCTCGCGTGAGGCGGTCGAGGTTGGGGGTGGGAACCGGTCCTCCATAGCAGCCAAGAACCGAGGCATTGAGCTGGTCGCACATCATCAGAAGGATGTTGGGTTGTATGGGCATACGAGACCTCTGCACAGTGTTGTGGCTGGCGCGTCGCGGAGGCGGAGTGGCAGCCAGGTGTGGCGCGCGGGCCACCCATGTATATCACGTCGGTCTCGGGCGGTCAATGGTGCGCGCCTGCGAGGGGAATGCCGGGCGGAGCGTCGGAGGACGCTCCGCCCGCCTGCCATCGGGCAGCGATCCCGGTGAGTCCGAGAGCTTCGCCGGGCGCCGGGCTCATCGTGAGGGCCGAGGCCGGGCTCAGTAGTTGCCTTCCCTGCGCCATACGTCGAGCATGAACTCGTAGCGCGCGAGGCGCATGCCCGTGTAGATGCAGTTGCTGGTGCCGAAGACGTAGCCGCCGCCGGGCATGCCGTGCTGGAGCGCGTAGCGGACGGACTCGGCGACTTCTTCGTCAGTGCCGGTGTCGAGCAGGCCGCAGTTGACATTGCCGATGAGGCAGACGCGGTCGCCGTAGAGGCGCTTGACCTCGGCGATGTCTACCCCTGCCTGCGGGTCCAAGGAGTGGAGGGCATGCGGCCCGGCGTCCACCAGTTGGTCTATGATCGGCATGATGTTGCCGTCGGTATGCTTGATGGTGTAGAAGCCCATGTCTCGATAGCCGCGGATGAGCCTGGCGAGGTATGGGGTCACGAACTCCGCGAAGCGGTCGGGGCTGAGGAAGGGGCCCACGTTGAAGCAGTAGTCGGTGCACATGATGAAGCCGTCGAGGCCGCCGTGATCGCGGAAGCGCTCGGCCTGCGCGAGGGCACGATCAACCATCGCGTTCGCCTCGTCCTTGACCTTGTCGGGCTCATCGGCCAGGCGGCAGGCGAAGTCGGACATGTGAGCGCCATCCGGGATGCCGAGGGTGGCGTCACCGTGAAGCATGAGGAAGTAGCGGTCGCCGGACTGCTCTCTGACGATGTCGATCAGCTTAACCGTCTCGTCCGCCATGCGAGCGCTGGAGTGCAGCAAGATGGCTGAGTGCTCGAAGCGCTCGGCGGTTGCGACGTAGACCTCGGCGACGTCCCTGCGGTGGAGCTCGCGCTCCTTCTCCTCCATCTGGCCCCACTGGTAGTAGTAGCGATGGGAGGGGTGCACCTTTCCGAAGGCCTCCATGGTCAAGTAGAAGACCAACTCGAAGTGCGGGACACGGCCGGTCAGAGGCTTCCTGTCCAGGGCGGCGATGAATTTCTCTCTGGGCGTCATTCCGCTGTCGTGTGCGTTCATGGTTAGCTGCAGCCCTTCGCAGAGACGTGCTGAGCGTCCGACACTGAACACCTGCCCCCAGGGGCGACAACGCCGGCCGCAGTCCGGAGCGGAGGCGGGCCGTGAGGCAGGGCTATGCGCCCTGTTCGACGCAGCGCGGGGAGCATCCTACAGAGCGGCCACGCAGGTGCGGCAGGGGCTTGGTCCCGTTTGGCGTACGGATAGGTCAGTGGTGTGCGGCGTAGGGCACAGGCGGCGGCATGATCGGCGGACAGAGCGACAGTCGCAGGCGCGCTGACGAGACTCCCCCCCGTCGCGGGGTGAGCGCCCGCGCGGTCATCATCGGCTTCCTGCTTACACCGCTCAATGCGCTCTTCCTGGTGAAGGCGCTGTGGGTGTGGGGGGGGATCACCGGCGCCGAGTCGCTGTTCACCAACACCGTGGGCACCCTCTTCCTGCTCGCGCTGCTGAACCAGTGGCTGAAGCGGCGTCGGCCGACGTGGGCGTTCAGCGCGGGCGAGATGCTCACGATTTACCTCATCCTGGGGATCAGCACCGGGTTGACGTGCAGCCTCTGGGATCTCGGCGGGTCCATGTCCATCTACGTGACCCACGTATTCTGGTTCGCGAACGAGCAGAACGAGTGGCGGGAGCTGCTGTGGCCGCATCTGCCGCTTTGGCTGACCGTGAGGGATGCGGAGGTGTTGGCGGGCCTCTACCAGGGGGACACGAACCCGTACGTGTCGGCGATACTGAAGGTCTGGGCAGTGCCGGCTTTCTGGTGGGCGTGCCTGGTGGGAACGTTGATGTGGGTCTGCCTGTGCCTGAACTCGATCGTGCGCCGGCGATGGGCCGATGAGGAGAAGCTGGCCTTCCCGATTACGATACTGCCGGTGCAACTGGCGGAGGAGCGGTTTGGGCTGCTCAGGAGCAGGCTGTTCTGGCTGGGCGTCGGGATTGCAGCGGGCATTGGCACGTGGAACACTCTGGCCGGGCTGGCGCCGGGTATGCCGGCGGTGCCGACGAGCTGGGACTTCGGAACCTATGTGGAGCACAACCCTCCCTGGAGCTTCCTTCGGTTCGGGGGGCTGCTCTTGAGTCCATGGTATCTGGGGCTGTCATATCTCATCCCACTCGATCTGACCTTCTCTCTCTTCACGTTTGGGATGCTGTGGAGCGCGGAGTATGTGGTCTCGGGTCATCTGGGCTGGTGCACGAATAAGTGGTCCGGGTTCCCGTATGGGGAGCAGCAGACGGCCGGCGGGTTCATCGCCCTGGCACTGGTGGCGGTGTGGCTGGACCGTCGGTTCCTGCTGCGGGTTGTGAGCAGGGCGGTTGGTCTCAGGGCACGGGTGCCGGAGGAGCGGGAGGAGGCCTTCGGCTATCGGACAGCAGTCTTCGGGGCAGTGGCGGGGGTCGGCTTCCTGTGGTGGCTGTTCACCCGCGCCGGTGTTCCGAGCTGGGTGGCTGTTGTCTTCTTCGGGCACTATTTCTTGATGTGTATGGTGATCTGCCGGCTTCGCGCGCAGCTTGGCCCGCCCAGCCATCAGCTCTACGGCGCCATGCCAAACTGGGTGTTGCCGACGCTGGCGGGCACGCGGGCGCTGGGGCCGCGGACCATGGGGATGCTGTACCTGCTGCGGCCATTCCTCCAGGAGCAACGGAATCACCCCGCTCCGCTTCAGCTCGAGGGGCTCAAGATGGCCGAAGGCGGGAGGATGAACCGCCGGAATCTCGCGGTGGCGATGGCCATTGCGCCAGTGTTGGGTGTGCTGTGCTACTTCTGGGCTACGATCCACGTTGGCTATAGCGCGGGAATGGCATCGGGGGAGACTCATGCGTTCAACACCCTGATCGGCACATGGGGAACGGAGTGGCTGGAGTCCGCGCTCGAGAATCCATCGGAGCCGAGCCTCTCCGGCGCGGCGGCAATGGTCGTCTCCTTCGTGATAACGATAGTCCTGTACTTCCTCAAGCTGCGATTCCAGTGGTGGCCCCTGCACCCGGTGGCGTTTCCGATTGCGATGTCCAATACCATCGCCGCCATGATTCCCGTTCTCTTTGCAGCATGGTTGATCAAGGGGCTGCTGCTGCGGTATGGAGGCCTGCGGGCACATCGCACAGCGCTGCCGTTCTTCCTGGGCTTGATAGTCGGAGACGCAGTGAAGGTGTTGATCGCGGCGGTGCTGATCGAGGTCTTCGGGGGCGGGGGCGCGTGGCAGCCGCTCGCCTAGAGGCGGCCGGCGCGGGTCGCCGGGCGCGGGGCTTCGCCTGAGGCCGGGCGAGCACATTCAGTGCCGGTGTACAATCGCCTGATCTGGTGACTTCAGGCGGGCTCTTCGCGCGCGGCACGAGAGGCGATCTCTGTTACGCGCACGCCGAACCTGTCGTCAACCACTACCACTTCTCCTCTGGCGATCAAGCTGTCCTTGACCATCAGCTCAACCGGATCTCCCAGCATCTTGTCCAACTGCACGACCGAGCCCGGCGTCAGCGCCAGGACCTCGCCGATGGTGAGCTGCGAGCTGCCCAGTTCCGCGGTTGCGAGCACTTCGATTTCACTCAGGAACTCCATCGAATGACTGGAGGCAGCCGGCGGAGGGGTGTCGCTCGCTTCCCCAGGCGAGGTCTCTTCGGGCGCCCCTGCTGTCTCGCGGCCGGGCGGCCGGGCTTCAGTGTCGGCCGCGGGGGCCGGACGGTCCGCGGCGCCGAGCTGCTCCTCGGGAGGGCCGTCGGATGTCTGCGTTGGCTCCGCCTGCGCTTCCGCGGTGTTCTCCTCTACAACGGTTTCTGCCATTGTATGATCTCCCTAGCTGACGGCGCCGCGAAGCCTGACCGCGAGCTGCCGCCCAGAGCTGGTGGGATGGCACCGAAACTTGGGCACGTCTCCGACCAGCATCAGCAGGTCCCCGCGCGCGTGGTTATCCAGGCAGATAACATCGCCTCGTTCGAGGGCCGCCAACTCGGCAGCGGGCACGAGTGCCGTCCCCAGTCGGACAGTGCAGGTGATGGGCACGTGTTCAAGGGCTCGAACGAGACCGGCGCGGGTGGAGGCGGGGTCAGGGGGCTGGTCACGATGCTGTGCATCTTCCGGCCCACGCGCGCCAACGCGCGCCAGCTTCAGGGATATGACGGGCAGGCAGATGCTGGCAGTGCTCGTTATGTCCCCTACCTTGACCTCGAAGGAAGCGACCGCGGCTGCGTCTGTGGGCCTCGCGATATCGGCCGCCTCAGCGCTGTCCAGGATCTCGACCAGGGCGGGCTCGAGGTGGACGAGGTCGCGCCATGACGCCGCCAGCTCACTGAGCATTCTGGAGATGGCGCCCTCGACCAGTGCCTTCTCGATCTCTGTCAGCGGCCGCGGCCCGTCGGCGATGGCGCCGGAGCCTCCAAGGAGGCGGTCTACAATCCAGAAGGCGACGGCGGGGTTGAGCTCGAGGATGCCGCTTCCCGCCAACGGGTCAGCGCGGAAGACGGCGGCGACGGTGGGGTCGGGCACGGAGCGCACGAACTGATCGTAGGTCAGTTGATCGAGGGAGAGGAAGGAGGTCTCCAGGGGCACATGGAGATAGGATGAGAGGGCGGCTGCCGAGCCTCGGGCGAAGGCGGTATAGGCGGACTGGAGTGCCTGTACGCTGCTGGCGGAGAGGGTCTCACTCCGCGCGAAGTCATGGACTCTCGCCTCGTGCACCAGGGGCTTGCCCTGGTGGCCGGGAGCGCGGCGGGGTCCCTCTCTCTGTGCCGCCGACAAGGAGGCCAGGAGGCTTGCGAGCTCTTCCTCTGTTACGGGCGCTTCGCTGTTCACGCTATCACTCGCCGGGGGCCGGGGCCGTCTCCGTGTCGGTCTCGGGCGCTTGCGCGGGGCGGGGCGCGTTCCCTGCACTCTCCTCGAGAGCGACGTTGATCTCCATCTTGCCGAAGTGGGTGTAGAGGGGCACAACGAGCGCGGGAACGGATGTCGAGACCTCCACGTCGGCGCCGCGGACCAGGGTTGGCGGTGTGATCTGGGACTCACAGCCCGCATCTGATAGGAGGGTGGTGGCGTTCCCGCTGATCATGTTGCCGAGCTCTGCGATCGCACTGGCGGACATGTCGTCGAAAGTCATCGCGGGCGTGCTGGACATGGCGGCCGCTATCTTTGTGGCGGTGACCAGCGACATTCCGTAGACGACTTGGCCCTCTACGGCACCGGTAACGCCGATGACGATGGAGACCTGCTGGGTGGTGAAGGTGGCGCTGCGGACGGCGAGCTGGCCGGCCTCGGGGCGGGAGCTGATGAGGGATTCGAGGACGTTTATGCCAGCGTCGACGAATGGATTGATGAACTCCGCTTTCATTGGCGTGGGCTTCCGGGCAATCAGCCTTCCTGAGTGACCTTCTTCAGAACGGCCACTACCTTGTCGGCATCGAAGGGCTTGATGATGTAGTCCTTTGCGCCGGTGTCCATCGCTTCCATCACGCTGCGCTCCTGCCCCAGGGCCGTGCACATCACGACCTTCGCTCCAGGGTCCAGCTTCATGATCTCCTTGAGCGCACTCAGCCCGTCCATCTCCGGCATGGTGATGTCCATCATGACGACATCGGGCTTCAGCTCTTGGTAGCGGTCGACGGCCACTTGCCCGTTCTCGGCTTCGCCTGCGACCTCGAAACCGGCTTCAGAGAGCAGTTTCTTGACGGTCGCCCGCATGAACATAGCATCGTCAACTACCAGTACTCTGGCCATGGCGAGTCACTCCCTGCCATCAGCGAGCGGCTTGAGGTAGAAGAATGGGCTCAAGTGCTCGAAGCCGATTTCGTTGGCATCGAGGATGCGCTCGGTGCTGCCGATGAAGAGCACGCCCCCCGGCTGCAAGCTCTCGAAGAACTCGCGGAAGAGGCGTTGCTTGGCTTCCTCGGTGAAGTAGATAACCACGTTGCGACACAGGATCAGGTGGAGGTCACTGGGGAACTTATCGCGCAGGAGATCGTGGTGCTGGAAAGAGATCATCTGCTTGGTCTCGGGGCGGATTCTGTAGCAGCCGTTCTCGGGGGTGAAGAAGCGGCGGCGCCGAGCGGGGGAGACGTTCTTCATGTCGGACTCGGAGAAGAGTCCCTCACGGCCCCGCGCGAGCATCTCTTCGTCGACATCGGTGGCCAGGATGCGGGTTCGGTCCCCGGACCGCGAGGACTCACAGGCCAGAATCGCCACCGAGTAGGCCTCCGCGCCGTAGGAGCAGCCGGCGCTCCACACTTTGAGCGGAGCCCGCGAGGGAAGCCGGGGAATGATCTTCTTGCCGAGCTCGTCGAACTTGTCGGGATTGCGGAGCAGCTCAGAGACGTTGATGGTGACGCGCTTTCGGAACTCCTCCAGCACCGAGGGATCAGCGTCGAGCTTCGCGTAGAACTCGGCCAGCGTGCTGGCTCCGTAGCGGAGTGCGAGGGAACGCAGTCTCCTCTCCATTTGCTTGCGCTTGTAGGAGCGCAGATCGATCCCCGTCCTTTTGAGGACGCGCCTGACAAAGACTGCGTAGTCGAGATCGGGCGCGGGCGCGAGCGTGCTGTTCATGGTACGCGATGCTCCCTTGCCGGCAGGGCGGAGGCCGGTCTTCGGGTGGGGTTGCGGCCGTCTGTGGGGCCCTGGCGTGCCAAGAGCTGTACTACTGTGTTTGCGATGCTGGGCAAAGGCACAGACATCTGGGCGCCGCCCTCCTCCAGCGCCACCTTCGGCATGCCGTAGACTACGCTGGTGGCCTCGTCCTGGGCCATCGTCTGACCTCCCGCCTCTCGGATTGCGCGCACCCCGTCCGCGCCGTCTCTGCCCATCCCGGTGAGCACCACTCCCACCGAATCAGCCCCGAAGGCCTCGGCCGCCGAGCGCAGCAGCAGGTCTGCTGCCGGCCTCACGCCCCATACGGGCAGATCATCTGTTATCCTCACTCGGTGCTTCTTGCTGACGGTCAAGTGTCTTCCTCCGGGTCCGATGAGCACCGTTCCGCGCGTGATCCGGTCCCCATCCCCCGCCTCACGGACCTCGACCTGGGATAGCGTGTTGAGCCGCTGAGCCATCGCAGCCGTGAATCCACTCGGCATGTGCTGCGCGACCAGCACTGCGGCCGGGAGGTCCCCCGGCAGATTCGGGATGATCTCCTCCAATGCCCTTGGTCCTCCCGTCGAGCTCCCGATGGCAACTACTCGCGGCGCTTGCTCGTGAGACCGCGCCGCCTTCCGCGGCGCTGTCCCCCTGACATCGCCGGTCTCTCTCGCAGCCGGCAGCAGCTTCGCGGCCGCCGCCATCCGCAGCTTCATCAGCAGCATATCCTTCACTTTTCCGATGTCCGTCGAAATCGCCCCTGACGGCTTGCAGACGAAGTCCACGGCGCCCAGTTCGAGGGTCCGCACGGTCTCCGCGGCGCCGTGCTGTGTGCGGCTGCTCAACATAACCACAGGCGTGGGATGCTTATCCATGATCTCTTCCAGTGCTGCAAGCCCATCCATCACGGGCATCTCGATGTCCAGCGTCACCACGTCCGGCCTCAGCGCCTTCACCTTCTCGACCCCATCCCGGCCATCCCGAGCGGTTCCGGCCACTACGAATCCAGGCCCGGATTCTATCAGGTCGGACAGCAGCTGGCGCATGAGGGCCGAATCATCGACCACCAGCACGCGCAGTGGGCCGCGCCTGACCCGGTGGGCGCGTGAAGGGGCGTTTCCCGGCTTCACTGCCATTGTCGTCTCCCAGCACTGTGACTGCTACTTCTCCCTGGCGCAGGGTCTTCACCGTCACTCTGCCGTCCGCAACCCAGAGCCGCACCGTGCGGCTGTTCTTGCCTCCCACCTGCGTTGCGCAGACCGATACTCCCTGCGCCTCGAGTGCCTCCTGCACGGCGGCAGTATTGCGAGCGCCGATATCGAGTGTCCTCGTCTCGCGAGCGCACGAAAGCACGTTCGCCCCACCCAACACTGCAACTCGCAGCCGCCGGCTGATCGCTCCCTGTTTCTCCATCTCCGCCACCAAGCGGGGGACTCCCACATCGGCGAACTTCGCCGGCTCCTCCTTAGCTCGGCTGATTGCACTGCTTGGCAGGACCACGTGGATCATCCCCGCCAGTCCCAACGCGGAGTCGTACGTGCACACCGCCACACAGGAGCCGAGGCCAAGCGCGGTGAGCACGTCTCCCGGCCGCTTGCTTACCTCGAGTTGGCCCATATTCACTGTGATGGCACGCTCATCCATTCAGTGCCGCGCTCTTGACGGCCCGCAGAAGGCGTGGCAGCGACTCGACGGTAGGGAGCAGGATCATGCGGCCCGTTAGATCCATCTCGGGGCCGCCAAACTGGACTTCGATCAGGAGGATTTCGGACCCGGCCTCGTGCATGGGCAGGACTGCAGTGGTGAGGATGCCCGCCGCCATGTCCACTGCCACGCCTGGCGGCGACGGCGCAAGCGCGAGCCCGGTCGTCGCCTCGATGGCTCCCAAGTAGGAGGAGGCGAGGATGTTGCCCGCCTCGGCCAGGGCCGATGTTTCCATCTCGCCAAACTCCTCGTCCAGAGAGCACTCCGTGCCCGTCAGAGTCGCTATCAGTGTCAGCGCGTCCTGGATGAGGAAGGTAGCGATGTACTGTCCGCGCACGTCGCCACTGACCTCCAAGATGATCCCGGCTATCATCTCCTCGGGATCGCCGAACAAGGCCGGCACCTCTTCCAGGGGGAGTATCTTCACCTTTGCGTAGGAGTTCACAAGCGGCTTCCCCGCCAGCGCACTCAGAGAGGCGGTTGCTTGCATCGCCCCCATGCTGCCGATGCGCTGCAGCAGGTTCAGCGGGTGCTCCTCAACCTCGACGCTCTTAGACATCGCTCTCATTTCTCCCATTGAACTGGTGCCGCCCGCCCGATCGCTCTCCCTCGTCCTCTGCCAGAAGACTTGCCTGCAGACCGGCGCGATCCATCAGGCTCGCGACATCCAGCACTAACGCCACCGTCCCGTCTCCTAGAATGGTCGAGCCCGACAGCCCAGCGATATCGCCCAGCGCCGACCCGAGTGACTTGAGCACGATATCCTGCTCCCCGACCAGATGGTCAACAATCATCCCGACCTCTCGCTCGCCACTCCTCGTCACGACGATACGACTCAGGCCGCCGCTCATCTGGATGCCCGTGTCATCGCCGTCGAGCGCCTTCCGCAGGTCCACCACGGGAAGCACTCGCCCGCGGAACGTCGTCACCAAGCGTCTCCGGACGCTCCCCAGCGCATCCCGGGCAACGCGCGTCGTCTCCACCACATACACCAGCGGGATCGCAATCGTCTCCTCCCCGCACCTCACCAACAGCGCCTGCGATATGGCCAGAGTCAAAGGCAGCCTGACCACCATCGTCGTCCCGACGCCCGGCTTCGACTGGATCTGCACCCTCCCCCGGAGCCGCTGCACATTGGTCTTCACGACATCCATGCCCACACCGCGGCCCGACACTTCGCTTACAGACTTGGAGGTTGACAGGCCAGAGGAGAAGACCAACTGCAGCGCCTCCTCATCAGAGATGCTGGCGGCCGCGCTCTCCGACATGCCGCCCTTCCTGACGGCCGAGTCTTTCAGCTTCTCTGCGTCGATGCCGGCCCCGTCATCGGTGACCTCGATGATGATGTGGTTCTCCTCCTGGCGTGCCGCCAGAATGACCCTTCCCTTTGGTGGTTTTCCCGCCCGGGCCCTCTGCTCCGGCGTCTCCACGCCGTGGTCAACGGCGTTGCGGAGCAGGTGCCCAAGAGGATCCACCATCTCCTGGATCACGGAGCGGTCGAGCTCCGTCTCTTCCCCCTCCAGAATGAACTCCACCTCCTTGCCCATCTTGTGTGCCAGGTCCCTCACCATCCTCGGGAAGCGCCGGAATAGCTGCGCGATGGGCAGCATCCTGGCCTTCATCACCTCTTCTTGCAGATCACCCACCGTGCGACCCATCTGCCGACACGTCTCCCGCACGTCCTGTATCGAATCCACGCTTCCGTACTGCGTCTCCAGGTCCAGCCCGAGCTGGGCCAGCCGCGTGCGGTCGATTACCAGCTCACCTACCAGGTTCATCAGCTTGTCGAGGCGCGCAACGTTCACGCGCACCGTCTGCTCGGCCCCCTTCGCCATGGCGCCCAACTCGACCGATGACTTCCCCCTCCCCTTAGGGCCCACGTCCACAACTCGCTCGTCCCCACTCACCTCCACCCGAGCGATCTCTGAGATGGACTCGAGTGCCCCCCGAATCGCCTGCTCTCTCACCCTCGCCGCCATCATTATCCGGAGCTGTTCGCCGATGCGGCCCGCGCTGATCTCTTCCCGCGAGGGGTGCGTCCTCAGAATCTCGCCAATCTTCTCCAGCGCTTTCAGTACAATCTGCGCCCGCACCGATGGCATCGCGCAGTCGTCAGTAAGCCGTACGACCACCTCCCGCGCGTCCGTCTCCATCAAGCGCTCTTCGTCTTCATCACCGTCGCGACCGTCAGGGGGCGGGGCACTGCTGTCTCCAGTCGGTCCGGCATCTCCCGTCCCGGCCGCCGAGGCTTCCAGCGCGGCCACCACCTCCGAGATATCGAGGGCATCGCTCTCCCCGCCGCGGATCGCCTCCTTTATTGTCTTGAGCGCGTCCACCGCCCTCAGCAGGACGTCTACCACCTCCGTGTTCGGGCGCATGTCCCCGGCGCGGAACCGGTCCAGGATGTTCTCGCTCGCGTGGCAGAGCCGCGACATGTTGGCGAAGCCCATTGCGGCGGAGGAGCTCTTCAGAGAGTGGGCCGCGCGGAAGATCTCCTGGAGCAGGCCTTGGTCGTCTGGTTCCTTCTCCAGCCGAAGGATGCCATCGTCCAGGGTCTCGACCTGCTCCTCGGCCTCATCCAGAAAGACGCCCAGGTACTCTGACATATCCGGCGCGTCGGCTGCCACTTACACACCATCCTCTGGGAAGGAGATCGCTTGCTCAATCTCACATCAGGGGCGCCGGGGAGGAAGGCCGCGGGGGCCTTCCTCGTCCGGCGCACTGATCACCCTACACTCAAGCTGCACCCTTGAGTGTGCTGCAGGGCGGGGTCTCGCACTAGGCCGCCGTGGCCCGAGCCGGCTCCTGCTCTGCCTCGGTCCCGGTGCTTGCCTTGCCGTTGTCGGTCTTGAACTGGCTCACCAAGTCCTGCAGGTCCGCGGCCAGCGAGGACATCTGCTGGGCAGAGGCCGACATCTCCTCCACGGACGCATTCTGCTCTTGCGCCGCAGCGGAGACCTCCTGGGCAGCAGCCGCATTCTCTTCGCTGATGGCGCTGATCTGCTCCACGGCCTTCGTGACCTCGCCGGAGTTGGCCGACATCTGCTCGGCCGCGGCCGTGCTCTCCTCGGTGACGGCTGAGATGTTCTCGACCGACTTCACGACTTCCGCGGCTCCGGCGGCCATCTGCTGGGCGGCGGCGGACACATCCTGAGCCTGACCAACGACCCCGTCCACTGCCGTCATGATCTCCTCCAGCGACTTCCCGGCCTGCTGGGAGAACTGGGTGCCCTGCTCCACTTCTTTGGCCACCTGCTCCATCGAGGCGACGGCCTCGTCAACCCCGCTCTGGATGCCCTTGATAAGGTTGCCGATCTCCTTGGTGGCATTGGCAGAGCGCTCCGCCAACTTGCGCACCTCATCGGCCACCACCGCGAAGCCCTTGCCGTGCTCGCCGGCCCGGGCCGCCTCGATGGCGGCATTCAGCGCGAGCAGGTTCGTCTGCTCCGCGATGTCCGTGATCATCTCCACGATCTCACCAATCTGCTTCGAGCTCTCTCCGAGTGCTCGCACATTGGCGCCTGACTGCTCCGAGGCATCGGCGATTTTGCCCATGCCCTCGACGGTGCTCTGCACCACCTCTCCGCCGGCCTTCGCCGTCTCCGCCACGCGACCCGCGCCCTCGGCGGCGGCCTGGGAGTTCTTGGAGACCTGCTCGATCGCCTGGGAGATCTCATTCATCTGCTTGTTAGCGTCTTGCGCGGTCTCAGCCTGACTCTGCGCGCCTTTCGCCACCTCTTCCACCGCCCCGTTGAGCTGCTCCATTGACTTTGCTGTAGTGGTGACGGTCTCGGTCTGCTCGTTGGCTCCCTTGGCCACCTGCTGGATGGTCTCGGCGATCTGCCCGCTGGCCTTTCCGGTGTCCTCGGCCGCCTTCGCCACTTGGCCGCTGCTCTCGGCCACCTGCTGGCTGCTGTTCGCCGCCGCCACCATGGCCTGCTCCAGTGCCTCCGTGGCCGTGTTCAAAGCGTCCTTGAGCTTCTCATAGTCGCCCTTGTAGTCACCCACGACGCGCACCGTCAGGTCTCGCTGGGACAACCGATCGAGGGCTGCACCAACCTCCCGCAGCGGCGTCACGATGCCCTCCATGGTCCGGTTCACGGCCGCCACGATCTCCGCGAGGTCACCCTTGAACCGGCCGGCATCGCCCCGGTAGTCGAGATTCCCCTCGGCCGCCGCCTGAGCCAGCTTGTCCATCTCCTGGCCCAACACGTTGATCTGCTCGCCCAGGGCGTTGACGGCGACCTTCACGTTGTAATCGCCCTTGTAGTCAGCCGCCACCTGGGCCTTGGAGTCGCCGGCCGACAGACGGTCGAGTACGCCCCCGATGTCGCGCAGCGGCGTCACGATGCCCTCCATGGTCCGGTTCACACCCGCCAGGATCTCCCCGAAGTTGCCCTGGAACCGGCCGGCATCGCCCCGGTAGTCGAGATTCCCCTCGGCCGCCGCCTGAGCCAGCTTGTCCATCTCCTCGCCAAGGCCGTTCATCACCTCGATGAGGAGGTTGAGGTTGTTCTTGATCTCGTTGAAGTCACCCTTGTACTCAGACACCCTGGACGATCCTTTGGTAATTCCCCTCGAACTTGTCCACGTCGGCCCGCGCGGCGAGCTTGCCTTCGACGGCGGCCTGCACTAGATCACCGAGCTCTGTCGTGACCTCCATCTCCTTGCTGATGTCAACTACGTACTCGAGACCTCCGATGACGTTGCCATCGGCGTCCTTCAGAGGCAACCCCGTGCACCGAATCGGCAGCTCACCCGAGGGCAGCTTTGCCACCGTGTCGTCGGTGAAGATGCTGTTCTGCTGCATCGCCTTCGCCACCTGACAGTCGGCCGTGTTGCAGTGCGCGGTGTTGAAGAGGCTAGAGCACTTCTGCCCCACACACGCCTCCGGCGTCCTGCCCACCGCCGCGGCCCCGGCATCGTTCATGTAGATGACGTTGAATTCCCGGTCCACCGCCATCACCGGGGTGGGGACATTGCCGAGTATCTCCTCACAACTCACTTCGCTCCCGGATTGTCCCGCCTTCGCGGCCGCTGTCTTCACGGCCGCGGCCTTCTTGGTCCTCGTCGTTGCCATGTCCGTCGTCTCCTCTTGCCAATCGAGATTGTTGTATCATCGAGCGTGTTGCAGGACTCCAACACGGCTCGGCCCGCTACACGCGCTGAAACACCTGGCCATCTCCTACCACCCGATGGAACCAGGGCGTTGACTCCGGAGGCATCTTCTGTGTCTGCTCTGTAACGAAGAACCCGCCCTCGTCCAGCACGCTGTGAAACATCTTCAGCACGGCCACTACCTGCTCGCGCGTTAGATGGAGAAGCACGTTCTTGCAGAGGATAAGGCATAGCCCCTCGCGGATCGGCTGCAGTGAGGTAAGATCGTGGTGTTGGAAGGACACTGCTTGCTTGAGGGGCTCTGCAATCATGTAGTGGTCGGGCTCCTCTGCCGGCACGAAGTACTTGTCCAGTAGTGCGCGCGGTATTCGCCTCACCTCCTCCTCCCGGTACAGCCCGCGGCTGATGATCGCCCCGAAGCTGGGGTTAATGTCGGTGGCGTGGATCTGCAGATTCCGAAAGAGGAACTCGCCCATGTTCTCGCGGAAGATGATGGCCAGCGAGTAGGGCTCGGCGCCGGTGGCGCAGCCTGCATCCCACACACTGAGGTATCTCCGGCTCTTGAGCTCCGGTATGACGTGTTGCTCGATCAAGCGCAGTGTGTACATGTCCCTGAAGAAGTAGGTAAACGCCATCCCCGAGCCCCCACAGCACGCCCGCGGTTGCAGAGAGTCGTGTCGCGCGCGTTCGCTGATTCAGTCCAGTCGGTCCTATACCGGCGCCGCCGCCGGCATCTCCGCTGGTACCTCTACCTCCCCCGCACTGATGTCCGCGAGTTCATCGGACTCGCTCTCCGTAAGGATGCTCTCCAGATTGAGGAGTATGATCAGCCGCTCGTCCATCTTCGCTACTCCGCGGAGGTAGTGCGAGTCCGCAGTGGTCACCAGCGAAGACGGTGGCTCGATGGCGTCGGTCGGGAGCGATGCTGTCTCCGTGACTGCGTCCACGATGATGCCCATCAGTCCCGACTTCGTCTCGGTCACCACGATGCGCGACGCCTTGCTCTCCTCGAATGTCCCCAGCCCAAACCGCTTCCGCAGGTCTATCACCGGCACGATGCTCCCCCGCAGATTGATCACGCCCTCCACGAACACCGGAGCGCGTGGCACGTGCGTGATCCGCTGCATCCGTATGATCGTGTTCACCGCGCCGATGTCCACGCCGTACGACTCGCCGGCGAGCTCGAACACGACCAGCTGCTCCTCTTCGACTCCGCTAGTTACCTCCTGGGCAATGGCCATTGGCATATCCTCTCTCTCTAGGGCTCACGACCCGCGGTCTCACCGCGTGGGTCGCGCGGTTCCCGACACCGCTGGGCCCCGAAGTCGCTCTCGCTGAGCATCAGTCTTGATGTCGGGCGGAAGCGGCCGAGGCTTTAGCGCTGGGTGGGTTGGGGGCGCATCCGCGGCAGCGTCAACGCGGCATCACAGGCCAGGGCATGGCGCCGCCGGGCCGGCGGATGGAGAGATTCGCGCGTGACTGAGCAGGTCACGTCTCGGAGGGCGCCCGCCGCCTCGTATGCTCTGGGACTGACGGCCTCAGCAATCACCCTCCGACAGCGCCCGATGGAGCGCGGTCGCGGCGAGGATGAACCAGGAGCAGTTCGGGACCCACGTCTCGTTTGTCCACCAATCAGCGTCTGCCCCGCGCCAGCCTGCTTCCTCGCGCGAGGAGCGTATGTCGAGATAGGGGAAGTCCCACGGGTAGGTGGCGCCCGAGTGGGGGGGCCGGGGAGCGCCCATGGAAACGAAGCCGTTCACCACGCCTCCCGGCTGCTCTCCCGTCCGGTGCTCGTCCGAGAAGGAGAGCCCCGTGTGGTAGATGCCGAGCTGCTTGGACCCCACGCCGCATACCATGCTCGTGCACCTGGGGTTTCGGCCGAGCACCCACTGCATCTGCCTTTCTGCGAGCGCCATCAGCTCCGGCCGGCTGAGCTCGCGGGCGGCTCGACAGGCCGCTACTGAGAGAGAGAGCAGCGCGCAGTTGTAGCCGTGGAACATGTTGACGAAGTTCGCCGGATCGGGAGCGAACGTCCACTCCATCATCTGGCCGTAGGGGGTGCGTTCGCAGAGCGATGCCGCCAGGTCCATGGCGCAGTCGAGCGCCTGTCTGGCGGCCTCCGCCTGAGAAGCGTCGGGATACAGCTCGAGGTAGTCAAGCAGCGCGTGCAGGTAGGTGAACGGCGCGGGGATATAGTCGATGCCGCAGGCCTCGTGCGAGATGGCATAGCCCCTCTTCTGCGGCGCTAGGTCCGAGAGCTTGGCGCGTTTCTCCTTCGCCACTCCCAGCACTTGCTCGCGATAGTCGCTGCATTCTCTCGGGAAGGGGAAGACGCCCTCGGGTTTCTGCTGAGCGATTATCCGCGAGATCCGCGCTTCGAGGTCATCACGTAGATCGCGCCGCGGCTCGTGGCGAAGCAGGGACATGTCTAGGAGAGCGAAGGCTGCATGCCAACGGAGGTGCTCGGCGTCGGGCGGCTCCGCTTCGTGGTGGTTTCGCCAAGTCGTGAAGGCAGTATCCAGGCAGCGCGTCCCCAGCTCGTCGCCATAGTCTCTGAGGGCGAGCGACAGATCGGCAAGCGAGCTTGCCACAAGGGCCGAGGTGAAGGCCGGACCGTAGGTGGGTATGTCGCAGATGCGTTCGTGCGGCGGAGGAAGCGCGCGCTCATCCCCGGTGTTGCGGATGTTATCGGTCTCCTGATGAGCGGGGACGTTGACCCACCCGAAGCGAGACACAACGCCCAACGGGAAGAGGCCGTCCTCGCTCACCGTCTTGAGGAGAAACCGGGCCTCCCAGCAAGCCTCGGCGAGGGGATCGGGGAGGGCCTCACCCAGCCGGTGGTGTTCGCTCGTCTGGATTCCCTGGAGACGGGCCAACGCCCACAGCGCGAGGTAGGACCAGCAGATGTACTTGTGGTTGTCTCCCGCGTCGTGCCAGCCTCCCGTAAGGTCGGCCTCCCCCGTGATCGTCCACTCACCGCCGGGCCCGAGCGGGCGATCGCGGCTGTGTCCCAGCAGCGCATCGTCGAGGTGGCAGGCCTTATGCCAGCCCGGGACCTCCACCCCGCAGCGCTGTGTGTGGTACCAGGTGAGGGTTAGATTGGGCAAGTCAAGGTAGAGGTCGCTGTCGATCTCGAATGGCGCCGACTCCGTTGTGCGGCCGTCGTCGAAGGTGACGCGCAGCCGGTGGGTTCCCGGCTCCCTCATTTGCGTGAAATCGGCCTGCCAGCACTCGCGCCCCCAGACGTACTCGCCCCAGCGCCGAAGGCTCCCGGAGAACACAACGCGGTCGCCGGCGAGCACGTCGAATTCCCCCGCGGCGGCTTCTTCCCGCACTGTGACTATCGCCACCTTGGCGCTGTTCGGATGGTATCCCGCGGAGAGCGCAATCTCGACGGGCACGGCCCCAAGCCCATCGAGGTACGGGTAGTCGAACGCAGTCTCCTCATCGCCCGCGGACTCCAGCACCACCTGGACTCGGTTTGCCGTACAGGGGCTTGCCCTGCCGACAGTCACCCGCTTCCAGTCTTCTGTCCGGATCTCGTCGGACCAGACAGCGCCGACTGCCGTCAGCTCAGCAAACCGCGGCGTATCGGCAGGAGAGTTCCACACCGTTCGGCGACAACCGTCCGACTGCTGCGAAGAGGAAAGCGGTCTGCCTTCCCGGACCCACACGAGTCCGATCCGCCCCCGCCCCTTGACGTCACACTCAAGCAGGTAGGGACGGTCCGGCTCCACGTGGCGCGGCACACTGACCCAACTGCCGGGGCGCGTGAGCGTGAGGGTGCAGGGAGAGGCCGGGCGCACACCCGGACTGTGGAAGGCGCAGTGTCTCGGGTCTGGGACCTCGGCCCGCCAGAGGGATGCATCGTCCGGACATAGATTCACAGTGTGACTGCGCAGTCCCGACACGGCAAGGCTCCTGTTGCCTGACTCTGGAGCGTGTTCTCCCACCATGCTCTGTGGTCCTCTCGTGCAGAGAGGCCATGGCGAGGCTGGAGCGCGCCGCCGCCACGGGCAAGCAGCGGTTGCCCCACAGGTCTTGCCCCAAGACCAGAGGTGGCGAGGGGGCGTCGCAGAATCGCTTAGTCGATTGCCGCGGTTGTCGAGCACAGCGGCCCGAGCGTAGGCGCTGTCCCGAAGGTGGGGGTAGGAGCGACGGCGTCGGACCCCAGCGGCCTCGGTTGGTGGCAGGAGATGACTGTAGCGAGAGTGACGGCGCCAACGGCGCCGTCGGACTGGTGACGATGGTGCCTCCCCGATTGCTCGCGGGCGTGGATGTCGGCGGGGCCAAGATCGCTGCCGGGCTGGTGGACAGCGAGGGGAGCGTCGTCGTCTCGCTCCGCACCAGGACCGCGCCTGACGGCGGCGCGGCGGTGGTTCGCCAGATCATAGATCTGCTGCACCAGGTCCTCACCAGGGCGAGTACTGCCGCGGACAGTGTCGTGGCGGTGGGAGTCGCGGTGCCGGCCGTGGTAGACCGCGGCCGTGGTACGGTCCTGTGGGCGCCGAACATCGCCGGCTGGCAGACGAGCGTGGAACTGGCCGGCCCTGTGCAGGAGGCGGTGGGGATCCCGGCGAGCCTGCACTACGACGGGCACGCGTGGGTTGCCGGGGAATGGTGGCGCGGAGCAGCGCGGGGAACGAGCGACGTCGCGCTGATTGCCGTCGGCACGGGTATAGGGGGAGGCCTCATTCTCGGCGGCCGACTGCACCGGGGACAGGTGGGCGTGGCGGGCGCGGTTGGGTGGTGGGCCACGCAGTGGGAGGGCGGGAGCGCGCACGGGCCGGAGACAGGCGAATGCCTCGAATCGGTCGCCTCGGGCCCCGCGATTGCCCGTGCGGCAGGCCGGGATGGTGCCGAGGAGGCATTTCGCGCAGCGCGAGAAGGTGATCGGCGGGCTGGCGAGGCAGTGGAACGAGCGGCCGGCGCGCTCGGGGCAGCGGTGGCGAGTCTCGCAAGTCTTGTTGATCCCGAGCTTGTGGTGCTCGCGGGCGGCGTTATCGTGGGCGGTGCCGATCTACTCCTGCCGCGGATCCGCGAGGTCGTAAGCCACAGCGCCCAACCCCAGATAGCGCAGCGGGTGCGGATTGAGACGGCCGAGCTTGGCGAGGATGCCGGATGGATGGGGGCGGCGTGGCTCGCCGCCCGGGAACTGGATGAAAAGGAGGAATGCAGCTGATGTCTGCTGAGCAATGGTTTGAGAAGACAGAGAGGATTCATCGGCGGATCCGCGAGACGCAGATGGACAATATCAGTGCGGCAGCGGAGGCAATAGCGAAGTCCATCATGGCGGGACGCATGGTGCACCTCTTCGGCGCCGGCCACGGCGCGCTGCCCGTCATGGAGTGCTATCCGAGGATTGGCGGATTCGTCGGCTACCATCCGATGACGGAGCATTGTCTCTCCTACTTCACGAATGTGGTCGGAGACAGCGGCGTCCCGCAGTTTCTGTTCCTGGAGCGGCTGGAGGGTTTCGCCCAAGTCATCCTCCAGAACTACCGCCTCGATCCCAAAGACACCATGATGATCTTCTCTCAGTCCGGCATCAACGGGGTGGTGATCGACATGGCTCTGGAGACCAAGAAGCAAGGCCTCACGCTGGTCGCGCTCACCTCTATGGAACACACGCAAGCAGTGCCGGCTCGCCACTCCAGCGGCAAGCGCCTTTGCGAGCTGGCCGACATCATCGTGGACACCTGCGTGCCGGCTGGGGACGCGATGGTCGAGGTCCCAGGCTTGAGAGAGAAAGTGGGGCCGGGCTCCACCTTCGGGTTCGTGACCGCCGTGAACGCCATCAACTGCGAAGTCGCCCGAATCATGACAGAGGCAGGACAGCCTCCGCTGGTCAACGTCTCCCACAACTTCCTTCCGCCTGACGAAGCGAAGACGCAGATGGATCGAGTCTGGGATGCCTACGTCGAGCGAGTGAAGTCGCAGGTCTGACCGGCGGCGGAACAGAGGCCGCATCGGTACGGAGGCCTCGGGTGCGTGGGTGGAGAAGCGGGTGCGCTTGAGACCTCGGGCGGAGCAGCGGCTTGACACACAACCGGCAAAGAGCGGACTATGGTGTGACCTAGCCCTAGCGCGAGAAAGGGTGTTTCGATGGCCAAGTCTTCTTCTGGGTCGTCAACGATCATCGGCGAGTCGCTGGAGAACGTCCCTTGGGAAGAGAGGCCGGAGGGATGCGAATCCGTGGTCTGGCGCTACAGCCGAAACCCTGTCATCCCCCGCGATCCCTTCCCCACCTCGAACAGCATCTTCAACAGCGCGGTAGTTCCATTCCGAGGCCGCTTCGCAGGCGTGTTTCGCTGCGACGACACTCAGCGCAACATGCAGCTCCACGCCGGCCATAGTGAGAACGGGATCGACTGGGAGATAAGCTCGGAACGCATTCACTTCACGAGCGAGTCCGACGATCCAGAGATCCTCCGCTGGGAGTACGGCTACGATCCGCGCGTCTGCTGGATCGACGACCGCTACTACGTTACGTGGTGTAACAGCTACCACGGCCCCACCATTGGCATGGCCTGGACCGAGGACTTCGAGACGTTCCACAAGATGGAGAACTCCTTCCTGCCCTATAACCGCAACGGCGTGATGTTCCCGCGCAAGATCAACGGCAAGTACATGATGCTCAGCCGCCCCAGCGACACCGGCCATACGCCATTCGGCGACATCTTCCTCAGCCAGAGCCCGGACCTGGTCCACTGGGGATGCCACCGCTTCGTTATGGGGCCATGTGGCGGATGGCAGGGCACGAAGACAGGAGCGGGCCCCATTCCCATCGAAACGACGGAGGGTTGGCTGCTGATCTACCACGGGGTGCTGACGAGCTGCAATGGGTTCGTCTATTGCGCCGGCGCGGCGCTGTTGGATCTCGACGAGCCGTGGAAGGTGATGTCGCGGACGGCGCCATACATTCTGTCTCCGCGGGAGCTGTACGAGTGCGTCGGCGATGTGCCGAATGTCGTGTTCCCGTGTGCCGCTCTGACCGACGCGCCGACCGGTCGGCTGGCGATATACTATGGCTGCGCGGACACAGTCGTCGGGCTGGCCTTCGCCCAGGTCGATGAGCTGATCGACTTCACGAAGTCCAACTCTGTGGTGTGAGCGCGAGCACGGCGTGACCACGCGGCGCCGGAGGGACAGCGCCGTGCTTGGGGGGAAGCGAGTCTGAGACAGATGGCCGAGGCGATCTTCTCTCGGGCTGAGAAAGCAGTCAGCGGCAGGTCCAAGGCTCTGGTCTTGGCCGTTGTGATCGGCGCTCTCCTGACTGTGATGGGGGCGCCGGCCGCGGGCCGCTCGGACACTGCGGACCGGCTGGAGGACACGCGGCCGCTGCCGAGCCGTTGGATGTCGCAAGACGGCCTGCCTAGACCGCGCCACGTTCCCCCGCGCTACCGAGGTCCCTTTGCCGTCACCAAGGTCACCCGCAGGCCGCCCGACCTGTCGGCCGCGGCGTCACAATTGGCACCGAGCAAGCGCGTCTGCCTCATTGTATCGGACGGCGTGTATGACGAGATCGCAGCACACCTCGACGTCTATCAGCACGACCTCGAGACTGACGGATATGAGGTAGTCTCCTATCGCCTCGAATCGGGATCGGCGGAGTCGGTGCGGGAGTTCCTGCGACAGCTATACGAAGAGCCTGAGTCTCTGGTGGGAGCGGTGCTGATCGGCGATGTCCCCTACGTCATCTACGAGATGATGCAGAGATTCAGCCCACAGGAGCCGGTGTGGTACGAGGACTTCCCGTGTGACCTCTACTTCATGGATCTGGACGGCGTCTGGGGGGATGTGCTCGAGGACGTCAGCGTCCACGCGGGCAACGGGAAGTATGACACCCATACCGGAGATGTCGGGCTGGAGGTCTGGGTCTCCCGCCTGACGGCGGGCAATCTCCCGGAGTTGGGCACTGAGCCCGAACTCCTGCGCAACTACTTCCAGAAGAACCACGCCTACAGCACCGACGGCATGCCGGTGGAGACGCGCGCCCTCATGTACTTGGATGACGGGTGGGCCGATATGAGCGCTGCGGATGAGGCCGCCGCCGCTGCCGTCTACGGCTCAGACGCGACGGAAGCGGTGGACGATCCGGAGATGACGACGCGAGACGACTACCTGAGCCGAATCGCCTACCAGGGCCATGAACTCGTCCACACACGCTCGCACGGATACGCGCAGGCCCACACGTACGTTCGCGCCAACGGCCGGATCCACGAGTGGGTGTGGGCGGCTGACTACGCGCTGTATGATCCGCGGGCGCTGTTCTACTCCTTCTTCGTATGCGGCGCAGCCGACTACACCATGGAGGGCCACCTGGCCGGGACGGCTGTGTTCAACCGCTCGTGGGGGCTTTTCGCCTGGGGATCGACGAAGACGGGCGGGCTGTGGCAGGACTGGGCTTTCTACGAATCCCTGGCGGCCGGCCACTGCTTCGGCGACGCGTTCCTGACATGGTACAGCGACGTGCAGGGCCGCCAGCCGTCGTTGGCGCCACTGTGGTGGTACGGGATGGCGCTGACCGGGGATGCGACGCTGAGCCGGCGGCTGTTCCGCGATGTGGGACGAGCGCACTGGGCGCAGCGCGAGATTGCGGCGTGCGTGGGGGCCGATATTGTCAGCGGATACCAAGACGATACCTACCAGCCGGCCCTGTCCGTGTCCCGCGACCAGATGGCCGTCTACATCGCGCGCGCGCTGGCCGGCGGAGACGAGCATGTGCCCCCGGGGCCATCGGAGCCGAGCTTCGCGGACGTCGCGGTCGAGGATTGGGCCTACAGATACATCGAGTACGCGGTCGCCAATGATATCGTGCGCGGCTACGCCGACCAGCACTACCACCCCGACCTGACCGTGGACAGAGGCCAGATGGCGGTCTTCGTCGCCCGGAGCATCGCCACTCCGGTGGGCGAGGCCGGGCTGGCGGACTATGTGCCACCTGACCCGCCGACCTTCGAGGACGTGACCGGAGGCAACGAGTGGTCCTGGTGCCACAAGCACGTGGAGTACCTCGCCGAGGCCGGGGTGATCGGCGGGTATCCGGATGGCCGCTACCATCCGCACTGCTCCTGCTCGCGCGACCAGATGGCCGTTTACATCGCCCGCGCCTTCCAACTCCAATGACGGGCGGCACTGGTCTGGCGCGGAGAGCGGACTGTGGAGGGCTGAGCACATGTGCGCGCGTCGCCTGACTCTCTGCCTCGTCGGGGTCATGTTGGCTGTGGCTCAGAGCGCGTTGGCAGAAGAGGTCGCCGTGGCCTGGCAAAGCGATGCCCGGCAGGCCCATTGGGTGGCCGTCAACACCTCAGACGACTCCTGTTGGGTGAGCTACACCGCCTCCTCCGGTTGGGGGGAGGTGGTTCACCTGGCCGAAGACGGTGGGGTCCTCGCACGTGCCAACGGCTTCGGCTACAGCTTAACCGGTGGCTGCATCTCTGTGAACCCGACGGACGGCTCTTGCTGGATCGGCGGCTGCTACGAGGTGGCACACGTGGCCGAGGACGGAACCGAAGTCTGGCGCGGCTACTCCGCGGCCGGAGCGCATTCTCTATCTACGAACTTGTCTGACGGCTCCTGCTGGATCGGTGGCTGCTACGAGGTCGTTCACCTGGCCGAGGACGGCACGGAACTGCTTCGAGTTGAGATGAAGACGCGGTGGGACCCTGGGCATTACCGAGATGTCTCAGTGGACCAGATCGATGGGTCGTGCTGGGTGGTGGACACGGTGAACAAGGAGGTGTTGCGCCTGGCCGAGGATGGCGCGGAGCTGTGGCGAGGAGGAGGCCTGGCCGAGCCCGCACGGCTCTCCGCCAATCCGGCGGATGGCTCGTGCTGGGTAGTGGACACCTCGAATGGTGAGGTGCTGCACCTGGCAAGGGACGGCACGGAGCTGTGGCGAGGAGGCGGCTTCAGCTCACCCACGGCCGTCTCGGTGAACGCGGCGGATGGATCCTGCTGGCTGGGCGACAGCGACCGCGGCGAGCTTGTGCATCTGACGGAGGACGGCACGGAGCTGCTTCGAGTTGGGGATTTCGGCCGGGTCACCTGTGTTTCCGCCAATCCCAATGATGGCTCCTGCTGGGCGGTCGCTATGGACGGCTGGGAACTGGTGCATGTGGCCGAAGACGGCGCCGTACTATGGCGCCTAGGGAGTCTTGGAGGACCCGTGTCTTTGTCCGTGAACCCGGGGGATGCCTCATGCTGGGTGGCGGACGGCAGGTCTGACACGACCACACACCTGAGCGAGGAGGGGGAGATGCTGTGGCGGGGCGGAGACTTCGACGGCCCGTCGCGTGTCTCCACCAACTCGGCCGACGGGTCGTGCTGGGTGGCCGACGCCGAGGCCGGCGAGGTGATTCACCTGGCCGAGGATGGCACCGAAGTGTGGCGCGGTGGCGTGTTGAGTACTGACATCAAGCACCCAGCACAGCTCATCTCGGTCAATTCGACCGATGGCTCCTGCTGGATTGCCAACGCCGAGGGCAATGAGGTGCTCCACGTCGGCCCCCATGGCGAGGACCTGGGCCGAAGGGGGAGTGGCAGCCTCTTCAACAGGCCCTCTTCAGTCTCGGTCGATTCCGCGGATGGCTCGTGCTGGGTGGCGGACCGCGCGGACGATCAGGTCGTGCACCTGGGGGCGAGCGGAGCTGAGCTGTGGCAAGGGGGAGGCTTCCACTACCCCGCGGCCGTCTCCGCCAACCCCACAGACAGCTCGTGCTGGGTGGCTGATGAAGGCAACAATGAGGTCGTCCACCTGGCCGAGGACGGGGCGGAGCTGTGGCGAGGCGGTGGCTTCTTCGGGCCCCGGTCCGTGTCTGTGAATCCGGGAGACGGCTCCTGTTGGGTGGCGGATACACGCAACCATGAGGTGGCGCGCCTCGCCGCCGATGGCACGGAGTCAGCGCGCGCAAGCGGGTTCTGCTATCCGGGAGGCGTCTGCGCCAACCCGATTGACGGCTCGTGCTGGGTGGCCGATAGCGCGCGCGGGCAGGTGGTCCATCTCAGTGAAGACGGCGCGGAGCTGTGGCGGGGGGGCGCGTTCAGCTACCCGGCGGCGGTAGCCGTGAATGCTGCAGATGGCTCCTGCTGGGTGGCGGACTGCGGCAACGGACAGGTGGCCCATCTGAGCGAGGACGGTGTCGAGCTCTGGCGGGGAGGGGGCTTCGGCAGTCCCGTCGCCATTTCAGTAGTCCCGGCGGATGGGTCCTGCTGGCTGACAGACGCGGCGGCTAACCAGGTCGTGCATTTGGCTGAGGACGGCGCGGAGCTGTGGCGGGGAGAGGGGTTCGGGCGGCCGTCGTCTGTCTCCGCGAATCCCACCGACAGGTCGTGCTGGGTGGCCGACACCGAGCACGATAAGGTCGTTCACCTGAGCGAAGACGGCGCAGAGCTGTGGGTCAACAGCGACGGGTTATATGGTCCCTGCTCCGTGTCCGCCAACCCGACGGATGGTTCCTGCTGGGTGGCTGACGAGGGGAGCCAAGAGGTCGTCCATCTCAGCGAGGACTGCGGAGTGCTGTGGCGCGGCGGAGAGTTCGAGGAACCGCGGTGGCTCTCCGTCAACCCGTCCGACGGCTCCTGCTGGGTGGCCGACACCGAGGCCGACGAGGTGATTCACCTGGCCGAGGACGGAACGGAGCTGTGGCGGGGAGGCGGCTTCCGGGTGCTCGCGTCTGTGTCGGTGAACTCGGCCGACGGCTCCTGCTGGGTGGCCGATAGAGGGAAGGACCAGGTAATCCACCTCAGTGAAGATGGCATGGTGCTGTGGCGGGGCGAGGACTTCGACGACCCAGTCTGTGTCGCCGTCAATCCAACGGATGGCTCCTGCTGGGTGGCGGACAGACACCGGGTAACGCACTTGGTCATCGTGCGCTTCCCCGATGTCAGTGTGGACCACTGGGCCTTCGACGAAGTGACTCGCTGCGCTTGTCTGGGGATTGTGGGCGGCTACCCCGATGGGCTCTATCGTCCCGGGCTGCCGGTGAGCCGCGACCAGATGGCCGTTTACATCGCGCGCGCTCTCGTAGGCGGCGAGCGCGCTCCGCCAAGGCCGGACACCACCACCTTCCTCGACGTGCCAAGGAACCACTGGGCATTCAGGCATGTCGAGTACTGCGTAGCACACGGCATAGTCCGGGGCTTCTCGGCGGCACTCTATCGCCCCGCCCAGGTGGTGAACCGCGGCCAGGCGGCAGTCTTCATCGCCCGCGCGGTGGCCGGAGGCGAGGCCGGTCTTCCGAACGGGCCGTCTGAGGCCACTTTCGACGATGTGCCCGTCGGCCACTGGGCCTACAAGCACGTGGAGTACTGCGTGGCGCAAGACATCGCAGAGGGCTACGACGCGACCACGTATGCGCCCGCGGTCGCGGTCACCCGCGACCAGGTGGCCGTTTACATCGCCCGCGCCTTCCAACTGCCGTGACCGGCGGTAGCGCAGAAGCGTGTCTTCTGCGCCGCAGTCGCTGTCTTGTTGCACGGCTGCCGTCCCGACAAGCAACGTGCCGGGAGTGCCAAGCAGGAGCCGGAGAGCGCATCCGCAGAACAAGTATGGGTGATCCAGCGCAGCATCCGGTCCTAGGAGGCAAGCGATGAAAGGCGTTATCCTTGCGGGCGGTCTCGGCACTCGTCTCTACCCCCTCACCAAGGCTACCAATAAGCACTTGCTTCCGGTCTACGACCAGTGCATGATCCATTACCCTATCGCGAACCTGCTCGGGGCGGGGATAGACCAGATCCTCGTTGTCACCGGGGGCCCGCACGCGGGGGACTTCATCCGCGTGCTGGGCACAGGCAAAGACCTGGGTGTGAAGCACCTCGAGTATGGCTATCAGGAGGGCGAGGGCGGAATAGCGGAGGCGCTGGAAGTGGCGGAGGATTTCGCGGAGGGGCAGTCTGTGTTCGTAGTGCTCGGGGACAACTTCACAGACGCCGATCTGGGGCCGGCTGCTCGTGGGTTCAAGGAGGGAGCACATCTCTTCCTGAAGGAGGTGCCTGACCCGCGAGATTATGGGGTGGCCGTTTTCGACGAGAGCGATACCTCTCGGATCGTCGCCATTGAGGAGAAGCCGAAAGCGCCCAAGAGCAAGTACGCGGTGACAGGGTTCTACATCTACGACAGCCGGGCGTTCGACTACATTCGGCGATCGGAGCCTTCGGCGCGCGGCGAGCTAGAGATAACGACGGTCAACAACTTCTACATCGCCGACGGCCTTATGACCTGGAGCAAGCTCGACGGGCTGTGGCTCGACTGCGGCTCCTTCGACAGCCTGTTCGAGGCAAACCGGATTGTGGCGGAGACGCGCCAGGGCGGGGACGCGAGGTTCTCGCAGCGGCCGCCTACCGATCCGGCTTGACGCGGGATAGATGCGCCAAGCGCCGCACGGCGGAGCGCCGAGATCGGTGCTCCGCCATGCCTCATGCGTGCCGGACCCGGCGCGAGTCCGGAGTTAGGTCATGCTCAGAAGAGCACAGGCGCGTTCGGGTTGTCGCCCACATAGCCGCACCAGGAGTAGGGAGCGGGGGGCTCCGTGAGCCCCATGAGGCTGTGGGCGTCGCCCATCTTGGCAAGCAGCCTCTCCGAGTTCCACCACGCAGCGTGGCCGTCGAGGAAGCCGAGGTTGACGCCGCCCATGTGGCGGGTATATGGCTTGCGAAGAGTGGGGTCTGTGATGAACGCGGGAGGCGCCCACACCAGCACCGGGTCGCATCCCTCCTCGCCGGCCCACACCACGCAGTTATCCCAGTCCCACCAGTAGCCCCAATCGGGGTTGGCGTCGCAGACTGCGCAGTCGAGCGCGCAGATGTCCGGGTAGGCGGTGTTGCCGGGGGCCATGTAGCCCCCCTCCGGACCGCAGTCCCCACAGATGATGAAGTTGACCGGATCGTCCACCTCCACGAGCTTCAGCTCTCGCTGCTCGTTGAAGCCGATGCTGAACCTGAAGGTCTTGGCTCCACCCGCGGCTTCGTCGGCGGTCCACCAGCTCATGCGGCCCTGCAACAGGCTGTCGGTGATCGAGCCGCCCCATCCGGCCGGATAGGTAACGGACGGGCACAGACCCGAGCCGGATCTGTGGGGGGAGTGGCCCCACACTCCCTCGCCGGCCTGCAGATGGCCGAGCCAGTCGGGGAACCCGAAGATGAAGCCGGCGACGCCCTCCAGCTTGGCGCTCGGGCAGTTCCACACGTCCCGATTCTTGATGTACTCGTCGACGACGACGGGCCAGCGGAGGTAGGGGTTGGCCCCGGTGCCCATCTCGCACTCGCCGGGCTCCACCCCCTCCTCTCCCATGCCCCCGCCCGGGCCGGTCTGGAAGTAGTCCCATACCTCCTGTCTGTGCTCGCTGGGAGGTAACGTGTCGTTGTTGTCCGTCATGTACATCTGAATGGCCAGGGCGATGTTCTTCACGTTCGACAGACACACCGTCTTGCGCGCGGACTCGCGCGCCCTTGCGAAGACCGGAAACACCATTGCTGCCAGGATCCCGATGATCGCGATCACCACCAGCAGCTCGATCAGGGTGAATCCTCTACGACGCCATCTCATCATCGGCGTTATGCCTCCGCTGCGCGCAGTCGCCCCTCCCCAGAGAACCCCTCATCGTCATCAGACAGACCCAAGCTACCTCCTTCCCCGCTTCCCGCAGGGAATGCCGGCCCGGACGCCCCTGCGGAAAGGCTGCCTGTTCCCGCGAGGCCGGGGAGATCCGGATGGAAAGCGCCGGCCCAGACACACAAGGGATCAGTTCGTTAGCCTCATCCCGTTCCCTGTCTCTACTGGCTCCGATGATGGGTTCTTCCAGCGCCCGGCACACAGCTCACGGCATGGCACCGGGTCGGGCTCCGCTGTCGGAGCATGTGCGGCCGATCGGGACAGGTCAGCACCCAGACGCCTACACATGTCCGCGGGTGATCAACCCAATGACGTTCCAGATCGAGCTGTTGAGCAGATCCCCCACGATCAGGCCGATGGCGAGTGGGATCGTCTTGCGGTAGAGGCGAAGGCCGCCGTAGCGGGTGACCAGGACCTTGAGGACCCACGCCAGCAGGAAGGGAAAGGTGCCCATGGCCTGGGAGAGGCTGTTGGAGAACAGATAGCCGATGGGGTGGAACGGCCACCACACGAAGCGCAGCCGCATGATCCCGAGGAAGACGGTCACCACGCCGCCCGCGACGATGTAGAGCACCGCACCCACGTCCCGGTCCTCCCCGCCCGTGATGTCGTACCACATAGCCCAGCCGTCCTCCAGAAGCGCCCAGGAGACGAAGTAGTCGCCCTTTGCCGCCGAGGTCATCAAGAAGCCCTGGTGATACATCGCGGTCAGCATCACGAACATGCCGAGGGCGAGCGCGACGGCGAAGGTGCCGAGCAGCACGTATGTGAGTCGCCGCAGATTGGTGCCACTTGCGTCCGCGATCTTGAACGCGCCGAGGGTGTTGAGCGAGCAGGCGCTGAAGATCCTGCTGGGAAGCGGCGCCCCGGCCCAGTTCATCGTGTAGAGGGTCAGCGTTTCCTGAGGCAGCAGATTCCGCATGCCCACGCTCATCGCCGCCATGTCGTTGAACCACCAGAAGAAGGGATCGAGAGCCCCCTCTGCCTGGAGGCGGGCATAGGCCAAGTATAGTCCGACGAGGAGAGCGACGTAGGCTATCCCGAAGATGGGCCGGCAGCCCGAAAGGATCAAGAACGCGACGAGCCAGACGAGGGAGACCGCGAGGCCGAGGAGGGCCCACCGATAGGGCAGGGGTTCATCGCGATCCCCTCCCGAGGGGCGGCTGAAGGCGATGCGCAGGGCCCGCGCGAGATGTCTCCGCGCAGTCCACAGCGCCCACAGCGACAGGGCCACGAGCGCCCCGGTAGCCTGGTTGGTGGGGGCAGGGAACTCCCACCTCCACCACTCCTCGGCCGAGCCGGGATCCGCCCCGTACATGACCGCCACAGCGCACAACCCGATCCGCACCAGCCAGAAGAACCACACGGAGAACGAGAGCTCCGCCGGGATGATGTACGCGAGGGAGATCAACCACGGGTAGAGCCATATATCGACTTGACCTAAGGCGGACAGCGGTCCCACGTACTGCGCGCTCATGACAGTGTACTGTAGGGGAAGCGAGGGCATAGCGGGCAGTCTCTGTGAGAGCTGGCTCGCGAAGCCCACGCCGGTGGCGACAATCAGTCCTGCCCAGAAGGCCTTGCTGACTGGCAGGCGCGCGGCTCTTCCTCCGTTGGGCACTTCGCCGACGGCTTCGAGAGGGATCTGCGCCAGGGGAAAGGTCAACCGCTCGTGCCTGATCCACTGCTGCTGCACGAGGACGAGGAGACAGACATTGGCGAGAAAGAGGGCCACCATGAAGGACCCCCAGGCGGCCAGCGGCAGGGCCCACTCCGACCATGGGACGGCAGCTCCCCCCCAGAAGTAGCCTTCGACGGCGGAGACCGAAGAGGGACCCCACCAGGTGGGGATGAGATTGATGAAGGCCGATCCCCACATCGGCTGGGCGCGGGCCATGTGGTAGAAGCACGGAGCCTTGGAGAGCACATAGAAGAGGACGTGGATGCCGAAGAGAGGGGTGACGACGAGGACGACCGAGTAGACCGTCAGCAGCTCTGGCCGGGTGAGCCGCAGTCGCCGAAACACCGGAATGCTCGTGAGCGCCGTCAGCAGGAAGAGGACGGTCAGCGGCCAGGGCGCCGGAACGCCGCTGGACCAGAAGATGTTCCAGTTCCGGGATGCGAACACGACCTCGCCGTAGAAGATGGCCGGTGCGGTGACGGCGACGATCACCATCGACAGCGCCACCGCGCGCCAGGTGACGCCGCCGCGCCGCGGCGCCGGTCTGGAACCGGTCGTGGACATCTCCTCTGTCGAGTCGGAGGAGTGTTCCCTCATTGGTGGATGCCCGCCTCGCACCCGGCATTACCCCGCGGCCTCGCCTTCCTCCTGCAATACTCCGTCGGCGAACGGCCGAGGCCTCGTTCGCGAAGGCGGAGCGCCGGGGTCGGCGCTCCGCCGCATTCACGCGTCAGCTGCGCACTTCCGGCCCGACTAGAACAGCATTGGCGTGTCGGCCGGCCAACTTCCGGAATCGCACTGGCAGCCCACACCTGGAATCCGAGAGGGGCCATCCATGTAGAGTCCCAGGGGTTTGGTGTCACCTTCCCTGGCCAGCTCGGCGTACTCGGCGATCAGCCTCTCTGAGTGCCACCAGGCGGCATGTCCGTCCAGAAAGCCCAGGTTCACGCCGCCCAGGTGCCGCGAGTAAGGGTTACGCAGGGTTGGGTCACGCAGAAACGCGCCATTGTTGGGCGCGTACAGGTCCTTGCACTCCCCCGCATACTCCGCGCACAGCTCCCAGTCCATCCAATCGCACCAGTTGTACAGCCCCGAGCAGGCTAGCTGGCAGATCTCCGGATAGGCCGCCAGCGCGATGTTCATGTAGTCGTGGTTCGCCTTCCAGCTCCCATCGCCGCAGATCACGAAGCTGACGGGATCGTCCACTTCCACAAGCTTCATGCCCCAGTTGGAGACGCCGACATCCATGTTGCCAGCGTTGAGGGCGATGCTCTGACGGAAGACCTTCTCTCGCTCCACCTGCGCTTCGGCGCCCCAGGCAGGGCCCTGCAAGAACGAGTCGGTGACTACCCCGCCCCAGCCCGGGGGCCACCAGCCGTTGAATACGCACAAACCCTCGCCCCACTCGTCGTGCCAGGCCGGCGTCCAGATGTCCGTGCGCATCATCGGCTCATTGGCGACAAGGACACTGAACCAGTCTCCTCCGGGGTTGATGTTGCCCGCGCCGCCCTCCAGCTTCGCGCTCGGGCACCGCCACACATCGCGGTTCTTCACGTACTCGTCGAGGATCAGAGTCCACCGAAGATACGGGTTAGCATAGGTGGCGCCCTCCACACAGGTCATGAAGTCGACGACTTCCGACCGGTGCTCGGTAGCAGGCAACGTGTCGTTGTTGTCCGCCAGGTACATCTGAACGGCCAGGGCGATGTTCTTCACATTCGACAGACACACCGCCTTGCGCGCCGACTCGCGCGCCCTCGCAAAGACCGGAAACACCATCGCTGCCAGGATGCCGATAATGGCAATCACCACCAGCAGCTCGATCAGGGTGAAGCCTCGCCTTCTGGTACTCATCATCCTGCTCCTCCTCTGAATCGACGGCTCCTCGACATTCACACCTAGAATGCTCATATCACCAACTCAGCAGGACACTCAGCAGACCACGGCGTGGCAAGCGGCCTCGCGCCAACTCTCAGCTTCCTTGACCTCCTCTCCGGCGCTGTCCAGCGGACTCCGTCCATCACCTCCCTTCACGTGTCTAGACTGCCGTCGCTCGGTTGTTACGCAGGCTCGGTTCGCTCCCGCCGGGCCATGTCCTTCTCGCCGAGGGAAGGAGAGAGAGTCGTTTCTGTGCAATAGGCCGTCTCAGGCGATGGACCAGAAACTGATGCCCGGGGAGCGACGATGCCCGAAGACCTCTACGACCAGATTCTCGGCTGCATGGTGGGCAATGCGATAGGCGACTCCTTGGGGGCCGTGGTGGAATTCGGCACTGCGGAGAGGGTGAGGGAGGTGGCGGGCAAGGAGTGGGTGGACGAGTTCCTGCCTTTCCCCGACGACTTCGGCACCCACCCGGTGGGAGTCTGGCAAGCGGCCCCGCCGCGGGGCACGGGAACCGATGACACCCGCAACAACCACATGTTCGCGGAGTGTGTGATCCGCAACCGCGGAGCGATCAACTCCCAACTCCTGGCCATAGAGTATCTGGAGCGCTACCGGGATCGAGCGGCCCTTTACCCCAACCACGAGAAGCTGGCCGAGGCCCACCTGCGCCACATGTACGAGCGATCCTGCGCCTACCTGGGGATGAAGGAGCTGCCGTCCGGCAGGGCGCCGTGGGTGGTGGCATCTCAGGGCAGCAGATTCCCAAGCCTCTGGGGCCTGATCTCGCTGGCGTTTGCAGGCCTGCTGTACCGCGGCGAGCCGGAGAAGGCCTATGTCAAGGCTTTTGAGTTGTCGTACCTGGATGTCGGCTATGCTCGCGACGCGACTGCGATGATGGCCGCCATGATCAGCGCAGCGCTGGGAGGCGACATCTCGGGCAAGGAGATGGTCAGGACCGCGGTGGAGATTGACCCACTCGAGTTCCGCCACCGCATCATGGTGGAGGAGCTGAAGAAGTTCCTTGGATTGGCGGACGATGCCGCCGACGACCAGGCGCTGGTGGATGCCATCGCCAGGCAGGTGGCCCATCGGCACGCCTTCGATCCCATTGACGTGCTCGGCCAGCCTGCGGCCGCCATATACCACTGCGATGGCGACCCTGTGCGCAGCATCGTGATGGCCGCCAACGACCGCGACCTCGACGAGAGCGGCAGCCTGAAGCAGCTGCGGGACGTCGATTGCACGGCAGGAGTCGCGGGGGCCATAGTGGG
>JALGTG010000024.1 GCA_029821495.1 Candidatus Hebobacteria bacterium
ACAGGGGGCGCGTGTCGGCGGACTCGGGGATGACGAAGCTCTGCGCCTGTCGGGCCTTCTCTCGCTCCTCCCTCAAGAAGATCAGGTGCATGGCGATTCCGATGAGGAAGGCGAAGGCGACGGCGCCGATGGCGCGGGCGAGGCCGAGCTGGAAGCCGAGGACGCGGGCGGTGAGGATGATGGCGAGGACGTTGATGGCGGGGCCGGAGTAGAGGAAGGCGGTGGCGGGGCCGATGCCGGCGCCGCGGGTGTAGATGCCGGCGAAGAGGGGGAGGACGGTGCAGGAGCAGACGGCGAGGATGGTCCCGGAGACGGAGGCGACGGAGTAGGAGAGTAGCTTGTTGGCGGTGGGGCCGAAGTACTTCATGACCGACTCTTTGCTGACGAAGACGGCGATGGCGCCGGCAATGAAGAGGGCGGGGACGAGGCAGAGGAGGACGTGCTCGCGGGCGTACTCGTGGAGCATGGCGAAGGCCTCGAGGATGGAGGCCTGGACGCGGCCGCTGCCGACGGGCAGGAAGTAGGCGGCGAGGAAGGCGGCGAGGAGGAGGATGAATTGTCGGAGTCTGGTGCTCATGGGCTGGGCTTGCGGCCGGTGACACGTAGGCTGGTGACGACGCCCTCGAGGTCGGAGGCGGTGATGCCGGCGGAGCAGCAGTCGCCGGCGAGGAGCTTGGAGGCGTCGGCCGCCGAGGCGACCTGGATGTCGTCGAAACCGGCGGCCTCGATGGCCGCGAGGTAGTCGGCGCGGCTGATGGCGCCGGAGATGCAGGAGCAGTAGGCGTCCGAGTCCCCCTTGAGGGCGTCGGGCAGGGGGCCATCGAGGACGATGTCGGCGATGGCGATGCGGCCGCCGGGCTTGAGGACGCGGACGATCTCGCGAAAGGCTTTCGGCTTGTCGGGCACTAGGTTGAGGACGCAGTTGCTGATGACGAGGTCAACGGAGGCGTCCGCGACGGGGAGCGCCTCAATATCGCCGAGACGGAATTCGACGTTGGCGCAGCCGGCCTTCTGGGCGTTGGCGCGGGCTTGCTCGATCATCTCGGGGGTCAGGTCTACTCCGATGACGCGGCCGGTGGGGCCGACGCGGGCGGCGGCGAGGAAGGCGTCGAAGCCGGCCCCCGATCCGAGGTCGAGGACGGTGTCGCCGGGGGAGATGGTCGCGAGTGCAAGCGGGTTGCCGCAGCCGAGGCTCAGATCAACGCCCTCGGGCAGGGCGGCCAGGTCCTCCGGGGAGTAGCCGATCTGTTCGGCGGCGCTCTGACTTCCGGTGCAACAGGGGTCGGCGTCTCCGCAGCATGGCTGCTTTTCCTGAGAGGCGATAGCGCCGTAGCGGCGCTTCACCCACTGCTTCTCACGAGACATGGGTCACTCTCCTCCGTTGGGCTGGTGGTCCTGAGGGATCGGGTGGTAGGCAATCGGCTCGGAGCGCAGCTCCCGCGCCCAGCGGCGGACCCGTGTGAGGACGGGCTGCAACTGTCCCGAGGGATCGCCCCGTTGGGCGAGCAGGTGGCCGAGCATCATCACGTTGGCCTGCACGCCGGGGGGACACCAGGTGTCCTTGGGGTCGAAGGTGTGTAGGCCGGGAGGGGGGAGGTCGGATTCGCGATACTGGCACCACTGTCCGGTCTCGACACCGAGCGCGGAGCAGATGGGATAGCACGGGCACTGGATGGACTGGTCTGTTCCGGACTTGGCGTTCATCTGCTGGTCTGAAGCTGAAGTGCGAGTGAGTCGGCGGCGGCGAGTTGGCCGGCGAGGAAGGCGCGCATGTAATCAATGGCCCTGAAGATGCGCTTGTCGCGGACGCGGTAGTAGACGGAGTGGCCTTCGCGGCGGGTCTGGACGAGGCCGGCGCGGCGGAGGGCGGCGAGGAGTTGGGAGAGGTTGGACTCGCTGACACCGACCTGGGGGGCGAGGCGGCAGACGCACTCCTCCCCATCGCGAAGGAGGTCTAGGACTTTCATGCGTGCGGGGTGGCCCATGGCCCTGCAGACGGCGGCGTGGAGCTGGTAGATGCGATCATCGGAGAGTGTCATTCCCGCAATACCTCATATCCGCTGAGTATTGCGGATTATAGCAGAAAGGGGGAGGGCTGTCAAGTCTCTGAGATGGGTGTTGGGCGGGCGGTGCGCGCGTATGCGGCCGATGAGGTCGGCAATGGGTGCGAGGCGAGGCGCAGGATGGCTGCGGTGGGATGCCGAAGGCGGGGGTGGACTGGGCGGGGTGGAGGAGGGACAGCGGACAGTGCAGGAGGAGGAGGAGGCGATGGAGCTGAGACAAGACATGCTGACTCATGGGGTGAACGTCGTGGCGGCGGAGGACGCGGGGAAGCGGCGGGGGCTGGCGGTTGCGTGGGCAACGCAGGTGGCGAAGGATCGCGTCGTCATCTCTGTGGGCGAGCACAGCGCTACGCGAGAGCTGATACTGGCGTCGAAGGCGTTCGGGCTGAGCGTGCTGAGGCGGGACCAGCTGGAGGTGGCGCGCAGGTTCGGGACGCAGTCGAGCCGGGATGTTGACAAGTTCGAGGGGATAGGGTTCCACGCGGGGGAGACGGGGTCGCCGCTGCTGGACGAGTGTGGGGCTGCGTTCGATTGTGTTGTGGATGCGGTGTACGACCAGGGATGGCAGAAGCTGATAGTGGGGCGGATCGTGGGGGCCGAGTTTGCGGAGGAGGAGTACGAGCCATTGCTGTATCGACAGGGGGACTACTGAGGGAGCCATTGCTGTATCGACAGGGGAACTACTGAGGGAGTCGTTGGGGGCGGCTGTGGGGGGATGCAGCGAGCGCGATGGGGGGCCGGGGATGGGGGCAGGAAAAGCGTTGTGAGGCAGTACTAGAGAGAAGGTGAGGGGCATGGCGGTGACGAAGGGGGGAGCGAGTTACGGAGGGCCCTCGCGGATTGACTTCGGGCCCTGCGGCGTGCTAGGATGGCCGGCGATGAGGCCCAGTGAGAACTGCCTAAGCGGGAGGCGACGTGATATGAGAGCGGGACGAGGGTGCGGACTGCACGGCGGGGGAGAGTCCGGGTGTCGCGCAGCGGCACCGCTCAGCAGACTCCTGCTCGTAGCATTGGCCGGCGCGCTCGTGGGGTTGATGAGCGCGCCGTCTTCGTTTGCGATACTGGGGAAGAAGGAGCCGACCGCGGAGCAGCAGGAGTGGTGGCCCAAGTTTGCGGGTGAGGTGGACATAGAGAATCTGGAGAAGCACGTCACGCGGATGAGCGATTTCAGTCCGCGTCTGGCGGGATATCCGGGGTCGGAGCTTGCCGCGCAGTACATCGTGGACCAGATCGAGGGGATGGGGGTGGCGGATGCGAGCAAGCAGGAGATCACGGAGGATGCGCTGGGTCCGAAGCTGCCCTATAGGGAGAGCTACTGGGTGACGGTGCCGTGGGTGCACGGGCAGCCGACGCTGGAGGTGCTGGATGGCGGGGAGGTGGTGGACAGCTATGATGTGTACCCGCTATGGCCGAACCTGGTGCGGACATCGCAGCTTCCGGAGGGTGGGAAGGAGTTCCGGCTGATAGACGGGGAGGACGGGAAGCTGGCGCGGTTCAACGGCCTGGACGTGGTGGGGACGGCGGTTCTGATGGACTTCAACAGCGGGTCGAACTGGCTGAACGCGCCGCGGCTTGGGGCGGAGGCCCTGGTGTTCGTGGAGCCGGAGACGACGACGCGGGGGGAGGCGGAGACGAAGTTCCTGCGGATTCCGATCAACATTCCACGATTCTGGGTGAGCCGGCGCGACGCGTATCACCTGCAAGCGCGGCTGAAGTCGGAGCCGGAGGTGCAGATCAGGCTGAAGTGCAAGATGACGTGGGAGCGGAAGCCTGCGTGGAACGTGGTGGCGGAGATACCGGGCACGGATGAGAAGCTGAAGGAGCAGACGGTCTACCTGACGGCTTACTATGACTCGATGTCGGTGGTGCCGCAGCTTTCGCCTGGTGCGGAGAGCGCGTCGGGGGCGGCGGCGCTGCTGGAGCTGACGCGAGTTCTGAAGAAGTACCCGCCGAAGCGGACGGTGCGGGTGGTGTTCAACGGGGCGCACTTCCTGGGGCTGGCCGGGGTGCGTAACTTCGTGGCGACGCATCTGGACGAGTTGACGGAGGGGACGCGGGTAGATAAGCCTGCGAAGTTCCTGGGACTGATACCTTACACGAAGACCGTCAGGGAGAAGATGAACGTTAATCTATTCCTGGCGGTTGATTTCTCGACGCAGAACGACAAGGTGGGCGTGTTCTACAAGGGGATGTTCTACGATCAGCGCGAGGACACGGATATCAGCCGGCATTTCTCGGACTTCGCGCGGACGCTGAGAGAGAACGCGACGCTGATGGGGTACTGGGGGACGAACCATGCGTCGTTTGCGGATGGGGTGAATCCGATCTACGGGAAGCCGTGGCGGACGTTCATCTTCGGGAAGATCGCGCTGGACAACGAGCCGATTACACTGGGAGGAGGCAGAGGGGCGGCCTTCGTGACGACGGACGATGCGCGGCCTCGGGTAGACACGCCGTTCGACACAGTTGAGTGGGTGAACTTCCAGAACCTGACGCGACAGACGCAGTTTCTGGCGGCGACGATGTGGGACATTGTGACGGACCCGAAGATGCCGGTGGACAAGGAGCCGTCGTTCCACCGGATGTCGGTGACGGGGGGGTTCGCGGAGCTATCGGCGCGGGCGCTGGCGTTCGATCCGACTCGGAGCATTGTGGCGGACAAGGTGATTGACGGGACGATGGTGGTCGCGCGGATGTCGGACTCGACGCTGATGGGGACGCGCGGGGACCTGGTGGAGATCGTGGACTCGGAGGGGCGATCGCACTTCTGGGGTTATCCGACGATCAATGCTTACGGCTGGCGGAAGCCGAGCTACATCGAGGCGTATCACACGGACCCGAAGACCGGCCATATAGACTATGCGCCGGACCGGGGGCCGATGGGGAACCGGAACCACCCTCGGGATCCGACGGAGTTCTTCATCACGTCTGGGAAGAAGGACTTCACAATAGTCGTGTTCGAGTGCGTACCGATCGCGATGTACGACCTGGTGGACCCGCAGAGCTTGACGACGCTGAGGTACATCAAGGTCTACGACGGGCTGACGGATGCGGAGCCGCGGCGGTATGGGTTGACGGTGCCGCACCCCGAGCCGTGGCGGGGCCACGTGGAGGATGTGGCGCTGGTATTTGCGGACAAGACGCCGGAGAACCCAGCGCGAGTGAAGGTGATGATGGGGCTGGGGGCGGGCTCGGTGCGGATGTTGCTGCTGGATGCTTCGACGGTCAGCGAGAAGAACCCGCAGGGGCTGGGATACCTTGCGGATAAGCCGTTTGCGCTGCCGCACACGCCGCTGCGCGTGACGGAGGATATGTGGGCGCTGGACGAGATGCGGATGCAGAAGCTGGCCGGCTTCCGGATCGTTAACGATATTGTGTGGAAGCATCACGCCAAGGCGAAGGAGCTGCTGGAGGAGGCGAAGGCGGCGCTGGCTGCACGGGACTATAGGCTGACGGATGCGAAAGCGCGTGCGGCGTGGGGGTATGAGGCGCGGGCTTATCCGGCGGTGCTGTCGACGATGAACGATGTGGTGAAGGGGGTGCTGTTCTACCTGGCGCTGATGCTGCCGTTCGCGTTCTTCGTGGAGCGGTTGGTGTTTGCGTTTCCGAACTTGCGGCTGCAGATTGTGGGGTTCGTGGCGATCTTCGCTGCGATCTGCCTGGTGTTCAGCTTCATCCACCCGGCGTTTGAGATCACGACCAACCCGTGGATCGTGCCGCTTGCGTTTATCATGGTGGCGCTGAGCGTGCTGGTGATCGCGCTGGTGACGATGAAGTTCGAGGACCAGCTCAAGAAGATGCAGATGCAGGTGTCGGGCGTGCACCGCGCGGACATCGGGCGGATGAGCGTGGCGGCGGCGGCGTTCTCGCTGGGGATCAGCAACATGCGTAAGCGGCGCGCGCGGACGGTGTTCACGTGCCTTACGCTGGTGCTTCTGACGTTCACGGTGCTGTCGTTCACATCGGTGAAGACGGGGACGAAGTACAACGAGCGGCGGGCGAAGGGGAAGCCGGCGTATCAGGGGCTGCTGGTGCGGAACGCGATGTGGGAGCCGCTGGAAGAGTCGGCCTACCGGGTGTTGAACGACGAGTTTGGGCGAGAGCGCGCGGTGGCACCGCGGGCGTGGTTCTTCACATCGAAGACTGAGGAGCAGTCGTTCATCCAGATCAGCACGGATGCGACCGATACGAAGTACGATGCGCGGGCGGTGACGGGGCTGAGCCCGGCGGAGAAGGAGGTGACCGGGCTGGGGAAGGGGGCGACGCTGAGGGCGGGGCGGTGGTTCGAGCCGGGGGATGTGCATGTGGCGATAATCCCGACGGGAATGGCGGAGGAGTTCCACATTGAGCCGGAGGATGTGGGGAAGGTAAAGATCTTCCTCGGTGGGGTGCCACACGATCTAATCGGGATCCTGGATGCGAGCCATGCGAAGCGTGCGGTGGATCTGGACCAGGAGCCGCTAACGCCGGTGGACTGGATACAGATGCAGAGGATGTCGCGGCAAGGAGGTGGGGGCGGCGGAGGGCAGCAGGGCCAGAGGACAGGTTTCCAGGAGTATCTGCACTTGTCGCCGGACCAGGTGGTGTTCATCCCGTTCGAGACGGCGCTGAACCTGGGTGCGGAAGTGGAGTCGGTGGCGGTGAGCTTCGGGCAAACGAAGCCGGGGGAGGCGGTGGACGCGGCGTTGGCGGCGGAAGTAGAGAAGCAGGCGCAGGAGGTAAGGGAGACGCTGTGGGGGCTGATGCCGCGGCTTGGGTTCAACCTGTACGCGGGGACGGGAGATGAGATTCGGAAGTGGAGTGCGATCGGGCGGACGTCGATCATCGGGATGGGAGACGTGCTGATCCCGATTCTGATCGCGGCGCTGATCGTGTTGAATACGATGCTTGGTGCGGTCTACGAGCGGGTGCGGGAGATCCACATCTTCAGCTCGATCGGGCTGGCGCCGAGTCACATTGGGATGCTGTTCCTGGCGGAATCTTTCGTGTATGCGATTCTGGGGGCGATCTTTGGGTATCTGATCGGGCAAGGGACTGCGAAGCTGATCACAGTGTTCGACATACTGCCCGGTCTCTACCTGAACTACTCGTCGGTGGCGGCGGTGGCTTCGACGACGGTGGTGATCGGGGTGGTGATGCTCTCGACGCTGTATCCGGCGCGGAAGGCGTCGGAGGTGGCGACGCCGGCGATCGAGCGGAGCTGGCAGCTGCCGGATGCGGTGGGGGATAGCTGGGACATACCGCTGCCGTTTGCTGTTACGGGCGATCAGGCGATAGCGCTGTCGCACTTCATGATGGAGTGGTTCCAGGCGTACGAGGAGTACTCGGTCGGGGACTTCGTGACGCAGGATGTGAAGTCGTGGGAGGAGCCGAGCGAGCACGGGACTTCGTATATCATCGAGCTGATGGCGTGGCTGGCTCCGTTCGACTTGGGGGTGAGCCAGAAGGTGCAGCTTCGGACCGTTCCGACGGACATGGAGGATGTGTTCGAGATAATGATGCACCTGGAGCGGGTGAGCGGGGACGTTTCGTCGTGGCAGCGTGTGAATCGACGGTTCCTGAATACGCTTCGGAAGCAGTTCCTGATCTGGCGAACGCTGAGGTCTGAGGAACGGGATCGGTACCTGAGTCTGAGCGCGGCGCCGGGGACGGCCGAGGCGGCTTCGTAGGGTTACGAGACGGAGGCGAGGCGGATTGAGACCGACGAGAGGTAGGTGACCAGGTTGGCTGAAGAACTGGAGCGGGGCGAGGAAAAGCGGGACGAAGAGCAAGTAGACATAGCCAACTTCTACCTGGAGCGCAGGCCGGAACTGGAGCCCACGGAGTTCCGGGACGGCTTCACGTTGAAGACGGTGCTGGGGGTGTTGTTCGTCGCGATTCTGATGATGCCCGGGGCCATCTACCTTGGCCTGCTGGTCGGGCAGAACCTGGGGCCGGCGGGGCAGTGGACGACGATTATTCTGTTCACTGAGGTGTGCCGCCGATCGTTCACGGTGCTGACCCGACAAGAGCTGTACATGATCTACTACATGGCGGGCTCAATCAACAGCATGATGGGTGGATTGATGCTCGCCGGGGGCGCGTTCGCGTGGCTGATCTGGGCGCAGTATGTGGTAAACTCGCCGGCGGCGACGAGCTTCGGGATCGCCAACGATATTCCGACGTGGTACGCGCCGGCGCTTGGCTCAGAGGTGTATGTGAAGCGGACGTTCGTCCACAAGGACTGGCTGGTCCCGATCCTACTCACGCTCACTACCACGGTGCTGGGTCGGATGCAGTGGGTGGGACTGGGGTACTTCCTGTTCCGGACGACGTCGGATGTGGAGCGGCTGCCATTCCCCATGGCGCCGATTGCGGCACAGGGAGCGACGGCGCTGGCGGAGGCCTCGGAGGAGTCGGAGTCGTGGCGCTGGGCGGTGTTCAGCGTGGGGACGATGATCGGACTGGTGTACGGATTCTTCTACGTGGCGATCCCGGTGATCACAAGCGGATTCCTGGCGGATCCGCTGTCGCTGATACCGATACCCTTCATTGATCTGATGCGCAACACGGAGGACGTGCTGCCTGCCGGCAGGTTCGCCATCGGGACGGATCTGGGGCCGATCATGTGGGGCTTCGTGGTGCCATTCCCGATCGTGGCAGGGACATTCATCGGGTCTATGCTGTGTAACTTCGGACTCGCCCCGATGTTGTACCGGTTCTCGTACGATCCGGAAACGAGCAAGTCAGCCATATTCCCGACTTGGTCGAAGGGGATGAGCCTGATCCAGAGCGAGATGACGCTGAACTTCGACTTGTTCATGAGCATCGGGATCGGGATCGCGCTGGCGATCGCGGTGGTAGGGATTCACACGGTGGTGGCGACGATGCTGAAGGCGCGCGTGGATCGAGCGCGGGGGGGCGTGCAACGGGGCTATGGCGACATACCGGAGGGAAGAGGGGACTTCCCGATCTGGATAGCGCTGGCGGCGTGGTCGTTCTCGACGCTGTGCTATGTGCTGTTGGCGCATGCGCTGGTGCCGCGGTTCCCGTTGTTGTTCCTGGTGGGATTCGCCTTCCTTTGGACGCCGCTGATCTCGTACATGTCGGCCCGGATGATGGGGTTTGTGGGTCAGCCGCTGCAGATTCCGTATGTGGCGCAGGCGACGTTTATACTGAGCGGGTACAAGGGCATCGATATCTGGTTTGCGCCGATGCCGATCTTCGACAATGGGTGGGCGGCGCAGATGTTCCGAGAGGTGGAGCTGACCGGGACGAAGATGATCTCGGTGGTGAAGGCGGAGGCGCTGCTGCTGGTGGTGATGCTGGTGTTCAGCTTCACCTACTGGTCGTTCTTCTGGCGGTCGAGCCAGATACCGTCGTCGCAGTACCCGTATGCGCAGACGTTCTGGCCGTTGAATGCGTTCTATCAGTGTTTGTGGGCGACGGCGACTGACCCGAATGCCACGGATCGGCCGACGTTCTTGATAGAGGCACTGAAGTTCCCGGTGATCGGGTACTCGGGCGCGGGGATGCTGGCAGTGTACTTGGCGTTTGTGGCGTTCAAGATCCCGGCGCTATGGTTCTACGGGTTCGCCTACGGGGTGACGCAGTCGACGTGGATATGTACGCCGATGTTCATCGGGGCGATGCTGGGGCGCTACTACTTCTCGCGGCGGTTTGGAGCGGACCGTTGGAGGCGCTACGCCCCGGTGCTGGCGGCTGGATACACGTGCGGGGTGGGGTTGATCGGGATGGTGTCGATCGGCTTGACGATCATCTTCAAGGCGGTTAGGTCGCTGCCTTTCTAGGTGTGAGGGGTGGGAAAGCGGCTTGAGTGAGGAGAGAGGCTGGACACTGATCGGGTGGCGGGGGATGTCGGTCCGGGTTCCGGAGGAGTGGACGCTCGGAGCGGTGGGGGGCGATAAGAAGTCGGGGTATCTGAGGGTGGATGACGAGACGATGCCGCGGGTGCAGGTGAAGTGGTCGCGGGGACACATCAACCTGGAGAAGAAGAGAGACGAGTACATCAAGCGGCTGACGAAGAGGGGCAGGTTCAGGAGGCGGGCGACTGGCCTGCAGGTGACCACGGACGCGCGCGTGGTGAGCAGGCGATCGAAGCCGAAGAAGGAGCTGGTGGGATATGGGTGGCGGGGGCCGCAGTGCGGGATGGGGGTGCTGTGGAACTGCGAGGTGTGCGACCGGGCGGTGATTGCGCAGGTGAGCTGGGCGCCGAAGGAGGAGGGAAGAGAGCTTGCTACGGCGGTGCTGGAATCGCTGGAGGATCATGGGACGGAGGGTTGGCAGGTGTGGGGGATGGACGGGCTTGCGTTTCTGGCGCCGGAGGAGTATGAGCTTGGGGGATGGCGGCGGATGACGCGGTATCTGGAGGTGAGTCTGGCGAAGGATGCGGCGAGTCTGAAGGTGGCGCGGTGGGGTATGGTGCCGCTGGTGCTGGAGGGGAGGCCGGTGAAGGACTGGTGGGAGGAGGAGAACAGGCGGCGGCGGGATGTGCGGTGGAGCGCGGAGGAGGAGGAGGTGAAGGGTCACGAGGGGGTGAGGGCATGGGGAGAGCGGCGGCGGCTGGGAGGGAGGCTGAGGCGGGTGGCAGCGCGGGCGGTGAGGCGGGAGGCGGTGGACCAGTTTGAGGCGTATGCGTGGCACTGCCCGGAGTCGAACCGGCTGTACATGGTTGAGAGCGTGCACGGGAGGGGCGGGGAGATGGCGCGAGGTGTTGTGGATTCTGTCTCGTGCCACGAGGAAGAGTGAGAGATGAGACTTCGGCGAAGGCCGCGGCTGACGCCGGAGCAGGTGCTTGCGTCGCGGCCGCTGCGAAATCCGGGATTGAGGGAGGAGTCGGTAGAGGGCGGTGGGGTACGGCTGTTCGTGGAGCGGCGGGGGGAATGGTGGGCGAGGGTGTTGTCGATGGTGTTCCCGATTCCGCGGGAGCGGATCGTGGAGCTGGACGGAGTGGGGGGGGAGGTGTGGAAGCTGTGCGACGGGGAGAAGACGCTGCGGGAGATGACGCGGGCTCTTCAGGAGCGGCACAAGCTGACGCGTGCGGAGGCGGAGTGGTCGCTGCGGACATACTTGAGGGATCTGGGGAAGCGAGGGCTGGTGGGGTTCGTGGTGGAGAAGTCGGGCCGGCCTGGTGAGGAGTCGGTAGGGGTGACTGAGTCCGGGGGCGAGGGCGAAAGCAGGAGAGGGAGAAGAGGCGCATGACAAGCGTGCTCGATGAGGTGTCGAAGAGAGGTATCGAGAAGCAGATTGTATTGCCGTGGTCGCGCGCGCTGCAGATGACGCGGGAGAACATCTTCGTTCGTCTGGGGCGATCGGCCATCACGGCATTAGGGATCTTCCTGGGGATAGCATTCCTGGCGGCAGTGCTGTTCTCTGCGGCGGCTGCGCAGGTTGCGGCGGAGAAGCAGATGAGGGAGATCGGGGTGGACGCGGCGGATGCCCAGACGCAGGCCAGAGTAATCTGGCTGGCAGCGATGTCGCTGCTTGTGGCGACGGTGGGCATCGTGAACTCGATGCTGATGTCGGTGACGGAGAGGTACAAAGAAATAGGGACGATGAAGTGCCTGGGGGCGCTGGACAGCTTCATCGTGCGGCTGTTCTTGCTGGAGGCGGGGCTGCTGGGGATTCTGGGGTCGATGCTGGGGGCGATTGCGGGGACCGGGGTGATGACTTTGGTGTCGGCGCATAGGCTGGGATGGAGCCTAGCGCTGTCGAGCTGGGGGAAGCCGGCGCTGGAGCTGGGGGGATGGACGGTGCCGCTGTGGTTAGGTATCGTGATAGCGATTGTGATCGGGGGAGTGCTGTCAGTTGGCGCGGCGCTCTATCCGGCGTGGAGGGCTGCGAAGATGCCGCCGGCGGCGGCGCTTCGATCAGAGTTCTAACGAAGGCGAAGGGAAGCAGGGAGGCGTTCAATGTCCGTCTATGAGTACATCGTCAGAACGAAGGATCTGTCGAAAGTCTACACGATGGGGGATGTCCAGGTACGAGCGCTGGATGACGTAGCGCTGGACATACGGCGGGGTGAGTATGTGTCGATCATGGGGCCGTCGGGGTCGGGGAAGTCCACGCTGTTCAACATGATCGGAGGGCTGGACAAGCCGACACAGGGAACGGTGTTCATCGACGAGGTGGACATGGCACAGCTCACGGCGCAGGAGCTGGCGTTCCTGAGATGCCGGAAGATCGGGTATATCTTCCAGACCTTCAACCTGATACCGGTGATGACGGCGCTGGAGAACGTGACGCTGCCGATGGTGTTCGCGGGGCTGACGACGGATGATGCAATGGACAAGGGGGCGGAGTTGCTGAAGACGGTGGGGCTGGAGGGCCGGCGCGACCACAAGCCGACGGAGCTGTCCGGAGGCCAGCAGCAGCGAGTGGCCACTGCGCGAGCGTTGGCGAACGATCCGGCCATCATACTGGCGGATGAGCCTACGGGCAACCTCGATCTGCGCACGGGTAAGGAGATTATCGATCTCCTGAAGAGGATGAACGAGGAGAAGAAGGTGACGGTGATCTCGGCGACGCACGATCTGAAGATGATCGACGTGTCGGATCGGGTGGTGTGGATTCGGGACGGGCAGATCGAGCGGATCGAGGAGCGGGCCGACATCGAGGTGCAGGTGGGCCAGATGGAGGGCGAGGAGCACTAACGGGAAGCGGGCAACTTGCGGCTACTACTTCGCCTCCGCAGATGCGGGGGCGAAGCCGCTGATGGGGGCGGCGCGGGGCGGGGGATGCGGGGGCGAAGCCGCTGATGGGGGCGGCGCGGGGCGGGGGATGCGGGGGCGAAGCCGCTGATGGGGGCGGCGCGGGGCGGGGGATGCAGGCCGTTTGAGAGTGGTTGTAGGGAAAGCGAGTGTTCGGCCTCAATGGGGGAAAGACCATGAAACGGCAGCGAGGGCAGCTCAACATAGTGCGGGGCTTTCTGACGTTTTCGCTGCTATTGCTGGTGCTGGCAATAGGATTCGTGGTGGGGCGGCTGATGGTCGCGCGGACGTACGCGGAGGCGGCTCCGGAGTTGGAGAGGCTGCCTGTGGCGGAGCCGGAGGTCGCGGCGAGGGCGGTAGAGGACCGGGTGGTGTTGCCTGGGTCGGTGTACGTACCCGCTCCGGCGCCTCCGGAGCAGGTTCCGGAGGAGGCAGTGGGGGGAGTGATCGGGGGGGAGGCGTCGGCTGAGGCGGAGGGCGAGGAAGGGCCGTCACAGGCAGCGGCAGACGGGCTCCGCGCGGCGGTGGAGGCGGAGCCGGAGGAGATAGAGGCGGGAGGGGTGGTGGCGCCGGTGATGCCGGCGGAGACCGCGGAACCGGGTCGGATCAGATACTCGATTCAGGTTGGCGTGTTCACAATGCGGGAGGGGGCGCGGCAGGTGGCGGAGGAGCTGTCGCGGGTGGGATACCCGGCACAGATCGAGGTGACGACTGCTGAGGATCAGTCGCTGTACCGGGTGCTGACGGGCCGTTACTACACGGAGTACGCGGCACGGAAGGCGCTGTCGGAGCTCGAGAAGGAAGGGTACTCGGGCTTCCTGGTCAAGCGGTGAGCGGGTCGCACGTGAGGAACCCCAAAGGGATTATTGTGGGAGTGGAGAGGCAGTGAAGGAGAAGCGCGAGGATAGGGCGCCGGAAGAAGATGTCTTGGATGGTCCGGAGACCGCGGGCGAGGAGGAGGTGCTCGCGGGGGAGGGGCTGGCGCCGGAAGAACGCGAGGAGGGGGAAGAGAAGGAGTCCGAGGCCGGGGTGCTCCGGAATGAGCTGGCCATGCTGGAGGACCAGCTTCAGGACATGCGGGACCGGTACGTTCGGGCGGTGGCCGATCTGGACAATGCGCGCAAGCGGGCGCGGCAGGCGATAGGGGATGCGCGAAGGCAAGCGGCGGCGGGAGTTCTGCTGGAGCTGGTGGCGCTGGTGGATGATTTCGAGCGTGCGCTGGAGACGATGCGGCCGGGAGCGGGGGCTTCGCAGGAGATGCTTGCGGCCTATGAGGGTGTCGAGCTGATCTACCGGCGGTTGATGACGCTGCTGGAGAGGCGCGGGGTGAAGGTGATCGAGGCGGTGGGGCAGCCGTTCGATCCCGGGAAGCACGAGGCGGTGGCGCAGATCCCGGCGACGGACGAGCAGAAGGACGGGACGGTGGCGCTGGAGATGGCAAAGGGCTATATGTATGGGAGTGAGGTGCTGAGGCACAGCCGAGTGGGAGTTGCGGTGCACGAGCGCGAGAAGTAGGGCGCGGGGCAGGCGAGACGCGGAAGTGTAGGGCGTAAGAGGTGGGCTGGATTGGGCGGCGAAGAAGTGCGGGAACTTGTCTGGTACGCCGTGAATCATTCAGAGATGAGATGAGAGAGGTCTAGCTGTGGCATCGCCGAAGCGCAGGAGAAGGAAGTCGGGCGGGACGGAGGAGGGGGAAGCGAGAGCTACTGAGGGCACGCGGGAGGAAGAGGCGGCGGAGCCGTCGGGCGAGGAACAAATGGAGGCGGGGGGAGAGACGGTGAGCGCCCCCATGCCGACAGAGGGAGAGACTCCCATGTCGAGTAGCGAGGCACCGGGTACGGCAGTGATACGTGTGATCGGTGTGGGAGGGGGCGGGAGCAACGCGATAGACCGGATGATCGAGGTGGGGCTGCAGGGGGTGGAGTTCATCGCCGCGAACACGGACGTGCAAGCGCTGTCTCGGTCGCGTGCGGCAATGAAGCTGCAGCTTGGGGCGCAGGTAACGAGCGGTCTGGGCGCGGGCGGGGATCCGGAGATTGGTGCGCGTGCGGCGGAGGAGAGTCGAGCGGAGGTAAAGGAGAGCATCGAAGGCGCGGACATGGTGTTCATCACGGCCGGCATGGGGGGCGGGACGGGCAGTGGGGGCGCGCCGATGATTGCTGAGGTGAGCCGGGAGACGGGGGCGCTGACGGTGGCGGTGGTGACGAAGCCATTTGCGTTCGAGCGAGGGCGGCGACAGAGCATTGCAGAGGAGGGACTGGACAATCTTCGGACGAAGGTTGACACGCTGATAACGGTGCCGAACGACCGTCTGCTCGGGGTGGTGCAGAAGAAGGTGACGCTGCTGGAGGCGTTTCGGCTGGCGGACGAGGTGCTGCGGGAGGGGGTGCAGGGGATCTCGGACCTGATCACGATTCCCGGACTGATCAACCTGGACTTCGCCGACGTGAAGGCCGTGATGCAGGATGCGGGCTCGGCGCTGATGGGGATCGGCACGGGCACGGGAGAGACGAGAGCGGCAGACGCGGCGCAGGCATCGATCTCGAGCCCGCTGCTGGAGACTTCGATAGATGGGGCGACGCGGGTGCTGTTCAACGTGACGGGTGGGAGCGACCTGTCGCTGTCGGAGGTCGAGGAGGCGGCGCAGGTGATTCGCGCGGCCTCGGATTCGCCGGATACGAACGTGCTGTTCGGGGTGGTGATAGGGGACGAGCCGGCGGAGGAGGTGCGGATCACGGTGCTGGCGACGGGGTTCGGCCGGCGGCAGGCGCGGCCGCGGGAGACGGATGCCGGCATACCGGCGGTAGAGCCGATGCCGGAGACGGACCTGGAGGTGCCGACGTTCATACGAAATCGCTGAGGGGCGCATACGATAGAGGAATGGAGGAGGATTCGGCCGGAGCGGCCGAATCCTCTGTTGTTTGGCGGTAGGGATGAGGCGGTGTGGGGTCAGATGACCTCGGGGGAAGTCTCGACGTCCTCGGCGGTGGTGGGGAGGGTGGCGAAGGTTTGGCCGAGGTTCACGCCAGCGGTCTTGGCGCGGCGCCACATGATGATGAAGATGACAGCCCCAACAGACATGACGGCCGACCAGAGAAGAACGGTCGCCCCCGGGCCCTTGAGGAAAGGCACGGCAGCCAAGAGCGGGACAAGGAAGAGGATGGCGAGGAGTGCAACCGCGATTTGGGCGCGGCGCGAGCGAAGGAAGGATACGTGGGCCGCGATGCGAGGATTCCGGCGGGGTAGCGTGAGCACTGAGATAGCGACCAAGAGGTAGGTAAAGGTAAGAGCAAACACAACGATGTCAATGACATTGGTGTAGCTCTTTGACAGGGAGCAGGCTACGACGAAGCTCGTGGCGACGAGAGCGCAGGCGGTAAGGGCCCAGTGGGGGCTGTGGAAGCGTGGGTTGATGGCGGCGAGGCCCTTGGGAAAGACGCCATCGCGGGCCCAGGCGAAGAAGAGGCGGGAGGTGGCCAGGAGCATGGGAGGGATGTCGTTGGCGAGGGCGAGGGCGGCCATGAGAGCGATGAAGGCCGCCAGGGCCGGGTGCATGACGATGCCCAGCAGCAGCGGGACGGAGGCGTTGCCCCCGGCGACGTCAACGAAGCCGGCCACGAACTGCCAGCCGAAGGCGTGGTAGACGGCCCAACTGAAGAGGAGATAGTAGCCGCAGATAACGGCGGTGGCGATGAGGAAGGCGCGGGGTAGAATGCGACGGGCGTCGCGGGCCTCTCCGCCGGCCTGAGAGATGCCGGCGAATCCGATGTATGCGAAGAAGAGCCAGGCGACGGCGAGGGGAAGGGAGGTGAAGGGCTGCGGTTTGGATGAGGCGCGGGCTTGGATGCCGCGGAAGTCGCGCGGGAAGGGCCTTCCTGGATCCTCTTCCCGCTGCTTCTTCTCGGCCTTGTCGAGGACATCGGTGATGGCGGTGCCGGGGCTGCGGTCGAAGGCGGTGGCGTACTGATCGGGGGTGGTTAGGGACCCGGTAACGACGACGGCGAGGCCGCCGGCGAGCATGAGCATCATCAGGACGATGACGGTCCAGGCATAGGTGCGGACACCCAGGATGTTGACCAGCCAGAAGATCCAGATCATGGCGATGGGTATGACGAACTTGGCGGTAGTTGAGTTGAGAAAGGAGACTGTGCCCTCGACGTTGAGGTAGGTGTCGAGGTAGCCCAGCCCTGCGGCGAGCAGGCCGACGTCGAGGTAGGCGATGATGCCGATTGCGGCGGCGAGGCCGAACCACTTGGAGAAGGTGGCCATGAAACCGAGGAAAGGATGGAGGGCGCGGGAGACATAGATATAGCCGCCTCCGGCGCGAGGCATGGCCGATGCCAGGACGGCATAGCAGAGAGCAGTGAAGAGAGCGGGGAAGACCCCAATGATGAAGGCGAGGGGGACGTAGGGGCCGATGCCGGGCACCTTCTGCTGGATGTCGAGGGTGAGGTAGTTGATGCCGGCGCCGATGACGTTGCAGACGGCGGTGGCGACGAGGGCCAGGAGGCCGAGGTTGCGGACGAGGGTGATCTTGGAGCGCGCCCCGTCAGAGGCGCTCCGGTTGCTGGCGCTCATGTGCTACTCCCTGTGGCTGGCGAGGAGACGATGTTCGGGGCTGTTACTCGGCCTTGAGCAGGCGCGCGGCGATAGCCCGGATGTGGTCCGGGGTGGAACCGCAGCAGCCGCCGATGAGAGTGGCGCCGAGATCGCGGAGGCGGGGAGCGGCCTGCGCCATCACCTCCGGGGTCTCGGGGAAGATCGTGCCCGACTCCGCTCGCTGGGGCCGGCCGGCGTTTGGCTGGGCGATGAGAGGGAGTGAGGTGGCGTCGCGGAAGCCGGCGATGATGTCCACCATCTCGGCGGGGGAAATGGTGCCGCAGTTGGCACCGACGACGGAGGCGCCGGCGTCGGCGAGCTGGGTGGCTGCCTGCGGAGGGGAGACGCCGAAGGCGGTGTGGCCGTTGGGATCGAAGGCCATGGAAGCGGCAACGGGGATGCCGGTTGCAGCGGCTGCCGCGACGGCGAGGAGGGCTTCCTCAATGGCGCTCATGGTCTCGACGATGAGGAAGTCAACGCCGGCGTCGGCGAGGGCCTGTGCCTGCTCTTCGAAGGCGGCGCGCGCGGCATCTTCCGGGAAGTCGCCGTAGGGCTGGAGGATCTTGCCGGTGGGGCCGATGCGGCCGGCGACAAAGGCGCGGTCGCCGGCCGTCTCACGGGCGAGGTCGGCGCCAGCGGCGTTTAGTTCAGCGGTGCGGTCCCCGAGGCCGTGGCGGTCGAGAGCAGGGCGGCTGCCCTGAAAGGTGTTGGTCTGGATCAGGTCGGAGCCGGCGTCGAGGAAGCCCTTGTGGGCGGCGCGGACGGCGTCCGGCTGGTCAACGTTGAGCAGCTCGAGGGAATGGCCAGGGGTGTGTCCTTCGGCGCTCAGAGTGGTGCCCATGGCGCCGTCGCCGATGAGGAGGCCGCCCTGAAGTCGCTGTCTGAGCTCTGCCGCTCGGCCGTCGGGTGTCATAGTACAGGGATTTTACCTTGACGCTTTCACGGGTGTCAAGCAAGCCGGACGGAGGGGACAGGAGGGGAGAGGTGAATTAGAAGGTGAGACAGATTGAGGGGAGCGGAGGAGAGCGATGGAGTTCGGGGTGATCGGCGGCACTGGTTTCTACGGGGTGTGCGAGGGAGAAGAGGCGGAGACTCTGAGAGTGGAGACTCGATACGGGGTGGTGGAGGTGGACCGGGCGAGGCTGGGAGGGGTGGAGGTTGCGTTTGTGGCGCGGCACGGGAAGGAGCACAGCGTGCCGCCGCATCGGGTGAACTACCGGGGGAATATGGCGGCGCTGCGGGAGCTTGGGATTAGGAACGTGCTGGCGTCTGCGGCGGTTGGCTCAATGTCGGAGGAGCTGCCGCCGGGGTCGCTCGTGGTGCTGACGCAGTTCCTCGACTTCACACGAAACCGGCCGAGCACGTTCTTCGATGGGGAGGAGGGGGAGGTGAGGCACGTGGATATGACCGAGCCTTACTGCGCGCATCTGCGTGCGGAGCTGCAGGCGGCCGCCGAGGAGCTGGGAGAGAAGGTTCGGCCGGAGGGGACGTATGTGTGTGCAGAGGGGCCGCGATTCGAGACGGCGGCGGAGATCGAGATGTTCAAGAAATTGAGCGGCGATGTGGTGGGGATGACGAGCGTGCCGGAGGTGGTGCTGGCGCGGGAGGCGGAGATGTGCTATGCAGCAGTGGGCATCGTGACGAACTGGGCGGCCGGGGTATCGAAAGAGCCTTTGAAACATGATGCAGTAAGCGCTTTCATGGATCGGCAGACGCCGCGGGTGAGGGAGCTGTTCCGGGAGGTGGTGAAGACGCACAGGGAGGTCGCCGGAACGCCTCAGGCGACGTGCACGTGTCGGCCATGCAAGGAGGGGTAGGGGAGGAGGGGAGAGAACGGCCGGCGGTGAGCGAGCGGGCGCTGTGGTGGGCGGCGCTGCAGCAGGTCGGCGGGATAGGGGCGGGGACGATGCTCCGCCTGGCGCGAACGTTTGGATCCGTGGAGGAGGCGGCGCGGGCATCGCGACGCGAGCTGATGGCGCGGGGGAGGCTCTCGGCAGAGCAGGCCGAAGCGGTGGCCGGTCTGGGGGATGGGATGCCGCAGGTGCGGGCCAGGGTTGAAGCGTGGCGGGAACAGAGCATCGAGCTGGTGGAGATGGAGGATGCGGGGTATCCACGCGGGCTGCGGGACTTGCGCAGCCCGCCGCCGCTGGTGTACGTGCGGGGGAGTCTGTTGGCGGAGGACGAACGCGCGGTGGCAGTGGTGGGAACGCGGAGTCCGAGCCGAGCGGGAGCGCGGGTGGCAAGGAGACTGGCGCGGGGGCTGGCGGAGAGGGGGTTGGCGATAGTGAGCGGACTGGCGAGGGGGATCGATACGGCGGGGCACCGGGGCGCGCTTGCGGCAGAGCAGGGGAGGACGATCGCGGTGCTGGGGAGCGGGGTGATGGAGATCTATCCGCCGGAGAACGGGATGCTGGCGCGGCGGATTGTGGAGCGGGGGTGCTTGATGGCAGAGGTGCCACCAGAGACGCGGGTGGATCGGCGGCTGCTGCTGGCGCGAGATCGGATTCAAGCGGCGCTGGCGCGAGCGGTGATCGTGGTCCAGGCACATGGCGGGTGTGGGAGCATGGTGACGGCGCGGCATGCCGTGCAGTGCGGCCGAGCGCTGTTCGGAGTGCCGTGGGAGAAGGCGCCGTTCTCGGAGGGGTGGAGGGAGCTTAGGGAGATGGGGGCACGGCCTATCGCGAAGGATGTGGAGTTGGAGGCGCTGGCTGACGAGATTGAGGAGGGGTCGAGTGGGATGGGGGAAGGGCTGCTGCTCTAGGATGAGCGACGAGCTCGCGAAGCGAGCGCTGCGAGCATCAGGAGCGCCCAGAGGCCGAGCGACGCGAGGGTGACGGCGCGGCCCACTATGAGCCCGCGCGGGCGGTAGAGGAACTCGACAGTATGCTCTCCGCCGGGCAGGGGAGTGCCCATAAGGACACTCTCCACTCGGGCGAGTGGGGCCGGGTCGCCGTCGAGAAGGACCTTCCAGCCGGGATCCCAGCGTTCGTTGAGGACGAGGAAGGAGTCGTCCTCTGCGTCTGTGTGTACGATGATGTGCTCGGGACGAGGCTCGTCCACGCTCACAGCTTGCGGTGGAACCTGCGTGGGGCGATGGTTCGCGCCCAACGTGAATGCCCTAGGGTAGGAATCCGGATTCAGGTAGACCGTGAAGGGCGGGGCGCTGACGGCATTCAGCGCGGGTGCGTCAGCGCCGGGCGGCAGGGCGAGCCACCGGACGCCGAGGAGGGAGAGCTTACGGAGGTCGTGAGGCGGGGTGCCCGCCTCCGCGATGGCGGATGACCGGAAGAGCCTGTAATCCGGGTCAACGAGGGTGTCGTAGCCGTAGATGATGCGGAGGCCGAACGACTGGGGGACGTTGGCCGGCAGACAGGCGCGGGCCTCGAACCAGCCGTCCGGATTCTGCGCCCAGCCACCGGGCGGGAGCCAGTCGGCCCAGATCTCAATCGGCGAGCCAATGAGAGCGCGCCCCCAGGTGGCGTCCTGCTGAAGTGAGTGGACGACGCGGGGAGTTGCCGTGCATGCCTCAAGGCCGGCGAGTGGGGCGAGTGGGCGGTCGAAGAGCATAAGGTCCGAGGTCGAGAGCACGGCCGCTGCTGCGCCGCAGATGAGCAGGCGGCGGCCGACCTTGAATGAGCGGAGAGCGGCGAGGGTCTCCCAGCCATAGCCCGTGAGGAGAGCGGCGGCGAAGGTGAAGAGGAAGATGAATCGAGCGGGAACGCGGAAGTCGGCGAAGCCCGGGAGGAAACGGAGGATCGGGTAGGTGGGGTGGCCCCTGGCGAGGGCGAGGAAGATCGCGATGAGGGCAAAGACGGCGAGCGTCCAGCCGCGGCGAGCGGCGGCGCCGATGCAAGCGAGGGCGAGGGGGGCAAGACCGATGTAGAGGACGTACTCCCAGTAGTAGCGCTCGCCCCGGTAGGTGTTGACAGCAGGAGTGCCCTGCCAGTTGGGGGCGATTAGGCCGAGGAGGTGCCTCGGCAACAGCGAGAAGCGGGTGACATATGCGAGAGCGCCGCGCTCGCCGTGGGGGGCGATGGCGGCGAGGTCGGCGGTGAGGAGGAGCTGCACTGCGGCGAGGCCGGCGCCGAGGCAGAAAGTGATTGCGAGCACTGCGGCAGCGCGGAGCACAGGCTTTGCGTCGCGCTGACGGCGGGATTGGATGAGCCGCCAGGCAACCCAGAAGAGCAGTGTGAGAGATGTCAGAAAGATGGTCTGGGGATGGCCGCAGAGGGCTGCGGCGGCCCACGCTAGCGCTGCCAAACACGCGTTTGCCAACAGGTTGCCCCGCCAGGCGCGTTGGATGAACAGGATGGTGAGGGGCAGCCAGGCGGCCGCGCAGATGAGGCTGACGTGGTGGAGGTGGGCGAAAAGGTAGCCGCTGAAGGAGAACGTGAGGGCCGCCAACCAAGCGGCGAATGGAGAGAGGCCGAGAGCGCGGGCGAGCAGGTACATGGAGACCGCGGCGAGGAGGAGATGAGAGATGACAAGCCAGTTGATGGCGGCGGGGGAGGGGAGGAGCCAGGAAATGAGGAGGGAGGGAGGATAGAAGGCGGCGATTTGACCCTCGGCCGCGATTGGGTAGCCGCAGAAGATGTAGGGCGACCATAGGGGAAGGCGGCCCGCCTTAAGGGACTCGTGCAGCAGCGCCTTGGCAGGCTCGAAGAAGTAGCAGATGTCGCTGTGGATGAGGAAGCCGCGGAGGAGTGCCGCGCGCCACAGGAAGCCGAGGTGGAGGAGGAGCAACGCCCCTATGCCGATGAAATCGTGCCGTCGCGACCAGACGGGCCGCGCCTCTCCCGCGACAGGCCCGCGTCCCGCGGGGCCTCCCCTGCTGCTCTCGCACGTCTTTCTGGCCATCCTGGGAGTCTTTCTGGGCGGGCGAGAGGTAGACCTACCGATTGGCGGCGGTGAATTGGGGTGAGGCAGGGCCGCGAGGCGGAGGGGGAGGGGCGCGAGTTGGCGTTTTGGGGACTAGTTGGAAATGCGCATTCTACGTCCGATAATTACTGTTATGTTACATATTGCTCTCCCGGGGGAAGGGCACGACTGATCGGCGGCGGTGCGGAGTGCGGATCGGCTGCTGGGTGTGAGCCTGCGAGTGGCTAGTCTGGGAGAGCCGCGACGTAGAAGACTCGGTCGCTTTCTGGGGTCGGAGGCGTGGTGCGGTATGCGTCGTAGGCAGTAATGCTCGCGAAGCCGGCATCTGTGAGGACCGATCTTAGGTCAGCGTCGGTGTAGGCTCGCTGCTGATGGACGATGGAGATGCGCTCGTTTGTGTCAACGACTCGGAAATCCATTTTGATGCGACTGAGCTGGGTCTTTGGGTTGTACCTGCTCCGCCAGCGATACTCGACGGGAGATCCGGGCCTGTTCCGCTGAGTGAAGAGCTCCTGCTCGAGTGCTGTGACAGTATTGACGTCGAAGATCAACAGGGCTGCAGGCTTGAGAGCGGCGCGGACGTTGGCAAACGCCTGTTTGAGCTCGGTGGGTTCGAGGATGTAATTGAAGCTGTCGTAGAGGCAGACGGCGTGGTCGAAGCTGGGTGGCAGGTGGAAGTCGGCGAGGTCGCGGCAGAGGAAGGGGATGTCCAGGCACTGGGCAGCGGCTTTCTTCCGTGCCTGCTGGAGCATGGGATCGGAGCAGTCTATCCCGGTGACTCGGCAGCCGAGGGCGGCGAACTCGAGCGCCATTGATCCGGTGCCGGTGGCGAGGTCGAGGACGGCGCTGTCGCGGCGGACGGGACGGCCGGCGCGGGAGGCGAGCAAGACGACGTACTGAGTCCAGAGGTCATAAGGGACGTTGGACATGAGGGTGTCGTAATGGGGGGCAATGGGGGCGAAGGGGTCAGAGGGGTTTCGGCCGCGCGAGGGCATGCGCTGAGGGTCCTCCCCTACTCCGCTACTCGCACGGCACCGGCAGTTCGCGGCCGATGGCCGTGGCGAGCCCAGTAAGCGATTGCATGAGGTCGGAGAACTTGTCCGGACGGAGGGACTGCGGGCCGTCGGAAAGAGCGGCGGCCGGGTTGGGGTGGACTTCTATCATGAGGCCGTCGGCACCGGCAGCGACGGCGGCGAGGGCCACGGCCTTCACGTAGTGCCAGTCGCCGGTGGCGTGGCTGGGGTCGGCTATGACGGGGAGGTGGCTGAGGCGCTTCATGACGGGAATAGCGTTGAGGTCGAGCGTGTAGCGAGTGGCGTCTTCGAAGGTAGTGATGCCGCGCTCGCAGAGGATGACGTTGGGGTTGCCCTCGAGCATGACATACTCGCAGGCCATGAGAAGGTCGCGGACGCGGCAGCCTGGATTCCGTTTGAGGATGACGGGCTTGCCGGTCTGACCGACCTCCTGGAGGAGGCGGAAGTTCTGCATATTGCGGGCGCCGACCTGGATGATGTCGGCGTACTGGACTATGTCGTCGAGGTCGTTGGGGTGGAGCACTTCCGTGACGATGGGGAGGCCGACGAGTTCGCGCGCCTCGGCCAGGATTTGGAGGCCGGCGACGCCGAGTCCCTGGAAGCTGTAGGGTGAGGTGCGAGGTTTGAAGGCGCCGCCGCGCAATGCGTTGGCGCCGGCTTGCTTCACGGTGCGGGCGGTCTCGATCATCTGCTCGCGGTTTTCGACGCTGCACGGCCCGGCGATGACGGTGAGCCGGGGGCCGCCGATGGCGACGGTGCCGATGTCGACGAGGGAGGGCTCGGCACGAGTGCGGCGGGAGGCGAGCTTGTAGGGTTCGGAGATGAGGGTGACGCGCTCCACGCCCGGGAGAGCGGAGAAATGGTCCACGAGCTCGGCCTTCTCGGCGTCAACAGCGCCGAGGAGGGCGATGACCTTCCGCTCGACACCTGGGTTGACCCAGGGGCGAAAGCCGGCGCCCTCGACGGCGCGGAGGACGGCGTCCACCTCGGACTCAGGAGCGCCGGTCTGCATTATGATGACCACTGCGTCGGCCTCGGGCTAGGGGGTGTCGGGATCGGTCTGGGCGATCTGGTTGAGCACGCTTTCTGTGGCGAAGATGGGGACTTCGGCACGGAGAGCGAGGGCGACCGCATCGCCGGGGCGGGCTTCGATGGAAAGGGCGCCCTGGGCGGTGTGGAGATGGAGTGTGGCGTGGAAGTCGTGGTCCGTGAAGTCGTCGATGACGACTCTATGGATGTCCGCTGAGAGCTTCTGGATGAGCCGAAGAGCGAGGTCGTGGGTGAGGGGTCGGGGGACTATCTGTTGCTGGACGGAGATGTGGATGGCGAGGCCCTCGCAGGAGCCAATGGGCACGCGGAGCTCCCTCTCGCTGGGGTCACGGAGGACGAGGAGGGGTATGCGCTGCTCCTCATCGCGGAGCTCGATTCGGTGCTCGAAGACCCCGACGACCTGGACCTCGACTTCACCCGGTGGGCTGGTCACGGTCGGCAGCTCCGGTCGGGGCGGAGGGGGTTCACTTCGATTCCTTGCTGAGTTCCCGCTGGACCCACTTGAGGAACTCGGCGTTGGAGGGGGTCTTGCGGATGCCGGTGAGGAGGAGTTCGGTGGCCTGGGTGACGTCGAGGGAGTTGAGAACGCGGCGGAGCTGGTAGACTCGCTGGAGCTCTTCGTCCGAGAAGAGAAGCTCCTGGTGTCGAGTGCCGGAGCGAGGGATGTCGATGGCGGGGAAGACGCCTCGGTCGGCCATCGAGCGGTCGAGGACGATTTCCCAGTTGCCGGTCGCCTTGAACTCTTCGAAGATCATGTCGTCCATGCGGCTGCCCGTTTCAACGAGGGCGGTGGCGATGACGGTGAGGCTGCCGCCTTCCTCGATGTTGCGGGCAGAGGCGAAGAAGCGCTTCGGCCGATAGAGGGCGCTGGGGTCGAGCCCGCCGGAGAGGGTGCGGCCACTGGGTGCAACGGTTAGGTTGGAGGCGCGGCCGAGGCGAGTGAGGGAATCGAGGAGGACGACAACATCCCGGCCCGATTCGACGAGGCGCTTGGCGTGTTCGAGGACGATTTCCTGGAGCTTGAGGTGGTTCTCGGGGACTTCGTCGAAGGTGGAGGCGGCGACTTCGCCGTCCACGGAACGTCGGATGTCGGTGACTTCCTCGGGGCGTTCGTCTATGAGCAGGACGAGGAGGTAGACCTCGGGATGGTTGGTGGTGATGCTGTTGGCGATGAGCTTGAGGAGGGTGGTCTTGCCAGCCTTGGGGGGAGAGACGATCATGCCGCGCTGGCCCTTGCCGACGGGGGCGACGATGTCGATGAAGCGCCCGGAGACGTTGTCCGAAGTGGTTTCCATGCGGAGGCGGTCGCAGGGGTATATGGGGGTGAGATCGTCGAAGGCGGTGCGCTTGCGAATGCTCTCGGGTGAGGCTCCGTTGACGGCTTCCAGCTTGAGCAAGCTGTAGTAGCGCTCCCCACTCTTGGGTCGGCGGACGGCCCCGACGATAACGTCGCCGGTCTTGAGGCCGAAGCGTTTGACCTGAGACTGGGAGACGTAGACGTCCTTGGGGCTCTGAAGGTAGTTGTTAACGCGGAGGAAGCCATATCCCTCCGGGAGGATCTCCAGCACTCCCTGGGTCCAGAGGAGGCCGTTCTGCTCGGCCTGCGCGCGCATGATGCGGAGGACGAGGTCGCGCTTGCGGAGCTTGGCGACGTCATTCAGGGAGAGCTCCTTGGCGAGCTCTTGGAGGTCACTGACGTTCTTGTCCTGTAGCTGTGCAAGTTCGAGCACTTCTCGTACCTTGTCTTGCCCGTGGGAGGGCGAAGTGGTTTGTGGGGCGTGGTGTCAGCGAGATGGCACACTCAGGGTCCGGTCAGCACAGCCAGGCTTGCCGAGTGCGGCTCGTCTGGCGGTGAGCGGTGTGGCCGATCCGTTGGGCCGTTGAGTTCAGCCGTGCTGTGGATATGCCGCTCCAGTAGGGGTAGCAGTCCGCATAGCAGGTGTGGGGGTTGGGGACCCCCGCGCGCCCGCGTTTGCCTTTACGACGGTGGAACCTAAACCGAGTCGGGCGACGCGCGCCTCAAGGGATTCGTCCGGGGTTCACCGCGGGCATTATACCACAGACGAGGGGGAATGTACACCCGACTGGGGTCAGTTTCTTGAGGGAGTGATGGGATCATTCGATCTCGTCGGGCGGGGTGCCTCGGCCGGCGTAGATCTCCGGCTTGAGGATGCCGATGCAGGATAGGTTGCGATAGCGCTGGGCGAAGTCCAGTCCGTAGCCGACGACGAAGGCGTCGGGGATCTGGAAGCCGAGGTAGTCCGCCTTGGCCTCGATTCGCCGGCGACTGGGTTTGTCGAGCAGGGCGACGACCTTGACGCTGGCGGGCTTGCGGGCGCGGATGGTGTCGAGAAGGTAGTGGAGGGTGAGGCCGGTGTCGATGATGTCTTCGACGATGAGGACGTGCTTGCTCTCGACGTTGGTCTCGAGGTCCTTCATGATGCGGAAGACGCCGCTGGAGGAGGTGTCCTTGCCGTAGCTGGACCAGGAGACGAAGTCCACGGCGCAGTCCAGGTCGAGGTGGCGCATGAGATCGGCGAGGAAGACGAAGGCGCCGTTGAGGACGCCGACGAGGACAGGCTTCTTGTCCCGGTAGTCGCGCTCGATCTGCTCGGCCAGCTCCTTGACTTTGGCCTGGATCTGATCGGCGGTGAAGAGGATCTTACTGATGTCTGACGTCATGGCAAAGCACCTCATTCCCATTCGATGGTTGCGGGAGGCTTGGAGCTGATGTCGTAGGCGACGCGATTGACGCCGGGGACCTCGTTCATGATGCGAACGCTGATGCGGGAGAGCACTTCGTAGGGGAGCTGCGCCCAGTCGGCGGTCATGGCGTCGTCGCTGGTGACGGCACGGAGGACGATGGCGCCGCCGTAGGTACGTTGGTCGCCCATAACGCCGACGCTCTTGATGGGCGCCAGGATGCCGAAGCACTGGAAGAGGCGACGATAGAGGCCGGCGGCCATGATCTCTTCGATGATGATGGCGTCGGCCTCACGGAGGGTGTCGAGGCCGTCGGGTGTGACCTCGCCAAGGATGCGAATGGCCAGCCCCGGGCCGGGGAAGGGATGGCGCCAGACGATGTCGTCCGGAAGCCCGAGCTCCTCCCCTACCGCGCGGACTTCGTCCTTGAAGAGGTAGCGAACGGGCTCGACGAGTTGAAGCTTGAGGGTTTCGGGGAGGCCGCCCACGTTGTGGTGGGTCTTGATGCGGGCGGCCTGACGGGTGCCGCTCTCGATGACGTCGGGATAGAGAGTGCCCTGGGCGAGGAATTGGACGTCGCCGAGGTCACTGGCGTTTTCCTCGAGGACATTGGCGTACTCCTCGCCAATGATGCGGCGCTTCTCCTCGGGGTCGACGACGCCGGCGAGGCGGCTGAGGAATCGTTCCTGGGCCTGGACGTGGACGAGATTGACGTGGAAGTTCTCGCGGAAGGTGCGCACGACCTGGCCTGCCTCCTCCTTGCGGAGGAAGCCGTGATCCATGAAGACGCAGGTGAGCTGGTCGCCGATGGCACGATGGACGAGCGCGGCGGTGACGGCGGAATCGACGCCGCCGCTGAGCGCGCAGGCGACTCTTCCGTCGCCGACCTGGTCTTGGATGCCGCGGACGGCGGTGGTGACGACGGAGGCGGGGGTCCAAGTCTGGCGGCAGCCGCACTGGCGGTATAGGAAGTTGCGGAACACCTCAGCGCCCCAGGGCGTGTGCACGACCTCGGGATGGAACTGGACTCCGAAGATGCGACGACTGCGGTCGGACATGGCGGCGAGGGCGCTGGAGGTGCGTGCGGTTTCGGCGAAGCCGGGGGGAACGCTGTCGACGCGGTCTCCGTGGCTCATCCAGGCGATGAGGCGGGGGTTGAGGTCCTGGAAGAGGTCGCCGTGGTCGAGGACAGTGATCTCGGTCTTTCCGTACTCCCGTTGCTCGCCCGCGCTCACGCTGCCGCCGAGGAGCTTCGCCATCAACTGCATGCCGTAGCAGATGCCGAGAATGGGGATGCCGGCGTCGAAGATCTGAGGATCGCAGACCGGCGCGCCGTCTTCGTAGACACTGCTGGGGCCGCCGGAGAAGACGATGCCCTTTGGGCGGCGAGCGAGGAGCTGCCCTGCGGGTGTGTCATGGGGGAGAATCTCGCAGTAGACGTGGCACTCTCGAATGCGACGTGCGATGAGCTGGCTATACTGAGCACCGAAGTCGAGGACAATGACCAGCTCTTCGGCTTTGGGCGAATTCTGTATGGTCATAGACGCGCTTTCTTGGCGACGTGCTAGCGAGTGCCCCCGACGCCTTGGGCTCGCTGGAGGGCCTTGCCCTCGGTGGGCATGGCGGGGGCGACGACGATCTCGGCCTGCTGCATCTCGCGGATGTTCTTCGCTCCACAGCAGGACATGGAGAGGCGGAGGGCACCGAAGAGATTGAGGGTGCCATCGTCGCGCTTGGCGGGGCCGAGGAGGATCTGCTTCATGGGTCCAGAGGTGCCGACGTGGATGCGGGTGCCGCGAGGCAGGCCCATGTGGGAGGTGGCCATGCCCCAGTGGTAGCCGCGGCCGGGGGCCTCTTCGGCGGCGGCGAGGGGAGAGCCGATCATGACGGCGTCTGCTCCGGCGGCGATGGCCTTGGCGATGTCGCCGCCGACTCGCATACCTCCGTCGAGGATGATGGGGACGCGCTTGCCGGTTTCCGTCTCGAAGTCGTCGCGGGCGGCCGCGCAGTCGGCGGCGGCGGTGACCTGGGGTACGCCGATACCAAGGACGCGGCGGGTGGTGCAGGCGGCGCCGGGCCCGACGCCAACGAGGATGCCGTCCGCGCCGGCGCGCATGAGCTCGAGTGCGGCCTGGTAGCTGACGCAGTTGCCCACGAAGACAGGGGCCTGGACCTGGTCGGCGAGGCGCTTGAAGTCAGGGCTCTGGTAGCGGGAGGAGATATGGCGGGCGGTGGTGACGGTGGCCAGGATGAAGAGGGCATCTATGTTGCCGGGGCCGATTATCTCGGCGGCGCGCTGTGCGAAGATCGGGGTCGGCGACACGGCGACTTTGGCGCCCTTCTCCTTCAGCTCGGCCACGCGGCGCTCGACGAGATGGTTTTTGAGGGGCTCCTGGTAGGCCTGCTGGATGACGGTGACAGCTTCCTCGGCGGAGGCGGCGGCGATCCGCTCGAGCAGGGGATCGGGGTCTTCGTAGCGACACTGCAGGCCCTCGAGGTGAAGCACGCCGAGGCCGCCCAGCTCGGCGAGCACGGTCGCGGAACGGACATCGACTACTGCGTCCATCGCGGAGGCGAGGAGCGGCAGGTCCAGGCGGAGCGTTGCGAGCTCGCAAGTCAGGTCGACATCTTTCGGATCGAGCGTCGTCGCTCCAGGCACGAGGGCGACGTCGTCGAAGCCGAAGGTCTGTCGGGCTTTTCGTGCACGACCGATTGGTATCTCCACGCCGGTGCGGCCCTCCTTGTAGCGGGTTAGCTGCCGAGGATCGACGGGTAGCTGGTGGAGTGCTGCGGAAGGGCTACCACCGTCGGGACCTCATCCGGGGGCGGAAAACGCGTCCGGTTGCCCGGTGGGCAGGGAGCCGGCCGAGGTGGGCACCGCTCGTCGCCGTCGGGCAAGGGCCTGTGCGGGCCGCCTCTCCCGAGAAGCAGACGGGCGGCAGTACAGAGTCGGCATCGACCCCTGCCGGTCCGCCGCCAGAGAATTGGGGTATTGTAGCAACGGGGCGCGGGGTTGTCAAACGCGAGAGCACACGGTTGATCTGAGGGATGGGAGGATATAAGATAGAGGCGAAGGGGGCTAGCGACAAGTAAGATGGCCGACTGGTGGGAGATCGCGAGGAAAGACGAGAGCGGGGACCCATGCGACGGGTGCCACGAATGTGGGCTGCGGTGTGTCGCCGGGATCCAGATGACCCGGCCTGAGTTCGACCGCATCGTGGAGCATCTTCGGGGTCTGGATCCGAGCCAGGTGATCCGGGTGATGGAGCAAGAGAAGCGGGTGGCGTGGTTCGAGGATATCGAGACGGAGGCATGTCTCTTCTATGACGTGGCGCGGCGGCGGTGCCTGGTATACCCAGCACGGCCGCTGGTGTGCCGCCTGTTCGGGCGGGTGGAGTGGATGCCGTGTCCGATCGGCAAGCAGCTGCGGCCGATCCGTGACGGGCTGCGGATATTCCAGGAGTACGCGGGGGAGGAACGGGCCACGTTTGTGGAGTGGTGTACGGCGCTGGGGATGTTCGATTTCAAGCAGCTTACGTCAGAGGGGCGATAGGCGCCGCAGTTCAGGGGTGAGAGCAGCGTAGGGAGCCGTAGGGAGCGACGGCTGGGGCGATTGGTGGTGCTCCTTTCCGCAGACGGGGCAGGGGCCGAAGGGGACCACCCACCAATCGTTGGTCCAGACGCCGCAGTCAAAGAGCACGCCCTCATCGGCCAGTGTGACGGGGCAGGCGCCGTAGATGGTGTGGAACCCTTCGAAAGTCTGGCAGCCGTCGCTGGTGCGGCCGCAGTTCGGGCAGCGGAACTTCGGGGACATGAGGGTGCCACGCGAGAAGCGGTAGCCGACGAACTCGACGGGAGATCGGCAGTTGATGCACATGGCGCCGTCGAGTCGGGCGAAGTTGATGCGGAGGAAGCGGATGCCGCGGGGGGCTTCCACAAGCTCATCTCGGTAATCGCGCGGCAGGTACATGAGCTTGGGAAGAGCGAGGCCGGCGGCGTCGAGGTTCTCGTGGAGGCTGGGGACGAGGGCGACGACCCGCGGGCCGAGGGCGGACTCGCCGACCGGCGCCGCGGCGCCGGGTATGAAACCCGAGACGAGAATGAGGGCCGCGGCCAGGATGACACCGAAGACTACTCCGAAGCCGGCGCCGCCGATGCGGTTGGCGACCTTGGATGTCTGGAAGCGTTCTGCTAGAAACGAGAAGCCCCATCCGGCGAGGACCACGCCTAGGACTGCGACGAGGGCGAAGCCGAGGAAGTCGCCCAGGGCCTGACCGGCGTGGAACACCCAACGCAGGGGGGCTGCGCCGATGGGATAGGCGACGGCGGCGAGCATGAGGCCGATGACGAGGGAGATGACGTCTCCGCCGGCGAGGATGATGCCGCGCCGAGCCCCCGAGAGTGCGAATGCTCCGACAATGGCGAGGATGAAGAGGTCGACTTGGTTCATGGATCCAGGACGCGGCGGGGGAGTTAGGGGCCGCGCTTACACTCCGCGATGTTAGCGCGCAGTTGGAGCATCTTGTCAGTGCGGGTTACGGGGGCGGTCTTACGCACACAGGTGAGCGTTTGCTCGGGGCCCTGGTCGAGGGGGACAACCATGCGGCCGTTGTCGGCGAGTTCCTTAAAGAGCTCGTCGGGCACCAGTTTGGTGGCGCACGTCATGAGGATGGCATCGTAGGGCGCGTGCCCGGCGCAACCAACCTTGCACGCCTGGCCGTTCTCCCAGGTGGGCGATGAGGAGCCGGCCGCTTCGAGGCGCTTGCGGGCGGCTGCGGCCACCTTTGGCCGGGCGTCCATTACATGCAGCTTTGAGGTCAAGTGGGACAGGATGGCAATGCAGTAGCCGGATTCCGCTCCCACCTGGAGGACGCTCTCGTCGGGCTCTATGTCGAGAACCTGGGCAGCGAGAGCGACCACGTAGGGACGACAGCAGGCAGGGCCGCCGCCGGCGGCAAGGAGGGGAACGTCGTCGTATGCGCGATCCTGGTGCTCTTCGGATACGAAGCGATGCCTGGGGACGCTGCCCATGGCGGCGAGGACGCGCTCGCTGCGTATGCCCTGGGAGCGGAGGTGTTCGACCATAGCTGCACGCTCCGCCTCGTAGCGCGGGGACGCGCCGGTGCCGGGACGGACGCTGGAGAGTGCGGCCCCCAGTAGGATGACAGCGGCCCAGGAATGCTTTGCTGTCACAACTTATCTTCGACTCTGCGGAAGATGTGCGCCAAGAGTGTGCGGTAACTCAGCAGAGCTCTGCCGTACAGGATTCTGCGGGGGGCTGCGGACCCCTGCCAGGACATCGGAAGTGGCAGGAAAGTTGGGTATGGAACGAGAAGCGGGGCAGGAGCGGAAGGGATGGAGAGGGTTGCCGCCAGGGGGGAGGGGGTCGAAGCCGGGACGACGCCGCACACCGTGAAGGTGCTGGTTCCTCCGGCTGGGGAGGATGAAGTGGGTCCTCCCCTACTCCGCGTGGGGCGAGGGGTTTGGCGCGCGTTCGCGGCGGGGGTGTGACGACACTGGCAGTAGGCTGGATTGAGAGGCTATGAGCGGATACCGGATCGTCTCCAAGCGGGTGATGGCCCCCGGGGTAACGCGGCTGGAGGTGGAGGCGCCGCGGATTGCGCGAAAGGCGCGGGCCGGGCAGTTCGTGATTGTGCGCGTGGACGAGCGAGGGGAGCGCATTCCGCTGACCATTGCAGAGCACCACCCCGAGAAGGGCACGATAGCGGTCGTGTTCCAGGCGGTCGGCTTCTCCACGCGCCAGATGGCGGGGCTGGAGGTCGGGGAGTCGCTGGCGAACGTGCTCGGGCCGCTCGGACGGCCGACGGAGGTGAAGCAGTACGGCCGCGTGGTGTGCGTGGGAGGGGGCGTGGGGATCGCGTTCATGTATCCGGAGATACGAGCTTTCGCGGAGGCGGGGAACGAGATTATCACTATCCTGGGGGCCCGGACGAAGGAGGCCTGCTGGAGGGTGGGGAGCAGTACGACTACTGCATCGCGATCGGGCCGATCCCGATGATGAAGGCGACGACGGAGCTGACGAAGGAGTACGGGCTGGCGACGCTGGTGAGCCTGGATCCCATCATGGTGGATGGGACGGGAATGTGCGGGGGATGTCGCGTGACGGTGGGAGGCGAGGTGAAGTTCGCGTGCGTTGACGGGCCGGACTTCGACGGACATCAGGTGGACTTCGACGAGCTGGCGAAGCGGAAGCGAGCGTATGTGGCGGAAGAGGAGCAGTGCCGGCTGGAGGAGGTGGTGTCGGGGATGGAGGGAGACGGGGCGGAGGCAGAAGAGTCCGAGTGAGCCGGGCCAGGTGGGCTGCGGGTGACAGCAGGGAGCGGAGGGGACACAGAGACGCACCCGCCCTGCAGGGGCAGGAGACGCGCTCCTGCCCTACCGATTTGGGGAGCGCGTTGAGGTGAAAGATGCCGAAGGAGACGGACGGGGCTGCGAAGAGACAAGGGAAGAGAGTGCCCAGGAATCCGCTGCCGAGAAGGGACCCGAAGGAGCGGGCGAGAGACTTCGAGGAGGTGGCGCTCGGATTCGATCTGGAGGCGGCGCTGTCCGAGGCGGAGCGGTGTCTTCAGTGCAAGCAGCCCAAGTGTGTAGACGGGTGTCCGGTGGGCATAGACATTCCGGGGTTCATCAAGGCACTGCATGAGAGGCGGTTCGAGGATGCCGTCAGGGCGCTGAAGGACAAGAACAACCTGCCGGGGATCTGCGGGAGGGTGTGTCCGCAGGAGACGCAG
>JALGTG010000025.1 GCA_029821495.1 Candidatus Hebobacteria bacterium
CCACCCCCGAAGCATAGGGCCGAACACCTGCCAGGCCAGCGAGAAGAACAGCGCCAGCCCCAGCGCGATAGATGCGCACACGCACCACGTCACCCGACGCGGGCTGCGCTTCAGAAGGCCCACATAGGCGCCACAAGCGTGACACCGATCTCCGGGCCGTGTAATATTGCTTTCACACACCGGGCACACCAACTCACCGACTCCCTTCCATGGGTGGACCATCCCCAATCTGCTTATTCCACAGTTGCATCTCCCGCGGGGACCGCGCCGCCGGCCGCCGCGCCTCGGCCCGCGCGCCTGTACATGTCCGCGACGGAGTAGTATACTACTGCTGTCACGCACCGGCCCGCCTACGGTGTTTTCATGCCCAGCTTGGCGTGCTGCCGCCGGCCCATGCTGGTGCTTGCGTCACTTGCGCCAGACCTCTGTATCTGCTATTCTATGACACATAGTTAGTGCTATTCCGCACTAACTTCTAATCCATCGCCGGATGTCCCGCCAAGGAGGAGTTACATGGCGAAGACGCTGGAGGAGATCAACAACAAGATTCGCACAGGCCAGGTCGTCGTCGTCACCGCTGAAGAGATGGTAGACATTGTGGCCGAGAAGGGCCCCAAGGAAGCCTCCCGCACCATCGACGTCGTGACCACCGGTACGTTCGGACCCATGTGCTCCTCCGGCGCAATGATGAACGTCGGCCATCCCAGCCCCCGTATCAAGCTGGGCGGCGGACAGGTCCGCCTCAATCGCGTGCGCGCCTATGATGGGCTGGCCGCCGTGGACCTCTACGTCGGAGCCACTGCCCTGCCGGATGAGGACCCTAGAAACTCAGTCTTCCCCGGGGAGTTCCGCTACGGTGGCGGCCACGTCATCGAGGATCTCGTTGCCGGTCGACGCGTGCTCCTCGAGGCCGCCGCCTACGGCACCGACTGCTACCCACGCCGCGAGCTCGCCGCCTGGATCACCCTCGATGAGATAAACGAAGCCTATCTCTTCAATCCCAGAAACGGCTATCAGAACTACAACGTCGCCGTCAACCGCTCCAGCCGCACCATCTACACCTACATGGGTACGCTCCAGCCCCAGCTCGCATCCGCCAACTACTGCAGCGCGGGACAGCTTTCCCCGCTCCTCAACGACCCCCACTACCGCACCATTGGCCTCGGTAGCCGGATCTTCCTCGGCGGCGGCGTCGGGTACGTCGTCTGGCAGGGAACACAACACAGCCCGGCCGCACCGCGTAACGAGAAGGGCGTGCCCATGGCGGGCGCCGGCACTCTCGCCGTCCTCGGCGACATGAAGCACATGGCCGCCGCCTGGCTCAGGGGCGCCAGCTTCCGCGGCTACGGTGCCACTCTCATCGTCGGCCTCGGCATCCCCATTCCCGTCCTCGACGAGGACATCGCCGCCCACACCGCCGTATCGGACGCTGACATCGTCGCTCCGGTGGTCGACTACAGCGGCGCCTACCCGCAGCGACAGCCCGACGTCATCTCCCGCGTCACCTACGCGGACCTCAAGTCAGGCGAGATTCAGGTCGAGGGAAAGACCGTCCCAGCCACACCTCTGTCCAGCTACCCCCGCGCAAAAGACATCGCAGAGACGTTGAAAGGCTGGATCGCACAGGGGGAGTTCGAGCTGACCGCCCCCGTCCAGGCGATCCCGGGCGCGGACTCCGGCATGATGATGGGCCCAATGCCCGACAACCCTCCCCAGACACCGGAATCTCCCCAGTGAGCCAAACGGCACCATAACACCGGAGGCATTTCACCATGCAGGTATCACACAGGATAGTGCTCCACTTCCCGCGCGCAGTTACCGGCGAGCCCATAATCTACCGCCTCGCCAAGGACTACGGGTTGATGTTCAACATCCTCAAGGCGTCCGTCAGCCCCCAGGAAGAGGGCCTGATGGTGCTCGAACTCAGCGGCCGGGATACCGACTTCCAGCACGGCGCGGCATACCTGAAGGAGCGCGGCATCAGGCTCCAGCCGTTAGTGCAGGACATCCGGAAAAACGACGACCGCTGTGTCGACTGCGGCGCATGCGTCGGAGTCTGCCCCACCGAGGCCCTTACCCTCGAAAGACCCACCATGCGCCTCCTCTTCGATCCCGATAAGTGCGTCGTCTGCGGCGAGTGTGTCCCCTGCTGCCCCGTCAACGCCATGGAGCTTCAGTTCTAGCCCCGCGGGGCCGGCGACCGCCGCCGCCTCGTCACCCCTGGCCCATGAGCCCAGAAGACCGAACCTATCGTGCCTGGGTCCAGACCGAGCTCTGCGCCTTCCACGTGCGCGCAGGCCAATCCGACCTCTTGATCAGCGCCGACCGCCCCCTCCGCGAAGCTGCCGCGCGGACCCTCCGCGCCCTCCGTCGCGACCTCGAGGCCTACCTCCAGCGCGACCCCGACTTCGCAGCAGCACTGGACCCGCGAGACCCCGCTCCCGGCGCGCCGCCGATCGCGGCCGAGATGGCGGACGCCGCCCGCCTCTGCGCCGTGGGCCCCATGGCGGCCGTCGCCGGTGCCGTCGCACAGCACGTCGGCGAAGCGCTTCTCCGCGAAACCGGGCAGATCATCGTCGAGAACGGCGGCGACATCTTCCTCTACACCACCCGGCCGCGACTTGTAGCGATCTACGCAGGCCAGTCACCGCTGTCGGGGCGCATCGGCGTCCGTGTCAGGCAGATCGCTCGACCCCTTGGCGTATGCACCTCCTCCGGCACTGTCGGACACTCTCTCAGCCTCGGACGGGCCGATGCCGCGATAGTGCTTGCAGACTCGGCCGCCCTCGCCGACGCCGCGGCCACCGCGCTCGGCAATCGCGTCCAGCAGGCGACAGACACCGAGGACGCGCTGGTGTTCGTCAGAGAGACACCGGGACTACTGGGGGGAGCCGTCATTCTGGGTGAACACCTGGGCGCATGGGGTGATCTCGAGTTGGTCCCCTTGCCGCGGAACGACCAGAAGGAGTAGCGTCAGGAGTGTCCCGGCGGCTCTTGCGCCTAGCCCACAGCAACGCCGACTGCCGGCAGCACGATCACGGCCGCCCCCAGCAGCAGTCGGTAGATGACGAACGGCGCAAGGGCGTGCGTTCGCAGGTACCGCAGAAAGTACCGTATGCAGAGGTAGCCCGAGACGGCCGCCACTGCCGTGCCCACCACGAACATGCCGGCAGCTTCGGGCGGAAGACTGCCGTAGTCGCGTACCAAGTCCATCAGGTTGTACGCTGCGGTCCCCCCCACAATCGGGATGGAGAGGAGGAACGAGAATCGCGCGGCACTCTCTCGCGTCATGCCCCGCGCAAGGCACATCGTCATCGTCACCCCCGAGCGAGACACCCCGGGAGCCAGCGAAACGGCCTGCGCCAGGCCCACCAGGATCCCGTCCCACCACGAGACCGCGGAGAGCTCCCGCACCCTCCTGCTGCGCCAGTCTGCAAGCCAGAGCAGCAGGCCGAATGAAATCAGCAGAGGAGCCACCACCAGCGGCTCCTCGCGCAGGTGCGTCTTGATCACCCCTTTCAGGGTCAGCCCCGCGACGGCGGCGGGAACAGTGCCAACGACCAAGATCCAGGCAAGCTGCCGGTTGTGGTCGCCGGCGATCCCGTGACGCAGGCTCGCAACGAAGGCCCGGAACAGGCGGACGACGTCGTGCCAGAAGTACACAAGCAGCGCGACCAACGTCCCTCCGTGCAGCGCAACGTCGAACATCGTGCTGACATCGGTGTTCTCCAGAACATCTGACCGCAGCGCTCCCTGCAAAGCCGCCCGGACCAGAATCAAGTGGCCAGAGCTGCTGATGGGCAGAAACTCCGTGAGACCCTGGACGACCCCCAGAACCACGGCGGCGATGAGCGCCATTCATGCACCTTCTTCCGATGTCGCGGCGACCGGCGGCCCGCTCATCCGGTCCGGTAGTTGACCCCGAACCCGCCTCGCGGATAGCTCCATTCCAGGTTCTCGCACTCCTGGCAGACGATCCGGCATGCCCCACACTCCAGACACCCCTCGAAGAACACCGTGATCTGGTCGTTCTCCCAGCGATACGTCTTCACCGGGCAGACATACGTGCACTGCTTGAGTTCACATCGCCGACACTTCTCCTGGTCGATGATCCGCAGGTGCGACTCCTCGTCCGGCCGGAAGCCGTTCAGGAACAGCTTCTGTTCCAGGGTCAGCTGCTTCACGCGATCGACCTCCAAGCCCCGAAGAAGTCGCGCGCCATGGTCCACGGCTTGCGCCTGCGCATCGCATCCCAGAAGATCTCCCGCTGCTTCCGCCGCTTCGGCTTGCCGTCCACCGTCAGCATCTCCCGCGCCGCCTCATTCAGCAGCTCCGGATAGAGTGCGAAAAACTCGGGATGGGACTCGAAGAAACGGGCCATATTGCGGTACTTCCGCAAGTCCTTGTAGATGAAGCTCTCTCGCATCAGCCGGTCGTACTGCGACAGCGCGCGGCCCGAGAAGTCACCTGCCTCCCTCGCGCGCAGCACAGTCTCCACCGCCAGCTTGGCGGAGATCATGGCCAGGTTCGATCCCTCCCGATGCATGCTGTTGCCCAGCATCGCCGCATCGCCCACCACCAGCATGCCGTGCGTCGACAGCTCCGGCATCCCCCTCAGCCCGCCCTCCGGAATGAGGTGCGCCAGATACTCCCGCGTCTCGCCCCCCGCCAGAAGTGGCGCCACCATGGGGTGTGCCTTCAGCCGCTCGAGCAGATCGTTAGGCTCCACCCCCCGCTCCACAAGTTGAGACAGCAGCGCCCCGCACCCCACCGACAGCGAATCCCGATTCGTATAGATGAAAGCACTCCCTACCATCCCCCAGGTCGAGTCCGCATAAAGCTCGATCGTCACTCCCTGATCGCCCGTCACCTGGAAGCGATCCGCAATCACCTCCCGCGGCAGTGCAATGATCTCCTTCACTGCCAGTGCCACCTGGTCCGCGGGAATCTCCTCCCGCAGCCCCACACTCTGGGCCAGCAGAGAGTTCACCCCATCGGCCGCGATTACCACATCCGCGTACAGCCCCCCATCCGGCCGGCCCGTCTGCACCCCCACCACCTGCTCACCATCCATGATGGCCGACTCCACCACGGTCTCCGGGACGACGAGCGCCCCCGCCTCCCGCACCTTCTGCCCCATCCATTTGTCGAACCGAGCCCGTTGCACGCTGAACGCGTTGTACGGCTCCTCCCCAAAGGCCGCATGCCGGTGCGCCGCCTTGAACGCCGCCTTCTCCGTCAGCACCCACGCCTGGCTCTCCACTATGTGCCGTTCCAGCGGTGCATCCCGCCAGAACCCGGGGAGAATCTCCTCCGTCGGCTGCCGGTACAGGATCCCCCCCATCACGTTCTTCGATCCCGGAAAGTCGCCCCGCTCGATCACCGCCACCTTCACCCCGGCCTTCGCCAGCAGATACGCTGCAGACAGCCCGGCCGGACCGGCCCCGACCACTATCACCTCGAACTTCTCCCCACGCTCACCCATCCGTCACTCCCCCTCCCCGGCCGCCACGCCCCATCCATCCCCCTCTTCGCCCCCAGAGGCCAGCCGAGCCCTACACGCCCGCGTCAGGGCCGGCACGATCTCGTTCACATCCCCCACGATCCCATAATCCGCAACCCCGAAGATCGGCGCCTGCGGATCTCGGTTGATCGCCACGATGATGTCCGACGTCTCCATCCCCACCAGGTGCTGCACGGCCCCCGATATCCCACACGCGATGTACAGCTTCGGCCGAACGGTCTTCCCCGTCTGGCCCACCTGCCGCTCATGCCCGATCCATCCCTGATCCACCACCGCGCGCGAGCTCGACACCCGGCCCCCGATGACCTCCGCCAGTTCCCGGAGCATCTCCAACCCCTCCGATCCACCGATCCCCCGGCCTCCCGACACCAGGATGTCGGCGTCCTCAATCCTTGCGCCCTCCCCCGCGGCCTCCCGCGCATACTCCACAATCCGCACCGCCGCCTCAGTCTCACTGAGCCCCAGCGACTCCCGCACGATCTCTCCCCTGCGAGAACCATCCCGCATCGGCATCTCCATCACCCGCGGGCGAACCGTCGCCATCTGCGGGCGGCGCCGCTCGCAGAGGATGGTTGCCATGATATTGCCACCATAGGCCGGACGGGTCTGCTCCAGCAGCTTCGTCTCCGGATCGACAGACAGCCCGGTGCAGTCCGCAGTCAGCCCCGTCTCCACACTCGTGGCGACCGCGCCCGCCAGGTCGCGGCCCATCGTCGTCGCACCCAGCAGCACCACCTCCGGCTCATGCTCCCGCACCAGCCGCGCCATCCCGTGCAGGTACGGACCGGTACGGTAGTGCGACAGCGCCGCATCCTCGATCAGATACGCCTTGTCGGCCCCGTACGCGAACGACTCCTTCACCAGATGCCCCACTCGGTCTCCCAATATGACCGAGCACACCCGGCCGCCCAGATCTCCCGCAAGCTCTCGCCCCTTCCCCAGCAGCTCCCACGATACCACCGCCGGCTGACCCTGCGTGTGCTCCACGAACACCCACACCTCTCGACCTCGCCCCTCCCCCGCCCTCTCGCTCTCCGCCGCGCTGGCCGTGGCCTCCACCTCCTCCGGCCCGTCGCTCATCGTGATCGCATATGTCGGGCAGACCAGCACGCACTTCTTGCACCCGATGCACTCCTCGGCATCCACGACCGCCACGCTGTCCGCGTCCATGCCTATCGCGCCGACGGGGCACGCTGCCGCGCACTGCTCGCACCCAATGCAACCTGCTCGGTCGATGATGGCCAGGCGCCGGGGCTTCTCTCGCTCCTCCGCGGCCACTCTCCCTATGCCTCCAACACCCCATCGGCCAGCAGGCGGTCGAGAAGCTGATTCGCCGCCCGGTCCGGATTGCCCTCATCGAAGGCGATGATGTCTCCCCCCTCGCGCTCCGGCGGCGCGAAGACCCGTCGCACCTGAGTCGGTGATCCTGCAAGCCCCACTTCCTCGACGCTCAGCCCGACATCCCCAATCCCCCACACTGGCACCGATGCACGAAGCCCCTCGATCACCGCCGGCAGCGACGCATACCGCGGCTCCCCAATCTCCTTCACCACTGTCAGCAGTGCCGGCAGCGGCGCCTCCACCACCTCCTCCGCTCCCTCCAATATCCTCCGCGCCCGCAGCACCCGACTCTCCGCATCGACCGACTCGATCTCACCCACATATGTGATCTGCGAGAAACCCAGCCGCGTGGCGATCCCCGGACCCACCTGCGCCGTGTCCCCGTCAATGGTCTGCTTGCCGCAGAGAACGACGTCTACCTTCTCCTCCCCATCCATAGTGCGGATCGCCGCCGCCAGCGCCGCCGATGTGGCCAGCGTATCCGACCCGACCAGCGCCCGATCTGACAGCAGGACAGCCCGGTCCGCCCCGAACGAGAGGGCCTTCTGCAGCGCCTCCGCCGCCATCGGCGGCCCCATCGACAGCATCGTGCACTTCCCCCCGTACCTCTCCTTCAGCCGCACCCCCGCCGCGATCGCCGCCAGGTCGAACGGATTGATGATCGCCGGTATCCCCTCCCTCACCAGCGTGTTTGTCTCCGGGTCTATCCGAACCTGCGTCGTGTCCGGAACCTGCTTGATGCACACGACTGTGTTGAGCATGACAGCGTACACCACAATGAGGAAAACAAGAGCCGCAGCTAGCGGGCGCGCTTCTCCCCAACGTTGGTTCTGCACACGCCGACCCGGAACCTTGTCATCTCGACCCGCGCTGATCCAGGCGCCAAGCCCTCGGTGATGTCACGCTCTGCCCCACGCGCGCCAAACTCCCCGGCAGCGGCGCCGCGGACCGCGGCCGGCAGGGGCGCATACATGTGGGGCGAAGCAATTGGCGTGTTGATCCCAAAGACCAGCAGGGAAATCTGGCTCAACCGCGTGCGCGTCTGGCTGCCCCCCCTCTTCGTGATAGTGGCCGTCGCGCTGCAAGTGCCCGCCTGGCACTGGTGGGGCATCCCGTTCGTCTTCGTCGGCGAGATCCTGCGAACGTGGGCCGCCGGCCATCTAGTCAAGGACGAAACCCTGACTGTCGGCGGCCCCTACGCCTACGTGCGCAATCCCCTCTATCTAGGCAGCCTGCTCTCCACGGTCGGCTTCCTAATCATCCTCGGCCACTGGCGGATTGCCGCCGCCTTCGCCCTCATAGCACTAGCCGTCTACATCCCGACTCTCAGACAGGAAGAGCGCTACTTGCGGCGGATGCACGGCGACGCGTTCGACCACTATCGCCGGGCAGTCCCACTCATACTCCCGCTCCTAGCCCCCTCCCATCTCGACATCGAAGGAACCCGGCGAAGCACCTTCGACTGGCGCTGGGTATGGCGCAACAAAGAACACAATACCTGGATCGCCCTCGCCGCGCTCTTCGCACTCCTGGCACTCAGACCATCCCTCGGCTAGCCGCGCCCTCCCGCCGATCCGCCCGGAACGCCCTTACACAGGCTGCCGGTCAGACCGGATCGCCTCCTCGACCGCCGCCTTCGTCTCCGCGTTGACGGGGATGGCGAACCCGATCCCGATGTTGCCCGTCCCGCTCGGTGAGAAGATCGCCTGGTTGATACCGATCACCTCGCCCTCTATATTCACCAGCGGGCCCCCCGAGTTGCCGAAGTTTATCGCCGCATCCGTCTGAAGCAGGTCCCTCATCACGCGCCGGCCCCGCTCCTGCCTGACCACCCTCCCCTTCGCGCTGATCACCCCCACCGTAACCGTCTCCGTGAACCCGAACGGGCTCCCGACCGCAATCGCCCACGACCCGACCTCGACCTCGTCCGCATCCCCGAACCGCGCCACTGGCAGGCCCCGCCCCGCTTCGATCTTCAGCAACGCCAGATCGTTGCCCATGTCCGTCCCCATCACCTGCGCAGGATACACACTATCGTCCGACAGCGTCACACTGATCTTGCTGGCCCCGGCGATCACGTGCGCGTTCGTCAGGATGAACCCATCCGAACTCACGATGAACCCCGAGCCCAGGCTGGTCACCTTCTCATAGTGCGTATACGGCCGGATCGGAGGCCACACGTCGCTCCACGGGTCGAAGTAGAACCCGCGCCCGCGTGCCACCACCTGCTCCGTATTGATGTTCACCACGGCCGGACGCACCTGCTCGGCCACCGCTACGAACGACGACTGGAGATCGTCCAGCCCCGCCGGCGCGGCATCTACAGGCCCCGGCCCTAACACAGCGAATAGGGCAAGTGCCACTACGCCGCCTAAAACGGCGCTTACCATTAGCATCACCGCAAGCTCGCGGACCTTCACTTGGGACCATCTTAGCGAATCGGACACACCAATCACCTCCGGCGCTTTAGACACCCCGCGGTCCGCTCAGTTGCGCTGCCGCGAGCCCCCCATGCTCCCCGCCCCGGCACCCTGCACCAACATCCCGACGACGGATCACAGACGCTCGGCAGGAAGCAGCTTCCGAAATGCCCCCGCCATTTCCTCCGACACCTCTTTCAGCACTTCGCGGGTCGGCCGCCGCCCGTCGAATCGATACAAGTCTAGCGGAGCGCCGAAGCGCACCCGCACCTTCGCAGGCAGCAGCACAGGCTTCCCCCTTGGCAGGAAACGGTCCGCACCCACTATCGCCACCGGCACTACCTGACATCGCGCGGAAAGAGCTACAAACGCGGCGCCGATCTCCAACTCCTTCAGCCGCCCGTCGCTGCTGCGTGTCCCCTCCGGGAAGATCAGCAGCACCTTTCCCGCCCGCAGCAGCTTCACCGCCCGCCGCAGAGCCCCCCGGTCGCCCGCCCCCCGGCGCACCGGAAAGGCGTGTGTGCGCCGGATCACCCACCCGAGAACCGGTATCTCAAACAACTGCGCCTTCGCCATGAAGTTCACCGGGCGCCTGCACGCAGCCCCGACCAGCGGCGGATCGGAATAGCTGGTGTGATTCGCGATGAGCAACACCCCGCCGGACTCGGGAACCTGCTCCCTCCCCGATACCTCCCAGCGGCAGTAAACGCGCAGGAAGACCTTCAGAAATGCCCTGCACAACCGATAGAGCGCAGTCCCCGCTTCCTGCACCGTCAGACCTCGCCATCCCCCGAGGAGCTACTTTCTTCGGGCGGACCCTCGACCCCTTGGATCTCCCCACCTGCAGACGACATGTCCCGCGGCTCCTGCAGCCGCCGCACGTATACCACAGCCACCGCTCCGCCAACCGCGGCGATCGCAAACAGTGTTTCGAACGACACATACCCCAGCAGCCATCCCCCGATGAAGGGCATCATTATCGCAGGCGAGCTCAGCGTCGCTTGCAGACCCAGGAACAGCGGCCTGATGTCGTCCGGCGCGATCTCCAGCACGTGGTTCGTGAACCCAATCCACGTCCCACTCCAAGTGGTGCCGCTCAGCAGGAACACGATCGCGTAGAAGTACGCCATCGCGTGCTCCGCCCCCAGCGCGCGAGCCAGCGTCGGAACCAGAAGCGCCGAGACTGGCACCCCGAAGACCGCCCACGACACACCCCGCAGCACGCGCACACTCCCAACCCGGTCGCTTATGTACGCCCAGAACATGCTTGCAGCGGCCGATCCCACCACCGCCGCCTGCACGAACCACCCCAACACCGCCGCCGGCAGATCGAGCCCTTCCGCCGCCGTAGCGTACACCGCATAGAATGGCATTGCCATCAGGGGGACGCCCAGCAGAATCTGACACACAATCAGCCGCCGCAGATGAACATGCTCGCGCAGCATCGCGGGAATGGCACGCACGATCCCCGGCAGCGACCGGGCCTCAGCCGTAGGGCCGCGCCTCGGCTCCTTTATCAGTGCCACGAACACAGCGGACACCACCATGCCGACACACAGGAAGATGAAGAGCTGCCCGTAGTTGTATGGGAAAGGAATGGCGGGATCCGCCAGGATGCGCTTTACGAGTTCCCCCGTGCCGAGACCCAGCAGACCTCCGACAAGGTTGATCCCTCCGAAGAACCGGCCCCGCAGAGTGGGCGGAATCGTCCGCGCGCAGATGTCCTGCCAGGGAACACCCACCAGCCCGTCCCCGAAGAAGAACAGCCCGAAAACGGCGACCGTCAGGAACAGAAGCGCCTCTGGCCGCTCAGCTCCCCACTTGCTGCTGAACCCAGCGGCCAGCGCCACCAGCGGCAGGCGGCTCACCACCACCGGCCACAGCACGAACGGGTACTTGCGCTCCCTGTGCAGCACGAAGCTTGTGACCAGAAGCTGCGGAACCAGCCATCCCGCCCGCTGGATCGCTCCCATCAGCCCGATCAGCAGCACGGACGCGTTCAGGTGCCGAAGCAGGACCGGCAGCACCGTCCCCGGATCGATGAACGCCAGCGACGCCACGAAGAACCCCGCATCAATGATGATGACGACGAAGTTCCACCGGGTATGCGGATACCTGACGCGAGTGGGACCGCCGATGCCCGTCATGCGAACGCTCGCCCCTAGCCGCCGATGACGTGCATCGCGGGAATCCCCGACGGCTCGGCGATCTCCCCATACCGCCGCGGTTTGGCGGCGATCCCCTGTCTCAGCACCGAGCTGACCTCGCCGACGGGATCACCACTCCTCACGGCCGGCAACACATCCAAAGCGTTCTTGCTGAACAGACACGGCCTCAGCTCTCCTCTTGCGCTCACCCGCAGACGGTTGCACCGATCGCAGAACGGCTGCGAAATCGGCGTGATCAGCCCCACCGTCCCCCGCGACCCGTTCAGCCGGTAGTACTCCGCGGGCCCCCCGCCCTCCGGCCCGAGCGCGCGCGCCAGCTCGTACCGGTGCCGCAGGAAGTCCAGCACTCCTTCCCCCGGCAGGTAACCAGCCTGCGAGCACGTTGGCATCGCTTCGATGAACCGCACGTGAATCGGCTCTCGCTCCACCAGATCGACCAAGGCCCCAACCCCTGCTCGCGCCAGCCCCGCCGGCGAACTCACCACCACGTTGACCTTGACCGGCGACAACCCCGCCGCCAGCGCAGCATCCAGTCCCCTTCGCACCGCACCCACCTCTCCCCCGGACGTGATCGCCGCATACACCTCCGGATCGAGAGAATCGAGGCTCACATTGACTCGCATCAGCCCCGCCGATGCCAGACTCGCCGCTCGTCCGGCCAGCTTCTGGCCATTGGTCGTCAGAGACAGATCCTGCAGCCCCGGCAGTGCCCGCAGTCGCGAAATCATCCCCTCCAGATCCGGCCGCAGCAGTGGCTCGCCGCCCGTCAGTCGGATTCTTCGCAAGCCCAATCGCACCCCCCCGGCGCCAATCGCCACCACCTCCTCGGCGCTCAACACATCCTGTGGGCTTGAATCCGTACAGAGCCGGGGGTAGCAGTACGCACAGCGGAGGTCGCACCGCTCAGTAACCGAGATGCGCAGGTAATCAATGCGCCGACCGAATCCATCGGTCGGCGGCATAGACTCACTCATGCTCCAGCCCTCGTTGCCAATCGACAGCCACGTCCAATCCTGGTGGGCCGCGGAGGTCTGTCAACCGAGCGCCGTGCCGCCTCCGCGGCGAAGCGCAGAGGCAGTAGCTTCAGGACAGGGACTCCTCGAGCTCTGCCAGCGAGGTCTCCACATCCCCTATGCGGCCCTCGCACCGCCGCAGCAGCCGGTCCATCCGGTAGCCTGGATCTCGGAACCGCAGAAGAAACGCCAGCCCCGCCGCCGCGACCGCCGCCCCGGCTACCGCAGCAATCCAGACCCAGGTCCGGGCTGCTTCCTCTTCTTCCGAGTGCGCGTTGCTCACTGGTCTGGCTGCCAACCGCTCAGAGTTCGAAAACCTGATCCCCGCCGTCGTACTCATCGTAGCCGCTCAGAATCCGCTTCACGAATGTTATCAGCTCCAGCGGGTTGAACGGCTTAGTAAGGTAAGCGCTCACGCCGGAAGACCACCCGCGGAACACATCCGCATCTTGCGCCTTCGCGGTGAGCATCACGATCGGTATCTCTCTCGTCTCCGGGTTGGCCTGCAGCCGCTTCAGCACCTCGAACCCATCCATCCTCGGCATCATCACATCGAGAACGATCAGGTCGGGCTTCTCTCCCTCCACCTTCTTCAGCGCCTCCGTGCCGTCGAAGGCCGTCGCCACCTGGTAGCCGGCCCGCTCCAGGTTTACCTGAATCAGGCGGACGATGTGCCGCTCGTCGTCCACCGCCAGAACCTTCTTGCCCTGTGCCATATCGTCACCCTTCCCGCAGGCGCGCGCCGCCCCCTTGCCCGTCCCCTCTTTGTGCGGCACAGTATAGCATGCGCCGCGCGCCGGTGTCAACGCCAGCCACCCCGCAGCATATGCCCCCCCTCCCGACAATCCCCCTTCTCCCTGCTGGTCGCCGACATGCCTGGCGCCGCCTCGCTCCGCGCATCCCCCACTAAAGGCCAGCCTCTTCGCTCCCGAAGACTCCTCTTGAGCCGCATCGCCTCGGCCACACCACCGCGTGGAGGTCATCTTTGGGGATTGGCGACTCTCCGCAGCCTGAGTCCTACGTCCTTTCCCTGCTCGCGGAGGGCAAGCATCGCGCCGCGTTCGACGTCATACCGGAATTCGGCTCGCCTGAGGTCTACGCTCCACACCTCGCGAACTCCGCATCCCGCCTCTGGCGCGCCGGCCGCACCACAGAGGCCATCGACGTCCTCAACACGGCCATCCAGCTCGATCCCGCCCTCCCCGCCCCGAGAATCACCCTCGGCATGATCGACCTCTCGCAGGGCCGCCTCGACGCCGGCCAGCATCACCTCCAACAGGCCGTCTCCCTCGATCCCCGGGCCGCCACCGCACACTACCTCCTCGGCGTTGTCGCCAAAAACTCCTCCCGCATCACCGACGCACTCAGCCACTTCATAAGCTGCCTCAACGCGCGGCCGGCACACCCCGACGCGCCACACGAGTTGCGCTCTCTCCTCCGATCCCCCGCCTGCCACGGCCGCCTTCGAGCACAGGCCGAGGCCGCCCTATCGCGCGCAGACCGCGCTGCCGCCGCGCACGGCCGACCCACCCTCTCCATCTGCATCATCGCCAGGGATGAGGAGTCCTCACTCCCGCGATGCCTCGCAAGCATCCGCCCCGTGGCCGACCAGATCGTCCTCGTCGACACCGGCTCTGCCGACACCACTCCCCAGATCGCTCGCGAGTTCGGGGCCGAAGTGCACAGCTTCCACTGGTGCGACGATTTCGCCGCTGCCCGCAATGCCGCCATCGAGCGCGCCCACTGCAGCTGGATCTTGATAGTGGACGCCGACGAAGAGTTCCCCCCTGGATCGTGCGATCAGTTGCGCGACCTCCTCGCCGGCCCCATCCCCGCATCCGTCTGCCAGCTTACCACCCACGCGCCCGACCGGCCCGGCGCCTCGGCAGCCGACTTGGTCGCTCACACCCGCCTCTTTCGCAGCGGCGAAGGAATCCACTTCCGAGGCGCTGTCCACGAGCAGCTCGTCGACCAGAACGATCAGCCCATCCACCAGGCCGTCTTCACTGGCATTCCCGTCCTCCACCACGGCTACCTGGAGCCCAGCGCCGCAATCGAAGAGCGCGCCCAGCGCAACCTCCGGCTGCTCGCCAAGCGCGCCTCACACGAGCCCGACAACCCCGCCGTTCTCTTCTACCTCGGCGCGGCCCAGCTCGCCATCACGCACGTCGAGCAAGCCATCGCATCGCTCCAGCGGACACTCGATCTCTCCCAGCCCGACCGCTCCTTCCGTCCCAAGGCAGTCGTCCTGCTCGCCGACGCCCTCACTCGCCTCGAACGCTGGCCGGACGCCCAGCACGTCCTCCAAGATGCCCTCGCAGCTCAGCCCGACCACCCCCAGCTTCTCTGTGCCTGGGGCCATGAACTCGAGCGCCAGAACCGCACCGAAGAAGCTCTCGATGCCTATCGCGCCGCCACCCGCGGGCGGTTCGGTCCCATGCTCGACTACCAGGACTTCACCTGCCGCGACCTGAAACCCCGCACTCGCCTCGCTGTCATACACCTCTTGCGCGGCCAAGCGGGGGCCGCCGCCGACCAGATCTACGCCGTCTTGGCCATCCGGCCCGAAGCCGCCGAGGCCAGACACTTGCTCGTCTCCGCGCTGCTCGCCGCCACCCGCCATGCCGAAGCGCGAGTCCAACTCGACGCCATCCTTGCCCAGCACCCGGACGACGCCCACGCACACAACAACCTGGGCGTCCTCCTCGCCCACGCCGGCAGCCACCAGCAAGCCGCGCGCGAGTTCGACACCGCGGTCGCCCTTAGACCGGACGACCCGGACATGCTCTGCAACCTGGCCCGCTCGCAGCATGAGCAGCGGTGCTTCGAGCGCGCTCGCGATGCCTGGGAGAAGGTCCTCAAGCGAGACCCCTCCCACATCACAGCATGGCTCGGCCTCGCCAAGACCTACCTCGAAAGCGGCGCATACCAGGCCGGAGTCAAGTGCTACCAGATGGCCGCCCGCCACAGCGGTCACTCCCCCGAGGTCATGGAAGAGATCGAGCAAGCCCGCGCCGCCCTCGTCAGCGTGAAGCACACCGACCCCCGCGAGGGAGATCCCCTATGACCGCAAGCCGGCCCGCGGCCGGGCCTCAATCCATATCGCCCGAGAATGAACGGGCCCGCCTCGACGACGTTGCCCAATGGTTCGACAGCCGACGCGGCCTCAACTACGAGATATCCCGCCGCGCACTCAAGCAGATACTCTCCCGCGCCCACGGCAGCCGCGCCCTCGAACTCGGCTGCGCCGGCGGCGCCATGAGCGAGGACCTGGCCGGCTCCTTCCCCCACCTGGACATAGTGGAGGGGGCCGCCAGATACGTCGCCCAGGTCCGCGCCCTCCTCGGCGCACGAAACGGCCACCGCGGTCGCCTCAGAGTCCACCACTGCCTCTTCGAGGAGTTCCAACCATCGGCCCCCTACGACCTCATCGTGATGGCATACGTGCTCGAGCATGTCTCCGAACCCCGGACCCTCATGGCGCGCGCCAAGCACTGGCTCGCCCAGGCGGGCGAAATCCACATCATCGTCCCAAATGCTGAGTCACTCCACCGCCGCGTCGGCCGCCACATGGACCTCCTCCCTCACCTCGATCAGCTCAACGAGACCGACCTCGCGATCGGCCACCGGCGCGTCTACACCTGGGGCCGCCTGGCCGACGATATCGCCGCGGCCGGCCTCCAACTCGCCCTCATGGAGGGCATACTCCTCAAGCCCCTGCCCAGCGCCCTCATGGAGGCGTGGCCCCGCGAACTCCGCGACGCATTCTTCGACCTAGCCCCCCTGGCCCCCAAGCTGTGCTCCGAGATCTACGCCGTTTGCCACCACCCCAACCATGGCCATTCCCCGCATTCTGCTCACGGGCTGCGGTAGTCCCGCCTCCCAGAACGTGCTCCGCTGCCTCCGCCTCGCGCCGCAGCCCTTCTACATCGTCGGCGCGGACGCCAACACCTATCACCTCGAGTGGGGCGACCTCGACGCCGCCTATCAGGCCCCCCTCACCACCTCCCCGGACTACCTCCCTTTCCTCATCCACCTCTGTGATTCCGAATCCGTTCACTTCCTCCACGGCCAGCCGGATTGGGATGTGTCGTTCCTCTCCGCTCACCGCGAGCACTTGCCGGCGGCCTCCCTGCTCCCCGACCCCCACGCCATCCACCGCGCACAGAACAAGTACACCTCCGCCTGCTTGTGGGCTCACGCCACTATCCGCGAAGACGTCCCCCTCCTCATTCACGACGACGACGACCTGCGCAGGGCCGCGGCCAGCTTCGGCCTCCCCTTCTGGCTCCGCACCACCTCCGGCGCGGGCGCACGCGGCAGCTGCAAAGCGACGGGCCTCGACCAAGCGCGGGCCTGGCTCCACTACTGGCGGCTATCCGCCGCAAACTGGGAGTTCATGGCCCAGGCCTACCTGCCCGGCCCCGAGTTCGCCTTTCAGTCCCTCTGGCGCGACGGCCGCATCGTCACCTCCGCCGCCAGAGAACGCCTCGAGTTTGTCTTCCCCCAGCACGCCCCCAGCGGCGTCACCTCCTCCCCGGTCGTCGCCCGCAGCGTCCACGATTCTGCGGTCAACCGCGTCGCCGTCGCTGCCATCCTCGCCCTCGACCCCAGACCGCACGGCGTCTACGGAGTCGACCTCAAGTGCGGCCCGGACGGCCTTCCCCGCCCCACCGAGGTCAACGCTGGTCGCTTCTTCACCACCTCCCTCTTCCTTGCAGAGGCCGGCTGCAACCTCCCCTACTACTACGTCTCCCTCGCCCTCGGCCTGCCCCTGCCCGACCCTCCTCCCTACGACGCCATCCCCCCCGACCTCTACTGGATCCGCCACATTGACTGCGGCCAGGTGCTCGTGCGCGACGGCCAGTGGCGGTCCAAGCGACTCCGTCCCGCCCTCGCAACTGCCTCCGCCCCCTAGACCCCCTCCTCCCACCCCCAGTTCTCATCCCCCAAAGCGGGAAATCCAGAGCCCGTGACGAAACCTAAGCCCGACTGTTTCCTCCTCGGAGGTATAGACTGCCATGGGATTCCTGACTCAGCTGCACGAACTGCTCCCCGCCGGGATCGTCCGTACGATCTTCGACGTCCTTCTCACTCTCCTCTGCGCTTGGCTCGCGTACCTCATCCTCACCAGAGCCATAGGCGCAATCGCCCGGCGGGCCAACGCCCGGGCCGAGTCGGACGCCAGCCGTCAGGTTGTCTCTGCCGCCTTCCGCGTAATCTCCGGCCTCGCCACTGCGGGCATCATATTCGTCGCCGGCATCCTCGTCCTCGACCAGCTTGGCATCACCTGGAATGCCGCCGGCCCCCTCCTCGCCGGTGTCGTCGGCACTATCGCGGTCGCATGGGTCGCCTTCCACATCGTCGCCGCCGTCATAGCCGCGACTCTCGGCAAGACCAGGGAATCCATCAAGCGCGATTCACACCGTCAGCGCGTCGCCACCCTCCTTCTGCTTCTCCGCAACTTCGCCAAGTACGTCATCATGTTCGCAGCCGGCGTAATGGTCCTCGACCAAGTCGGCGTAGACATCGGTGTCGTGCTCGCAGGCGCAGGCATCGTCGGCCTGGCCGTCGGCTTCGGAGCGCAGAACTTGGTCCGCGACATCGTCACCGGCTTCTTCATCATCATCGAGGGCCAATACGCCGTCGGCGACCTCGTCGAGATCAACGGCATGTTCGGCACAGTAGAAGGCGTCGGCCTAAGAGTCACAAGACTGCGTGATCCGAGCGGCCAGTTGCGCTACGTGCCCAACGGCACCATAACCCGGGCCGGCAACTACACCGCCAAGTGCGTCGCCCACGCCATCACCATCCCCCTCCCCTCCGAAGACCCCGACGCCGCCCTATCCCTCATCCCCGACGCGCTCGACGACTTCGACCGCGAGTTCCACGTATTCGCACAACCCCCCAATATCGGATCGGCCCAGACCCTCGCAACCTACGCCCGCATCGTCCGTGTCGAGACCCGCTCCAGACCCGGCCGCGACACCTTCGTCGAGCAGAAGCTCCCTTCCCGCATGGCCGCCGCCCTCCAGCGAGCGGGCCACGACCTCCCCGACGGCACAGAGATAAGCGTCGCCGCGGCCGTCTCCGACTCGGCCCCGTAAGCCTGAACCGGCAAACCCATCGAGCGCTAGCTTTCTCCCGGGGCTCGCCTCCTCCCGTCTGTAGGACATCCCCCCGCCAGCGGCGAATCCCTCATCCCAGACCCGGCAGCCGCATTGCCCACACAACCCACTCTGGAGCACTGCCTTGGACGGCCCACGCGCCCCCCGGTCGGACGAACTCGATTCACTCCTCGACCTCCTCTCTGCCACCTGGCCTCACTTCGCCCGGCGCTACACCGAGCGCGAACTCCGCTCCCGCATCCGCCGGCCCGTCCATCGCCGCTACGCCCGCATCATCGTCGAGGACGGCCGTGTCGTCTCCAACATCCAGACCATCCACAACCGCGTCTCCATCTACGGCTCCCCCTTCAAGGTGGCCAGCATCGGCGGCGTCTGCACCCGTGAGCAGTCCCGCAACCGCGGCCTGGCCGGGACCATCCTCCAGCACTGCCTCGACGAGACCACCGCCCGCGGCGCTCGCCTCCTCTACGTCTCCGGCGGCCGCGGCCTCTACCGCCGCCACCACTGCGTAGACGCCGGTCCCTACCTGCACGTCGAACTCACCCCCGACTCCCTTCCTCCCCCCACCTCCTCAGCCACCCCCCGCCGCGTCACCGCCGACGACTGGCCGACCCTGGCTCGCCTCTACCAGGCCGAGCCCTCCCGCTTCGTTCGCACCGCCGACTTCCTCGCCCGCACCTGCTTCTGGTGGGACGAGACGCGCCCCGAAATGTGGCTCGTTGAGTCCAGCGGCGCCCCCGTCGCCTACCTCATCACCGCCCCTCCCTGGGGAGCCGATCCCGCAGACCCCACTCGCATCCTGGGCGAATACGCCGGTTCCAGGGCCGCCATCCTCGACTCCCTGCCCGCCATCCTCCAGGCCACCGGCGCCGCCCGCGCCAAGCTCGCCATCCCCGCCCACGACCGCGCCTTCCTCCACCTCCTCTCCTCTCTCGGCGCCTCCCCCGCCCCGGCCACCCTCTTCGGCCACACCATCCGCCTCCTCAACCTCCCCGGCCTCATGCGCGACCTGCGCTCCCACCTCGCCGCCCTTCTCCCACGCGCCGACCTCAGGCAGCTCTCCTTCGACCAGCAGGGCACAACCTGTCTCTTCGCCTGCGGCGACCAGCGGGCCGAATTCGACCTCGCCGACGCCGCGCGGATCGTCTTCGGCGCCCCCGACGCGCCCCAGTTGCCCGGCGATCTCGCCCGCGCCCTCTCGCCGGTCTTCCCCCTCCCCCTCCCCGCCCCCGGCCTCAACTACATCTAACACCTCCCCCGCGCGCCACCCCCCGCCCCTCCCGGTAGCGCAGGTTTCCAACCTGCGTACCCGCCAAAGGCGGGTCCTGTAGATACTGTGTTGCGTGTCAAGAGGGACGGGGAGTCCAATGGGGATCGAAGGGGCGCTGATGCTTGAGCACGCCGAAGGCGAGGTGGAGCAGCTTGCGCAT
>JALGTG010000026.1 GCA_029821495.1 Candidatus Hebobacteria bacterium
CTGGATGACGCTAGGCGATCTTCGGCCTCACCGCTCAGTCAGGCCGGCATGACTGTAGCGGGGGGATCTCGAAGCATAGATGATGATTGCTCGACCGCCGCAGCGACGACTCCTTCGGGGCGAGAGGTGAATCATGCCTGACCTCATTCTGGCTGTTGATCAGGGCACTACAGGGACGACTGCACTCATCCTGGATGGTGAGGGGCGGCTCAGGAGCAGGGGCTATGCCCCCATTCCGCAGCACTACCCGCGCCCGGCTTGGGTGGAACACGATCCGCTGGACTTGTGGCAGTCGGTCTGCGTGGCCACCGGGCGAGCAATGGAATCAGGAAACACCGCTCCTGGTGATCTGCTGGCTGTTGGCATCACGAATCAACGAGAGACAACGCTGCTGTGGGACAGGTCGAGCGGCCGTCCGGTGTGCCCAGCCGTGGTGTGGCAGTGCCGGCGAACCGCGCCGCTCTGCGCGGCCCTGCGCGCCGAAGGACTGGAAGAGCTGGCACGCGAGCGCACCGGCCTTCTACTGGACCCCTATTTCAGCGGGCCCAAGGTGAAGTGGCTGCTCGATTCGGATCCAGAGCTGCGCGCTCGGGCGGAGCGAGGGGAACTCGCCTTCGGCACGGTGGACTCCTGGCTCGTGTGGAACCTGACCCGCGGGAGCGCCCATGTGACGGATGCGTCCAACGCTTCCCGCACGCTGATGCTCAACCTGGACGAGGTGGCATGGGATCCCGACATGCTGGAAGCTCTGAGCCTGCCCGCTGGAATACTGCCCCGGGTGGTGGCTTCGAGTGGAGTGGTAGGCGAAACGGTGGCTCAGGGTCCATTCCCTGCCGGGCTGCCCATCTCCGGGATGGCCGGGGATCAACAAGCGGCCCTGTTCGGGCAGAGGTGTTTCGTTCCTGGGCTGGCCAAGAACACCTATGGCACGGGGTGCTTTCTCCTAGTCCAAGCCGGTGAAGCGTGTCCCCGTCCCCGGAAAGGAATCCTGGCCACTATTGCCTGGCAGATCGGTGACAGCACCAGCTATGCACTCGAGGGGAGCGTCTTCGTTGCCGGAGCCGCCGTCCAGTGGCTGCGCGACGAACTGGGGATCATCGAGAGCGCTGCCGAGACCGATTCCCTGGCGCACTCGGTGGCCGATACCGGTGGGGTAACGGTAGTGCCGGCATTCGTGGGATTGGGAGCACCGTACTGGGAGCCTGACGCGCGTGGGACTATCGTCGGGCTGACGCGTGGCACCTCCCGAGCACACCTTGCGCGGGCCGTGCTGGAGGCCATCGCCCATCAGGTCGCCGATGTGCTGGAGGCGATGGACGAGAGCGAGAGATCAGATGTACAGGAACTGCGGGTCGACGGCGGCGCCGCGGCAAACGACTTCCTGATGCAGTTCCAGGCTGACCTGCTGGGTCTGCCGGTCATACGTCCCAAACTGCTCGAGACTACCGCCGTGGGAGCCGCCTTCCTGGCTGGGCTGGGAGTCGGCTACTACCGGTCCGTCGAAGAGCTGGCTGACCAGCAGCAGCCTGAGCGAGTCTTCCGCCCTGGCACTGCCGGTGAAGAGCGCCTCCGATGGCGGGACGAATGGCGACGAGCTCTGGCATGCGCGAGCAGATGGGGACAAGGAGCGCACGGCCAGTAGACCGCCAACTCCGGCTGAGGGCACCGGCAAGCTGCTGGAGTAGCTGGACTTCTGAACAGCGCGGACGCTGGTACGCGCTGCCGCCACGCATCCGTTGAAAGACGGCCCGCGCGGCGCTACCACCGGGAAAAGAAACGAGCTCCGGCACAGGCCGGAGCTCGCCGTTTCCACTTGCAGGCTCAGCTACAGAGGTCGGACCTTGACGGCCCTCGGACCTTTGTCGCCCTTCGATGAACCCGAAGCCCTTGCCGTCGTTGAACCACTTGACGGTACCCTTTATCACGTGCCGGTCTCCTTTCCGAAAGCAGCGCGGGAACGGAGATCGGCCGACGCAGCTGACGTGTTCCTCACCCCGACGTCCTACGGCTTTCCAGACTCGCTTGCCGTCACAGGCATGCTAGTCCACATTATACCCCATATGCTCCGATATGCCAAGTGCCACTTCAGAGAGAAATGTCAGCCTCAGCGGCGCTCTCCTCGGGTCCCAGACGCCAACAAGCGCGATCGCCGGTTCGGCTGCTGCCTGAAGCCGGCTCTCCCCCCTGAGAAACGCCACCCTGGCGCAGCGTGCGTGAGCGACAGCAGAAGACGACGACCGGCGAGCTACCACCCAAACGCGTTGTAGATGGGCGCGCCGGTGATCGCTCCCACTATCGGCCAGGTGCACGCAACCAGCGATTCCCCCACAATCAGCCCGTAGAACAGCGGCAGCACGCGTTGGTACAGGCGAAGCCCCCCGTAGCGGAACACGAGCAGCTTCACCACGCCTGCTATGAACATCGGCGTCCAATACAGGTGTATGGACCAGCTCGCGGCGATGGGTAGAGCCACCGGATGGAGTGGGAAGCCCACGAATCTGGTCCGCGCAAGGGCGAGCAGCAGCGTCGTCGCGAAACCCGCGCCGATCGCGAGAAGCGACGTAGTGTTCCCGGACGTCGGCGATTCCAGCCAAGACTGGAGCCGAGTGTATGCCTCCAAGCCGAACCAGTCCATTGCCCTCCAGTGCGTAGCGGCCCCCATTCGGTATCCTAGGTGCAGCCACCACCATACGCCGGAGACAATCGCCACCACAACCGCCACCATCACTGCCGCTGTCAGAGGCCTCGCGGAGCCCCGGGCCCACTTCATCATCTGCAGGCCCTCCAGGGAGCCTGCCATGGGATGAGCCCGATAGGCCCGATTGAACCAGTAGTATTGAGTGAGCATTCCCAGGTCGCGAGGGCCTAGGTTGATAGTGCCGATCACCCGCGGCAGCGCCCGATCCGGACCCCCCATATGGAAGTCGTGTACGGGCGACCCCAACTCCGCCCTCACTCGGGCGATCGCGATTGAAAGCGCGAAGTATATGATGAAGAACAGCAGCGCGAGGTGAAGGCTCATTCCCGCGTGCACACTGAAGGCCACCAACAGGGCTACCCCAAGAACAGCCCCGAGTGCCGCGAGGCGAAAGCCCATCGCCTCGCCGGAATCCGCTACCTCGGATGACTGCCCGACAATACGGCGTAAGACATGGCCGAAGTAGCGTCTTCCGCTCCACACAGAGACGAAAGCGATTGCCAGACAAGCCCCGAATATCTGATCGATCGTGTACGGGAACACCGATTCGGCATAGGGACCCGGTTGCGTCTGAGTTCCAACTGCAGCCGCCAGGATGTAGAGCGCTTTCCACCAGAAGAAGAAGATCGTGCACGAGAAGAGCAAGTCAACCGGAATCAGGAAGGCGAGACCTATTACCCCCGGGTAGAACGTCAACGGGAGCCAGCCGAGTGCCGACCACGGCGCGCTGCTAACATGGCCCCCCACGTCGACATACATCGCCAGTGCGGGCACTGAGGGGTAGATGTAGTTGAGACCGTTCACCAAGTCGATGACGCCCGCTGCTGCAAACCCGATCCAGAACACCTTGCTGCGCAGAATGGGCGTGCCGACCTCCGTCAACTCGAATGGCAGTCGTATGATCGGGAACGTCAGCCGCTCCCGATCCGCCCAGAGGGGTCTGAGAAGGACGGAAAGGCAGACCATCACAAAGACCAGCACGACGGCAAATCCTGTCCACCACAGCAACGGCGTCAGCCACGCCCCGATAGCCGACCATTGATAGAGCGTCGAGTCCCCGTTGTAGAATCCGTAGAGCGCCTCCGGGCGAGAGACCACTAGCCAGTAGGGCGTCGTGTAGGCCATCGTGCGGGCCAGCGCCTCGACCGAAGCGCCCTTCCAGGTGCCCGCGGCCATCACGGAGACGAGAACCTGGAGCATATCGTGCCCAGCGACCGAAGTGCCAATCGTAAGCATGAGGTAGACAATGATCATCTCGGCTCGGGTCAGCGCGAGGCCGGGGCGCAGCCTTCGCATGACGGCGTTCGCCAGAGCGAGGAAGACAAGAATGAACACAACGTTGAACATAAGGGAAATGGTCGAAACGAAAGGTCCCTTCGCGGTCATGGACTCCATGAAGAGGACCCAGAGGCAATTGAAGGGAAGAAGCGCGAGACCTACAAGGAAACCTCGCCACGGCTGACTCGAGCGCTCTATCACGTTGGCTACCCTTGTTCTGCGGACGCGGAACTCGGTCTCCAAGCCGGCAACTGCGCTTCAGTACCGGCCGCACCGTGAGGAACGTGCAGCCCACGCATCGGTGCCCAACACCACCTCAGGGCTGGTGGAAGAAGGCGCGACGCCGCCCCATGCACGCGAGCGCACCGATGGCGACTGTCCACCAGCGCCCTCAACGCCGCGCTTCTCTCGTGAACCGCAGGTCTATTGCCATCATTGTAGGGCCAGCCCTACCGCAAGTCACTGGACGAGATGCCGGGAATCCTGTCCAATCCGCTTGAGCGCGGACAGCGCGTTCGGCAGGAGCAATCGACCCCTGCTTGCCGACGGCGCAAAGCCGCCGCGTCATATCCCAGCGGCGCGACATCCCCAGGAACGCCCCCCAGGGGAAGGCCGGGACACTGGCAGCGGCAGGACGCACCGTCGGCCGCCGACGCTCGTGCGAATCCTCCACCGTAGTGATGGCACGAGTGCCTTCGCGTATGCTCGTCCGGTCTCCGCTCCGCCTACTCGATCCGAAGCTGGCTCAGGCGCATCGGCGAGTGAGCACTCTCCGAGAAGGGCCTGAGACGCACCTCGAACTCCATCTTCTCAGGCTTCAGCAGGTACTTCGCCAATGGCCCCGGGCCACAACTCGCGCTGCCGAGCGGGGCCTGCGCATAGTCGAGGTTCAGGATGGTCTCATCCCGCCGCCTTAACTCATGCGTGTGCCTTGCCTGCGTCAGATCCTCCGTCGTGTAGTGATGGGCGCTCACGTTCAGGACGGGCATGCCTATGGCGAGCATCCCCAGCCCGCGGGCGTCCGTTACCGCCGCCCAGCGTACGTCGGACTTGTTGCCGTTCTCTTGGGGCATGACGTAGGGGACGTACTGGTCCTGGACGGAACCGCGGTAGACCCCGATCCGCGCACTCTCCTTGCGATCGATGTAGCTCTCGTGAGGGCCCCGGCCGTACCAGGCAAGCCGGTCGAACGCGCCGGGAAGGCGCATCTGAAGACCGAGGCGAGGCAGCGGAGGAAGCTCACGCCTTGGCGCAACGGTGGTTCGAACTCCGACGTCGCCGCTCCCGTAGATGATGTACCGGTATGTGCAGTCGAACGCAGGGGAAAGCGAATATGGACCGAGGACAGAGTGAGCTTCTACCTCTACAGCCCGCGTACGGGCGGCATCGAGCTTGACCAGATCCACCCGGTGTATCAGGCGGTGGAGGCCCGCGGCCCGCCATTGACCCGCGATGTAGACGTCGTTGTCGGTGGGCGCCCGCCAGACATTGAGGAGCGGCCCCGACGTCAGCAAGGGGATCCCGCGGAACTCCCACCTCGCGATGGTGCCGGCCCACCGGTCGAACACAAGGCGGAAGTCATCGCCGGAAACCGCGATCTCGATGTCCGACTCCTCGACGTGCAGTTCCGGCATCTCGCCTGTGCTGATCACTGGACCCGGAGCCTCGACGGGGAGCTGGAACTGCGCCCAGGCCACCTCGTGGCCCCGCGATGCCCATGGCTCGTCCCCTGCAAGCGTGAAGCTGATGTTGAGCCAGCAGGCGACGCCGGGGCCGGGAGCAGGAAGGGCATAGGGTAGCTTCAACTCGGCCTCGCCGCCGGGCGGTGTGTTGGGGCTGGGAACTGCTCCCTGCTCGACCACATCGCCGTCGCGGGCAACGGACCAGTGAACATTGAGGTGGTCGAGAGAGACAAACTGATAGCGGCTCACGACCTTCAGGACGCCGGACGCCAGGTCGACCGGCTCGACGTGGACCGGCTCGAGGACCTTCTTGTACTCGATGAGCCCCGTATGCGGCGTCCGGTCGGGAAAGGTCAGACCGTCGATGCAGAAGTTGCCGTCGTTAGGCTCGTCGCCGAAGTCGCCGCCATAGGCGAACCACTCCTCACCCGACTCCGTGCACTGCCGGATGCCGTGGTCCGCCCATTCCCACACGCACCCGCCCAGCAGACGAGGATGCGAGCGGATGGCATCCCAGTATTCCTTCAGGTTGCCTGGACCATTGCCCATGGCGTGCGCGTACTCACACATGAAGAACGGCCGCTCGTCGTCCGTGCGGCGTCCCTCCTTAATCAGATGCTCCACCGTCGGATACATCACGCTGACGACATCCACCACGGCCCCGTCGCCGGCCTCGTGGCAGTGAATGGGCCGCGTCGGGTCGCCCTCACGGATCCACGCCGCCATCGCGTCATGGTTCGGCCCGTAGCCAGACTCGTTGCCCAGAGACCACATTATGACCGACGGGTGGTTCTTGTCCCGCTGCACCATCCGCGCCGCACGGTCCACGAAGGCGTGCTCCCATTCCGGGTCCTTGGCGAGGACATCGCGGCCGCCCACACCTCCGAATCCATGCGTTTCCAGATCGGCCTCATCAATGACGTAAAGACCGAAGCTGTCGCAGAGCTCGAGCCAATAGGGATCGTTCGGGTAGTGGGACGTCCGCACAGTATTGATGTTGTGCTGCTTCATGAGTACGATGTCTTGGAGCATCGCCTCTCGAGAGACGGCGTGGCCGAGATCGGGGTGCATGTCGTGGCGGTTGACCCCGCGAATCTCTATGGGAACGCCGTTCACGAGGAGTTCCACGCCCCGCACCTCGATCTCACGGAAGCCCACCCTAAAGCGCTCGACCTCCAGAACATCGCCATCGGGGCCACGGAGACAGACTAGGAGCGTGTAGAGGTTCGGATCTTCGGCCGACCACTTCCTGGGAGAGGAAACCGCCATCTCCACGCAGACAGTCGTCTCCGACTGCGCGTGGAGGGCCACTCGCTCAGACACCGTACGTTCCACGACGAGCTCGTTGCCAGCATCGAAGAGCTTCGCGACGACGCTGCAGCCAGTAACAGCACCGGCGTCGCAGTTTCGCAGCACTGCACTGACGCCGAGGATGGCGTCCACATGGCGTTCATCGAGTATGGTGCGAATGGTCACGTCCCGCAGGTGAACCGCGGCGGTCGACAACAGGTGCACATCTCGGAAGATCCCGTTCAGGCGCCACATGTCTTGGTCCTCGAGGTATGCCCCGTCCGACCACTGGAAGACCTGCACGGCTAGCGAGTTTGCTCCAGCCCTGACATGCTCAGTGACGTCAAACTCAGAGGGCATGTGGGCGCACTGATCGTAGCCGACGAGTTTCCCGTTCACCCACACGTAGAAGGCCGAGTTCACCCCACCGAAGTTCAGGAAGACGCGCCGGCCCGACCAAACACGGGGGACATCAAAGGTCGTGCGGTAGAGCCCGACGGGGTTCTCCTGCGGAACGCGCGGCGGATCGACCGGGTAGGGATAGGCCACGTTCGTGTAGTTGGGTCTCCCGTAGCCAAGCATCTGCCAGTTGCTCGGCACGCGAACAGCTTCCCAGTCGTCATCGTCGAAGGACTCCTCCTCGAATCCCGTGGGAACGCCGGCGGGTGACGCGAGGTAGCAGAATCGCCATTCGCCGTTGAGCAATCGGAAGTGCGGCGAAGCTCCCCGTTCCCCGACGAGAGCCGACTCCTCGTCGGCGTAGGGCAACAGCGTTGCGTGCGGGAGTTCAGTGTTGCGCGCGGTTACCTTGGGATTCTCCCAGTCATGGGGTCCTGCCTCGCTGCCTGCGACCATCGGAAAACCTCCAGTACCTTACACAGAACTCCGCACAATAGCGGGCCAATCGGTCCGGTCCGAGTCTGAGAAAGCTCCCTGCGACCGCGAATCGGGAAGTGGAGTAGCGGCGAGGCCGTCCTGACCGGGTCGAGGCGGCTGCCTGCGAGCGCCACTCAAGCTCGTCGCTGGAGACTTGCGCTTCGACCCTCGCGGCCGAAGCACCTTCTTCGCCCCACCTGTGCCGTAACTCCTGAGATGAGTCAGTCCTCTGAATGCCAAGCGCGGGAAGTTGCGAGTGTCGGGTTCCTGTGATGCCGTCCTGACGCGGTGGGCGGGGCGGCACGCGCACTGCTCTCCGGCGTCGCTCTCAGGGGTGCGCCACAAGTACGCCCACTCCCCTGCACCCATCACGGCCGCGCCCCTGCCCACCCGGAAGGAAACCGTGGGCTCCCGGCCAATATCATTCACCGGCACACGTGCGCGCCTCCCGGCTTCGCCCAGCAGGCCCGGCGCAAGCGACCCCGACGAGCAGACAGAACATGCCATATTCATTCTGCCCAAGATGCGCCGCACGCCTCACACCCCGCCGCCTCGAGGGCAGGAGCCGTCCCGTCTGTCCCGATTGCGGTTTTGTTGACTACAACAACCCCCTACCGTGTGTCGGCGTCCTCGCCCTCGACTGTGGCAAGGTGCTCCTCGTGAAGAGAGCGGTCGAGCCGTTTAAGGACTACTGGGACATTCCCGGCGGCTTCCTCGAATCCGACGAGCACCCCGATGCCGGCGCTAGGCGCGAGTTCCTCGAGGAAACCGGCCTCCACATCGAGCCGGGCGAAGCCTTGGGCTTCTTCGTGGACATCTACGGCCAGGACCAAGAGCCCACTCTCAATATTTGCCTTCTGGCACGCGTCGTGGGAGGCGAGCAGCACGCGGGAAGCGACGCCGCCGACTTGCAGTGGTTTCCCCTCGACGGCCTACCCGACAGAATCGCCTTCAACTGGGAGCGCCGCGCTCTCGACATGCTGATAGAGCGCCTGCGCGGCGCGGGGCGCTAGACCGCTCTCGTCACTTCAGATACCAGGGCTCTCCCTTAGTCCGCGCGTGCGGCTCCAGGCCGAGGAGCTTGCCCTGCCGGTAGGCGTGGATGCCCTCCTCGACCGACATCCACGCCACGTGCCCATCCACGAACGCGATGTTGCTGCCGCCCTCGTGCCGCGTGAACTTCTCGCGCGTCTTCGGGTTGGTGGCGAAGTCACCCGCCGCGCCGCATTCCTGCGACCACGGGCAGTTCTCCCAGTCCGCCTTCCCATCCACATCCGCGCAGTCGGCCCGGCACGCGCTCGCCCACAGCACCGAACCCAGAGTCAGCCAGATGCGAGATGAGTCGGCCCACATCACATGCCGCTCCGGATGCTCGATCTCCTGGAGGCGCTTGCCCCCCAGCGACCGCATGTCGCCGCCTATGCCCATCGCGAAGCGGCCTGGATCCTCGCATGGCCCCTGTGTCTCGCTGTCGGTCACCGCCCCGCCCCACCCGGGCGGCCACACCGATCCACACGGCCCCCTGGGCCATCCCTTGCTCGAAATCCGCTCGCTCGCGATCCAGTGCGGATGACTCAGCACGCCATGGTGCCCTGCCGGCGTTCTGACCGCGGGGCACCGGTAGATCGACCGGTCCGACGCGTAGTCGTCCAACAACACGGGCCAGCGCAGCCACGGGTTCGAGTTGTCCGCACCCCACTGGCATTCGTAGGGGTCCATAGGGGTTTGGTGGGGCGGGAATTCCCCGTCGTTGTCGGCCACATACATGAGCGTGGCCTGCGCAAGGCGTGAGAGGTTTCCGAGGCAGACTTCGCGTGTACTCAGCCCGTTCGTCTCGGCAAGGCGCATGCCGACTGCACATGCGGCCCCAATGCAGAGCACCAGCAACGCCACGCCCGGCCATGAGGCACGTCTGCTAACCATTTGCCCTGCCTCCGAGATCCCTCGCACTCCTGCCAGGTCCCTGTTCCCCTACATCCGCCCGGTGGAGCAACTACAGCGCATTCGCGACCATCTTCGGGTCCGCGCTGTCTTCTGCATATAACCCGGCCGATCGCTGGGGCAGTGATTGTAGCAGCGCGCCGCAAAGGACGTCAAGGCGCGGAAACCGGTGGGTTGTGCACAGGACCCACAAGCTTGATCGGTTACAGATACGGCGCTAGCTGTGCAGTATGCCGGCGGGCCGCGGTCAATGGTCAAGCGCGACTGCCCGCGCGAATTGACCGCTGGGTGTCCGATTGCCCTGGGGGCAGATGAGGGGGATCAGACGATGCCTGGTGGACGTCCAGAATACGTCCATGTCCGTCCACTGACCGAATGACGGCCTCCGGGGCGGTTCGGCCACTCCGGTAATTGCGGGGTGTCCATCAGACAAGCTGTTGCTAGGAGGGCGCTGTAGCTGCGGCAGGGCTCTGTCGGCGGCATGGGGAACACGGAGGACAACGCGAAGGCGGGGCCAGGCCTCGCCGGGACCCAATTCGCGATGAGTTGGCGGGGAGTGCAATGGCCGAGGCCCGACCCAACATCCTGATCCTGATGACAGACCAGCAGCGCGCGGATCACATGAGCTGCGCCGGGCATCCCGTGCTGCGGACGCCCAACATGGACCGCCTCGCCGCGGAGGGGATGCTCTTCTCGCACGCCTGTACGACCTCCCCATTATGCATGCCCGCCCGCGCCAGCTTCATCAGTGGCCTCTACCCCCACAATCACGACATGTGGCGCAACTCGGGCCGCTTGCCCGAAGGCGAGGAGAGTCTCTTCCGACGACTGCAAGAAGCCGGCTACCGCACCGCCCACATCGGGAAGTCACACTACTACCCGCATGGTCCAGGGCACCTCACGGACCATGAACCATACATGCATGCTCGGGGGTTCGAGGATGTCCATGAGACGACCGGCCCCTGGGCGACTACGTCTGCCGACTCCTATATGACGGACCGTTGGGCCGAACTCGGTCTCCTCGACGCCTTCCGCGAGGACTACGCGAAGCGCTACCAGCACGGCCCCACTGCGGTCTGGCCCAGCCCACTGCCGGCGGAGGAGTTCCCGGACAGCTACGTGGGCCGCACCGCGACGGAGTACCTGGAGCGGTACAGCGACGAGCGGCCGTTCTGCCTCTTCGTCGGATTCGGTGGCCCTCACGAGCCGTTTGACGCGCCTGGCAGATATGCCGAAATGTATGCTCCCTCCCAGATGCCGTCCGCTATCCCCGCCGCCCAACCCGGCGAATGGGTTCCCGAGCATGTGCGGCAGCAGGCTGCTGGCGGTCCTGACGCCCAGGGGTACTTCAGCGCCGCCCAGCCCCAAGCCACATCCGATCAGATCGCCGCCCTTCGTGGGAACTACTGCGGGAAGATCTCGCTCATCGACCACTGGTTCGGCCGGATACTGTCTGTGGTGGATGATCGGGGGTGGGCCGAGCAGACCCTTGTCGTCTTCTGGTCCGACCACGGCGAGATGGCGGGAGATCACCAGCGTTTACACAAGAACGTGTTCTACGAATCCGCGCTTCGCATACCGCTGGCATTCCGCTGGCCCGGCCGGGTGCGGCCCGGCCTCGTGTCAGAGGCGCTTGCGTGCACGGTGGACATCCTTCCTACGGTCCTGGAAGCCGCTGGAGCGGATGTGGGAGAGAGGTGCCAGGGAAAGACGTTGTGGCCTCTGGCTGAGAATCCTGACGGCGAGCTGCGGGAGGCCGTCTTCAGCGAAGTGGCGGGGCCGTGCGGGGAGCTGATGGTCCGGACGAGGGAGTGGAAGTACGCAATGGACAGGTCGGGCCGCGGGTGGATGTTGTACAACCTGCGGGATGATCCGCATGAGCAAGTCAACCTGGTGGGCAGGGATGACTGCCGGGCGGTGGAGCTGGAGATGAGGGATCGGCTGCTCGCGTTCCTGGCCGGCATGCGGCCGGTGATGTGAGACGGAGGATCGCGCGAAGGCGCTACACCCCCCAGCCCACGCCGCCCCCACCCGTGAAGAGACCAACGACATTCCGGAACCTGTGCGGCCAGGTCACGCCACTGGGCTGGCGAGCGACAGACGCACCGTCTTAACTTCGAAAGGCCGGAAGTCCAGAGACACACCGGCGTTTGTCAGCGGAAGCGCGCTGGGTTCCTCCTCCAACATGGTGGTCTCGTGCGCTGCATCAACAGGAAGGCTGGTGGTGAGAGTGCAGCGCGTGGCCGTTCGCATCGCCTCGTAAAGACGCACGATCACATCGGGCGATCCGTCCTCCGCTGGCTTCACTGTCTCGATGATCACGTTGGATGCATCAAGTGCGAAGACAGAGCGTTCTCCCGCCGCACCACGGGCTGTACGCACCGGCACGTTGAGCTCATACGCCTCCCGCACCAGATCGCTGTCCGCCAGGCTCCCGTTCCAGCTGTAGAAGGCATAGGTAAACTCCTGCTTCCCCTGGTCGGCTGTCATGTCAGGAGTAAGGGGGGACTTCAACAACGTGAGGTTGATGCTGTTGCCGAGTACATTGACCCCGTACTTGCAGTCATTCATCACGGCGCACCCGCGCCTCCCCTCCGCCAATGCGGTCCACTTCTGGTTCACCACCTCAAACCGGTCCGCATCGTACTGCCGCGAGTAGTGATTCGGCCGGCCGATGTGCCCGAACTGGATCTCATGAAGCGCCTCGTTCGTATGAATGGTCACCGGGAAGTCGACCTTCAGCAGCTTGTGCCGTTCGCGCCAGTCCACCTCGGTCGCGAATTGCACGAGGCGGCTGCCGCGGCGCAGGCTGATCGTCTGTGTCATCGTCGAGTCATGCAGTCGCCGCGTCACGCGCAACGCCGCGACCAAGGGCCCGGCCGAAACGACCTCGAAGCCAGCCTGGTCCGACAGTTCCACCGGCATAAGAGCATACTGGCTGTTGATGTCCCACGCGTCAAACTGGTTGGGGACGTCTGCATACAGCTTGAAGCTGTTGCACGGACGCGCGGCCAACTCCCGTTGCGCTGCCTTATCGAAGAGGCTGACTATCTCTCCCCTCTCGTTGAACTCAATGCGCAGCAGGTCGTTCTCCAGTAGCTGTTCCGATACTGCAAACTCGCTCTCCACCGCAGGCGCGGCTTCCGAGGGCACGAGGGAAGTCCATCCGCATGCCGGTATGCTGACCTCTGCCAGCAGACGCCCCTCCACCTCCTGCGTTGGCAGTGGCTGACCGGCGGCGCCTGTCACCCCGGACAGATCCGCGGGCAGCGGCACCAGATCCGTGCGGGACCAGGGAAGCGAGTTGAAGGCAGTGACGGCTTTGGACCCATCGGTGAGCGCCCGTGCCGCCCGCGCCGCGGTTGACTCCGCGGTCTCGATCACCTGCGCGTAGCCCGCCTCGGCCTCCTCGTAAACACGGTGGATAGACGAGCCGGGAAGAATGTCGTGGAACTGGTTCAGCAGCACCTGCCTCCACGCGGCGTCCATGTCCCGCCGAGGGTAGGCGAAACCGATCAGCGCCTGCGCCACTGCCCCCCACATCTCTGCCTCCCGCAGCGCGATTTCGCTCTTGCGGTTGCCCCGCTTCGTGCGCGCTTGGGAGGTATGCACGCCCCGGTGGGCCTGAAAGTAGAGTTCCCCCACGTAGCGGTCGTCCGGATACCCCCGCTCCTCAAGGTCGCTGAAGTGCTCCACGGGCGATGCAAGGCGCACCTTCGGCAGCCCTTCCAGGTCTCGGGCCCGGTGCGCGTACTCGAGGTGGTCACGGCTCGGCCCGCCGCCACCATCTCCCCAGCCGAACGGCATCAACCGGGAATGGAGCCCCAGCTTCTGCCGCCGCTCTCTCCAGCGCGCAGTCATCGCCTCCGGTGTCATCTCAGAGTTGTAGTCGTTATGGAGGCTCGCAAGCACCTCGGAGCCGTCTATGCCCTCCCAGATGAAAGTCGTATACGGGAACGGATCCCCCCCGTCGTAGTCCCAGTAGATCTTATGCGTGGAGAAGTACTTAACACCGCACCCGCGCATGATCTGCGGTAGTGCCGCCGAATAGCCGAACACATCGGGCAGCCACAGCAGCTCGCTCTCCACGCCGAACTCCTCACGCAGAAAACGCTTGCCATGCATGAACTGGCGGACCAGGCTCTCGCCGCCCGGTATGTTCGTATCAGGCTCCACCCACATCGCGCCGTCGGCGATGATCTGTCCGCTCGCCACCTTCTCCTTGATCCGTGCATAGAGCTCTGGATAGTGCTGTTTGACCATCCAGTACAGGTGCGGCTGGCTCTGTAGGAACCTGTATTCCGGGTACTCCTCCATCAAGGCCAGCTGAGTGCCGAACGTGCGAGTGCACTTCGCCATAGTCTCTCGTAGCGGCCAAAGCCAGGCCACGTCCAGATGCGCATGCCCAAAGGCGAACAACTCGGGCACCGTCGACCCGTTGACGCACTCAAAGAGAGGGCGCAGCCGTTCCCGGCAGCGCCGCACCGTCGCCAGCATCTCCTCCCGAGACACTTCGAAGTCAACGATCAGAGTGAAATCACGCAGCGCCTGCCGAATCTCCGCAACGCGGAGGGATTCCGGATCTAGCAGCTCACTCATCTGAGAGAGCATCTGCACCTCGATCCAGAGCTGATAGCAGTCCTCCTCCCACAGCCCAAACGTCACCTCTCCGACCGTCGCCTGCTGGGGTGGCGGCTCGGGCATGGTCTCCCGATCCGGTGGCACAGGCCCGCCCCCCCACGTGACCGGTCCGTGTCCTGCATAGGCCTCGAGCATGATGTCGTATCTTGTGCCGGGCACGCCATGCATTGCCAGCGTCACCCCTCGGTGGCCGTAGTCAATCGCCCCGGCGTTTTCCCCGTTCACATATACCGCGCTCTCCCACCCGATCTTGGCACGCAGCAGCACTCTCCGCCCGGCCGCTTCCGGCGGCAGCACGACGGCCCCCTTGAACCAGCCGTATTCCCACTTCGCGCCCCACTTCGTGCCAACCGGCATCTCAACGAACGGGCCTGCCTCAGCCTCCGTCACTGTCAGCTGCTCGGTAGTCGTGAAGCCGGACACCGGCACTTCCCCGAGTGGTTGAAAGAAGTGACGCGGCAGCTCATCGCGCCATAGTTCTATTCGTTTCTGCCATTCCCGTTCAGTTGCCATCAGCTCTCCAGGTCTCCCAGTACCGATAGGTGCGAGACCGCGCAGAACTCCACCACAAAACGCCAGCGTGGCTGCACGATTCTCGTGCTACTTCTACCCGCCATGCAGGCTACCTGCACGACAGGATGTGTGACGCGGCTTCCATGAGCGAGCGAACTTGTCACCCAAAAGGTGAACAGCAGAAAGGCATCACCGGTGCGTGTCAGCCGGTCGTGGAACCAGCCAGAGGTCATCCACCGCGGGGATGCTTGGCACCGACCTCTTGCCTGCCCGCCGCAGTGGCTGTTGTAGGCGAAGGCCCTACGCCCCCCAGCCCACGCCGCCCACACCTGTGAAGAGACCAACGATGATCCAGAACAGGGCGGCGAGCACGGCACCCATGATGAAGCCGAGGAACAGATAGCGGAACTGCACGTAGCCCCGCAGCCCCATGTAGCGCACGATCAGCAGCTTCGACAGCCATCCCAGGAACAGCGAGAACCAGAGCCAGATGCTGGACCAAGTCGTGCCCATGACGAATCCGAGAGGGTGAACGGGCCACCATACGAAGTTGAGCCGGAGCCAGTAGAGAAGGCCGACGATGGCCCCCCCGGCGGAAACGCTGATGTAGTCCAACTCTGAGATGGGCTCCGGATACTCCAGCCTCATAGCCAGGGTAGTGAAGTAGCGGTGGGCATGGTACTGGAGCCCGTCGCGGTTCTGTCCCTGGAGAATCCCCGATCCATACATCGTAGCGAGGAATGCGATCACGCTGACCGTGAAACAGATCGGGAGCGCAAGTGCCAGGACGCGGCTAACCTTGCGCGTAGGTGTACCCGACTCCTCGGCCAGCCGGAACCCGTTGAGGACGGACGGCATGAGGAGCTCGCGAAGATCGAAGCCAACGGCGCAGTCGAGGAAGGTGAGAGCTGTCAATCCCCTGGGGGCGAGGGCCCGGGCGCCGCCGGCCAGCACCACACAGTCGAGGGGGCTGAATCCAACGTGGACGAGAGGCATTCCTGCTTCCGCGATGATGCGCGTGATGAGAAGGCAGATACACGCGAAGGCGGCAAGGAAGCCGATCGCATACGGCAGGGAAACACCAGCCGCGAGCAGCCAGACAAGGAGGAGGCCCGAGCTCCCCAGCAGCGCCAGCACCGCCGCGCGGTAGCTCAAGGCCTCTCCGCTGTCGTCCACCTCAGGGGCGCGGCGGAAGGTCTTCCTGAAGGCATCGGCCAGCGTGCCCCGGAGGGCCCACAGCAGAATCGCCCCGATCACCAGCCCGCCGCCCAACTGCTCGCGGCGGTGTATTGTGCTGATGATTCCGGACCACGCACTCGCCCCCTCATAGCCTATGGCACTCAACACGACTGCTTGCACCTTCATGAAGAGCACCGACCCCCAGAAGCCGGCGGCCACCTCCAGAGGGAGGAGGTAGCCGAAGCCCAGGGCGAGCGGCTGAACGAAGACGTAGAACGGGGAAGCGGCCGACCACGGTCTACCCCCAAGGCTCGGACCCAGGTCCCAGAAGACCGGGATCCCGGGGAAGGCCGGGAAGTGCTGGTGCAGTCCGTTCGCGGAGTGCACCATGAACACGGCCGCCGCGCCGATCCAGAGGAGTCGGCTCCGGAAGAAGTCGGTAACAGGCCGGCCTTCCCCGGGGCGGACCACCTCCAGCGGGAACTGGACGAGCGGGAAGGCCAGGCGCTCTCGGTCGGCCCACTGCTTTCGGACGAGGGCGGCCAGCGCGATCATCATGACCCACATGGCGCCTACGAATATCGCCCACCGGGAGACCGGGAGCCACCATGGCCCCCAGGGCAGGGGTACGCCTTCCGGCAGTCCCTCCCAGAACCACCTGACAGCCGCTTCGTCTCGGAGGCCAATCCAGTTCGGCACATAGTCCCAGAAGATCTGATCCCAGCGGTTCCCTATCCCGCCGAAGTAGCCCCACGCGCTCATGGTCGGGAGCATGTACCGCAGCAGGCCCGAGGAGGGGATCCCGGAGGTGACCATTACGATGATGTAGATGACGACCAGCTCGCGGCTGTGCAGCCAGGGCCGCCCGCGGAATCGATACAGCGCAAAGTTGAGGAGGGAAAGCAGCACCAGCAAGGCAACGCCGGCGGTAGGAAAATGGTTCCCTGCGACGGCACCGGCGGCGACAACGAACTCGCTATAGGGGGTCACAGCGTTGAGCCCGGCGGCCAGCACGAGCCCAATGAGTACGCTGCGCCAGCCGATGCCGGTAGCTGTCTTCTTCAACCTGACTGCCTCACCATCGATGGTGTCGCCAGCATGATTCCCCGGCCGCCCGCGGCGTGACAGAGGAGCCTAGTTCGCTCGCAACCCGCTGATGTCCTAGGCGCGGGAGAGGTCTGGCGCAGACGCGGGCAAGCCGGCGCGGGCGAACCCGGAGACCCAGCTCTGAGCGGCGACGCGCGGGTGGACCCATCTCAGCCTATGGCGACGACTCAGGCGACGCTTCTTCGCCCTCGGCGGAGGGAGCCGGCGGCTCGGCCCGACGGAAGGCGAGGTCGTTACCCTCCATAGTGAGGATGAGCTCGTCGGGGCCGTTGAAGCGGTAGTCGAAGGACGATCTGCGCGTGCCGTCGCGTGGGGTGAGAACCAGCTTGCCCCGGTACAGCATCCAGCTGAACTTCTCGCGATGGGGATCATAGCCGCCCTCTCGCGCGGCAGTGCCGTCCCCCCGGAGGAGGAGTATCTCGGGGTACGGAGGCCGGGGAATCCCCTCCTCGTAGTAGCGATCCCAATCGCCGACAAACTTGGCGGGGTCCTCCTTTGGGCCGCCTCCGCATCCGACGGAGAGCACTAGAAGGGCCAGGAGGACGCCGAGAGAAGCGGCCGTAGTGCAGACGGTGACTCTAGGTTTCACGCCAGTGACCTCTACGCTCCACTCGTGGTGAGCGGGGAACCGCTCCCAGAGGAGAATTAGTTCGCTCCCGGCGACGGATCCCCTTCGGGAACGGGGCTGTGCCGGGGACGGTGCGATCCCGCGGCAGCCTGGAAGGTACCGGCGACACCGGCACGAAAGGCCATGCGAACGGGCAAGGGAGACCGTGGTGAGACGCTACCGGGCCGCAGTCATCGGCTGCGGGGGACGCAGCCGGCCGCACGGCCAGGCGTACGATCACCTCGAGCAGGCCGAGGTGGTGGAGTGCTGCGATCTCGTTGCCGAGCGGCGGGAGGCAGTTGTGGCGGGGTTCGGGAAGTAGGAGATCGTTGCGGCCGAGGGCGTCGAGCGCGAAAGGATAGCGACCGACGATGACCCCGGCCAACAGCGAGGCCATCTAAGGCTCGGGGCGCTAGCTCGACGGTGAGAGGAACGGCGGGATGAACACACTTGAAGCGATTGCGGGGCGCAGAAGCATACGGAGTTTCAAGGACAAGCCGGTGCCGCGGGACCTGACCGAGCGAGTGCTGGCGGCCACTGTGCAGGCGCCGTCGGGGAAGAACCAGCAGCCCTGGCGGTTCGTGATCGTGGAGGGCGACAAGCGGGTCGAGATGGTGCGCATCCTGCGGGAGAGCATTGCGAAGAGGAAGGAAGAGGGGGCGGATCCGGGCAGCAGCGAGTGGTCGGCGAACGTCATGGAACAGGCGCCGGTCACGGTCTTCGTGTTCAACGGAGAGGCAGCGGAGAGCAACTCGCCGGGAGAGGGCGGCAATGTGGTCGATGTGCAGTCAATCGGCGGCGCGATACAGACCATGCTGCTCGCCGCCCACGACCTGGGGCTCGGGACGCTCTGGATCTGCGATGTCTTCTACGCCTACCGAGAGCTTCAGGCGTGGCTCGGGCGGAGAGAGCAGATGGTGGCGGCCGTCTCGATAGGCTACGCCGACGAGGCGCCCGACCCCCGCCCGCGCCGGCCGTGGCAGGAGGTCACGGAGTGGGTGAGCGGGTGAGGTCGGCTCAGCGCTGCGGGGAGGAGACCGGGTGAGTGAGGTCCACAGGGCGCTCGAGGAGGACGCAGATGCGACGAGGCGAGAGGGAACGCTCTCCCCTCGGATCGCTCCCCCTGCCGAGCGGGGCACGATCGTGCGCACTATCAGTTGACAGCGGCGTCCGGTTTCGGTATAGTCGTGCGAGGAACATCCGGACGGCGACGGTGTCCGGAGTTCCGGCAGGCTCAAGTGGATTCCCCCCATTTGGGCTTCTCTTGTTCCCCCTAAGCTACAGCGTCGCGCGGCGCGCGACTGGGATGGAGGGAGGCAGTGCCGGCAAGAGTGGTGGTAGGCAGCCAGTGGGGAGATGAAGGCAAGGGCCGGGTCGTGGACCTGCTGGCGGCGGATGCAGATGTGGTCGTGCGCTATCAGGGCGGGAACAATGCAGGGCACACGGTGTGGATTGGCGAGCAGAAGTTCGCGGTGCATCTGATCCCGATGGGGGTCCTGCGGGGGAAGCCGTGCCTCTTGGGGGCGGGGATGGTGATAGACCTCGACGTGCTCCTGGAGGAAGAGTCCGAGCTCGGATCGCGCGGCGTGCCGGTGAGGGGTAACATCCGGATCAGCGAGAACGCGCACCTTATCCTGCAATACCATAAGCTGATTGAGGCCGCCGAAGAGGAGCGGCGAGGCGAGCGCGCCATCGGGACGACGCGCCGCGGGATCGGCCCGGCCTATGAGGACAAGGCAGCGAGGCGGGGAATTCGGATGGGAGACTTGCGCGACTCGGACGCCCTCGCCGAGAAGGTTGACACGGTCGTCACCTACAAGAACCTGCTCCTGAAGAACGTGTACAAGAGCCCGACGGTGGACCCGGACAAGATCTACAACGATCTGCGAGTGCTGCACGATCACTTCGGGGAGATGGTCTGCGACACATCGCTGATCGTGCAGGAGGCGCTCGACAAGGGACAGCGGGTGCTCTTCGAAGGGGCGCACGGCACAATGCTGGACATAGACTGGGGAACGTATCCATATGTGACCAGCTCGAATCCGCTCTCCGGCGAGGTGGCCGCGGGGGCCGGCGTGAGCCCGAAGGCGCTCGATCAGATCACCGGAGTCACCAAGGCCTACACGACCCGGGTGGGGGCGGGGCCGTTTCCGACGGAGATGGCGGAGGAGATCGCGGCGTCGATGCGCGATGCCGGCGGCGAGTTCGGCAGCACCACGGGCCGCGCGCGGCGAATCGGGTGGTTCGACGCGATGGTGGTGAAGAAGTCCGTGCGTCTGAATGGGATCGACTCGCTGGCGATCACGCACCTGGATGTGCTGGGCCGGTTCGACGAGATACCAGTCTGTGTGGGATACCGATGTGGCGGGGAGGAGGTGTCGGACTTCCCAAACCAGATCGAAGAGCTGGCGCGGTGCGAGCCAGTGTACGAAACGCTGCCTGGTTGGCGGGCGGACACTTCTCAGGTGAAGCGGTTCGGGGATCTCCCGGAGAACGCGAGGGCGTATGTGAGGCGGATCGAGGAACTGGTGGGGGCGCCGGTTTCGCACGTCCTGGTGGGCAGGCAGCGTGGTCAGGACATCGTCCTCTAGGTCTGCCGCGAGCCCGCCGGCCGCGCGGCTACCGCTGGTGGTGCGGCAGTTGAACGGGACGTATGGGCGGCCGAAGCACGCGCCCCGAGGCGACCCGCTGGACAGCCTGATCGGGACGGTGCTGTCGCAGAACACCACCGACGCGAACTCCCACCGGGCCTTTGCCGAGCTGAAGGCCCGCTTTCCCACATGGGATGAAGCACTAGCAGCGAGGCCGCGACAGATTGCCGCGGCGATCCGGTCGGGCGGCCTTGGGGAAATCAAGTCGCGGCGGATCAAGCGGATTCTCGCGGAGATCGAGGAGGACCGCGGGCGCCTCGATCTTAGGTTCCTGCGTCGCTGGCCGCCGGCAAGAGCGCGAGAGTACCTGACGGGGCTGCCCGGCGTGGGGCCGAAGACTGCGGCGTGTGTGGTCCTATTCTCGCTGGGGCGGCCCGCCTTTCCCGTGGACACACACGTGCTGCGGGTATCGAAGCGGCTCGGGATTCTCTCCCCCAGCACGACGATGGAGCGAGCGCACGATATCTATGAGGCCCTGCTGGACTCGACCGGGCCGGGCCGGGAGAGGGGACCGTGGGATCGGCAGGCAATGCTGGAGTTGCACCTGGGCTTGGTGCGGCATGGGCGTGAGGTGTGTCATCCGCGGCGACCGGAGTGCGGTAGGTGCGCGCTCGGAGAGTTGTGCCCGCGGATGGGGGTGGCGGAGCCGACAGGGAGGACGCGCTCATGACGCCTGATCGGGCGAAGGAGCTGCTGGAGGCTTTCGAAGGAAGACGGGTCCTGCTGGTGGGGGATTTGATGATGGACGAGTGGGTGATAGGGAGCGTGAAGCGGATCTCCCCGGAGGCGCCCATTCCGGTAGTGGCGATGCCCCTTGGCCATGAGGCGCGGACCTACAAGCCGGGAGGGGCGGGGAACGTGGCGGCAGTGCTGCTGGGGCTAGGCGCGCAGGTGCGGGTGCTCGGCGTTGTGGGAGAGGATGCGCTTGGCGAGCAGCTGTCGACGAACCTGGCGGATCAGGGGGCGGATGTTTCGGGCATAGTGCGCGATTCGTCTCGACCGACCAGCCACAAGATGCGCAT
>JALGTG010000177.1 GCA_029821495.1 Candidatus Hebobacteria bacterium
TGTAGCAGAGGCCGGTGAGGAAGAGGCTCCAGTAGAGGCCGCTGCGGAAGAGGCCCGTGAGGAAGAGGCCCCGGTAGAGGCCGCTGCGGAAGAGGCCCCAGTAGAGGCCGCTGAGGAAGAGGCCCCGGAGGAAGAAGCGCCAGTAGAGGCCGCTGAGGGAGAGGCCGCGGAGGAAGAGGCGGTCGAGACCGCCGCCCCTGCCGGAGAGACGGAGGAGGCGCAGGAGCGCGAATGAAGCGCGCCAAGCACGTGCCCCAGCGAAGCTGTGTCGGGTGTCGGAGCGTGCGGGCCAAGGCAGAGCTGCTGCGGATAGTGCGGACGCCGCTGGGAGAGGTGCGGGTGGATGGGAGCGGGAAGCTGGGCGGCCGCGGCGCGTATCTGTGTCGGAACGAGCGGTGCGTCGAGCAGGCGATGAAGCAGAAGCGGCTCGCACGGGCGCTGGGCGTGCCGATTGGCGAGGAACTCATCGAGGATGTTAAGGGCTGGTTGGCCGAGGCGGAGAAACGCAAGGCGCAGAGCGATAGGGCGACCGATAGCTAGATGAGAATCTACGAGCTGGCTAGACAACTGGGAGTTCCCAGCAAGGACATTCTCCTGCTGGTGGAACAGATGGGCATCGGCGGCAAGACGGCCAGCTCGAGCGTGCCCCCTGCGTATCTCTCGCAGATACGAGCGCACTTCAGCGGCGAGGAGGTCGCAGCTCCCGCGGCCGAGCCTCCGGCCGAGAAGAAAGCGGCGAAGGAGAAGAAGCCGAAGGCGGCCGCGCCGAAGGAAGAGCCTCCGGCTCCAGCGGAAGCGGAGGAGGAGGCGACGTTCGTCGAGGGCGAGGCGGTGAAGCTGAAGGCCCCCGTGACGGTGGCGCAGTTCGCCGCGGCGCTGGACACCGATGCCGATAATGTCATCAGCGCGGCCGAGGGCCTCGGCGAGACCGTCGGCGAGGGGGAGCCGATCGCGCCCGAGCTGGCCACCCTCATCGGCGAGCAGTGGGGCTACGAGGTGGAGGTGGAGGTTCCCGAGGTGCCGCCCGAGGAGGCCGCGCCGGAGGAGGCGGAGGAGCTGGAGGCCGTCGAGGCGGAGCTGGAGGAGGGGGAGGAGGCGGCGGAGCCGGAGGAGGCCGCGGCGGCGGTGACGGTCGAGGAGGCGCCGGTAAAGGCAAAGCCGATGCGGGTGGTGCCGAGGCGCACTGCGCCGCCGGACGCACCGGCCAGGCCGCCGGTGGTGACCGTGCTCGGACACGTGGACCACGGCAAGACGACGCTGTTGGATGCGATTCGAGAGACGAAGGTCACAGAGCAGGAGCCGGGGGAGATCACGCAGCACATCGGGGCCTACCAGGTCGAAGTCAAGGACAAGCTGATCACGTTCATCGATACTCCCGGGCACGAGGCGTTCACTGCGATGCGGGCCCGGGGTGCGCAGGTAACTGACATTGCAGTATTGGTGGTTGCGGCCGACGATGGGGTGATGCCGCAGACCGTGGAGGCGATCGATCACGCGCGGGCTGCGGGGGTGCCGATCATCGCTGCCATCAACAAGGTTGACCGGCCGGACGCTTCGGCGGAGGCAGCGAAGCGGCAGTTGGTGGACAGGGGGTTGGTGCCGGAGGAGTGGGGAGGAGAGACGGTCTGCGTGGCGATATCGGCGCTGCAGGGGCAGGGGGTCGAAGATCTGCTCGACATGATCGGGCTGGTGGCGGAGATGAGGGAACTGCGGGCACTGCGGGACAAGCCGGCGGAGGGAGTGGTGCTCGAGGCCGAGCTGGACAAGCGGCGCGGCAGCCTGGCGACTCTGCTGGTGCAGGAGGGGGTGCTGCGAGTCGGGGACAGCGTTGTGGCGGGCCCGGTTTCGGGCAAGGTCCGAGCGATGATCGATGACCGGGGCAAGCGGCTGAAGGAGGCGGGGCCGTCCACGCCGGTCCAGGTCATAGGTCTATCGGACGTGCCGGAGGCGAGCGAGCTGTTCCGCGTGGTGGCGGGCGACCGAGAAGCGCGCGCGCTGGCGGGGGGACACCGAGACGCTCAGCGGGAGGCGGAACTGGAGGCGGCGATCCCGGGCTCGATGCTTGAGCTGTCTCAGCTCTTCGCCGAGGGCCAGGCGAAGATACTCAACCTGATTCTGAAGGCCGACGCTCAGGGCACTGTGGAAGCGATCGAGAGCGCGCTGGTACAGATGGGGTCGGGTGAAGTGAGGGCCAACATTCTCCACACCGGGGTGGGGACCATAACCGAGTCGGACGTGAGCCTGGCGGCGGCGACGAAGCCGACGATCATCGTCGGGTTCCAGGTGGGGACGGACACGCAGGCACGGCGGCTGGCGGGGGACGAGCATGTGGAGATGCGGCTCTACGAGGTCATCTACGATTTGCTCGACGATGTACGCCGCACGATGGAGGGGATGCTGGATGCGGTGTACGAAGAGGTGATTGTGGGGAAGGCGGAGGTGCGGGCGCTGTTCCGGTCCTCCCGACTGGGGGCGATAGCGGGATGCTACGTGCTCGAGGGCCGTGTGACGCGAAGCTCGGAGGTGCGGGTGAGGCGGGGCGGCGATGTTGTGCACGAGGGGAAGATCAGCTCTCTCCGGCACCACCAGGATGATGCGTCTGAGATGGCACAAGGGTTCGAGTGCGGCATTCTGCTGGAGGAGTTCCAGGATTTCGAGGTGGGAGACATTATCGAGGCGGTGGAGCAGCGCGAGGTCCGTCGGGCCGTTCTCTGAGAGTGGGGCAATGCACGTCGCCGCGCTGACGGTAGAGCTGGAGATCACGGACGGCCGGACGCTCAAGGACAAGCGCCAAGTGGTCCGGAGCCTGCTCGACCGGATCAGGGGGAGATTCAACGTGAGCGCCGCCGAGGTGGGGAGGAACGATTCCGTACGCTATGCGGAACTGGCGGCCGTCGCCGTGTCCAACGATCGGACTCATCTCGATCAGGTGATGTCGAAGGTGGCGAATCTGATCGAGGGCGAGCCGCGGGTGGCGGTGGTGACGCGGGAGCTGGAGTTTCTCTGAGAGGACGGGGTTGGAGTGATGGCCTCGCAGCGCATTCGGCGCGTGCAGAATCTGCTGCGCTCCGAGATAAGCGATGTGGTGCGGCTGAAGCTGAAGGATCCGCGGGTGGGCATGGTCACGATCACCAAGGTGGAGGCCGACCCGGATCTGAGGAATGCGCGCGTGTACGTCAGCGCGCTGGAGGGCCCGGAGGAGCGGGACAGCGCCGTCGAGGGTCTGACGAGCGGCGGGAGATTCATCCGCGCCGAGCTGATGAAGGTGCTCCATCTCCGCCCCATGCCATTCCTGGAGTTCCGCCCCGACGAGTCCCTGGAGCGCGCTGCGCACACGCTGGAGCTGATTGACCGGATTTCCCATGAGCGAAGAGACGATGAGCCGCGCGCTGGAGCGGGCAGTCAGCCTGATTCAGAAGAGTAAGAGCTTCTACGTAGGCACCCACATCCGCCCGGACGGGGATGCTTTGGGGTCGCTGCTGGCGCTGTCGCTGGCTCTGGAGTGCCGGCAGAAGCGCGTGGCGCGGCTCTGCGCGGACCCGGCGCCGGCGAGCTACGGGTTCCTGGCGGGGGCTGATCGCATCTCGCCGAAGCCGCCCGACTGGACTGCGGACATGGGGATCGTGGTGGATTGCGACGGCATCGGGCGGCTCGGACCTCTAGAGGCGGTGTTCGAGAGGTTGCCCCGATTGTTGGATGTAGACCATCACGCTACAGGCCAGACATTCGGGGAGGTGCGGCTGGTGGATCCGTCTGCCGGGGCCGCCGCCGAGATCGTGTACGAGTTGGTGAGATCGCTCGGGGTGGAGATCGGCCCCGACATTGCAGCATGTCTGTATGCCGGGATTCTGACGGACACGGGGCGGTTCACGTATGGCAATGCTAGCTCCGACTCGCTGCGGATCGCGTCGGAGCTGGTCGAAGCGGGGGCCGACCCTCACGGCATCGCGCGCAACATCTACGAGGATCGCTCGGTGGCCGCTACGCACCTGCTGGGGATCGCGCTGGCGCGGCTGTCGGCGAACGATGACGCGGGAGTGGTGAGTGCGATGCTGACGCGGCGCGACTTCGTCGAAACGGGGGCCGCGGCGAGCGAGACGGAAGGCATCATAGATCATCTTCGGGCGATCGGGGGCCGCCGGGTCGCGCTGTTGTTCGTGGAGACGGACGGGGATAGGGTGCGGGTGAGCCTTCGGTCCGACGGCAGCGTTGATGTGAGCGCGGTTGCTCTCCAATTCGGCGGGGGCGGGCACGCGATGGCGGCGGGCTGCACGGTGCAGGGCAGGGGGGAAGAGGTGAGGGATAAGCTGCTCGCCGCGGTGCGAGGCGCGCTGCGGGCGGCGAACGCAGGGCATGACTCCTGACGGCTTTCTCAATCTGCTGAAGCCGCCGGGGATGACTTCCCACGACGTCATCTCTCTGGTCCGATCGCGTGTGGAGGTGAAGCGCGTTGGTCACCTCGGCACGCTGGACCCGGCGGCGGCGGGCGTGCTGCCGATTGCCATCGGTCGCGCGACGCGCTTGTTTCGATTCGCAGGGGGCGTGGACAAGGAGTACCGGGCGGAGATTGTCTTCGGGGTGACCACCGACACGCTGGACGCGGAGGGGAGAGTCGTCGAGGTGGGCGACAGCAGCGAGTTAACGGAGGCGCGGCTCCGCGATCTGCTGTCGGAGTTTGTGGGAGAGACAGAGCAGGTGCCGCCGGCATTCTCGGCAGCGCAGGTCGGCGGGCGGAGAATGTACCAGATGGCCCGCCGGGGCGAGCGCGGGGAAGCGGGGCCGAAGAAGGTGAAGATCGAGCGGATCGAGCTTGTGGATTTCGCCGCGGGGAGGGACGCGCGCGCCACAGTGGATCTGGTCTGCAGCGGGGGGACCTATGTGCGCGTGCTGGCTGCGGATGTGGGGCGGCGGGCTGGGTGCGGCGCCTATCTGGGGTTTCTGGTGAGGACCCGTGTGGGGAGATTCGAGCTGTCGGAGTCGCTCACCCTGGAGGAGTTTGCCGACGTGTCGGAGGGAGGCGATGTGGAAAGCATCATCGCTCCGGCCGACTGGCCGCTGGCCGACCTGCCTGTGGAGCGACTGGACAACTGGGGAGCACGCGCGTTCGCTCAGGGAACGCCCGTGCGCGCGACGTCCGGCCCCGCCTGGCCCGTCAAGGTGTACGGCCCGGAGGGAGAGTTCCTGGGGCTGGGTGAGATCGTGCCGGAGGGGCAGATGAGACCGAAGGTGGTGCTGGTGGGAGAAGGGAGCAGCGGGAGGTGAGGATCGTTCGCGATCTGCGGGCGCGAATCCGCGGCCCGCTCTGCCTGGCGATGGGCGTGTTCGACGGAGTGCACAGGGGGCACCAGGAGGTGATCGGCACGGCCGTGCGAGGCGCGGCGCGCGCGGGCATTGTGCCGGCCGTGCTCACCTTCGAGCCCCACCCGGACGCAGTGGTGTCCGAGGAGGGAGCGCCCCTTCTGCTGACGACCGCCGAGGAGAAGCTGGCTCTGATGAAGGAGCTGGGGATTCGAGTCGCCGTGGT
>JALGTG010000178.1 GCA_029821495.1 Candidatus Hebobacteria bacterium
AGGGATGCGGGCGGCTCGCCGCGGAATGACAGAGGGAATGGGGACACGCGCGGGCGCAGTGCGCGTTCGTGCGGAGGGTAGGAGCACGAGCGATGGGAGAGGAGACGAGATCCCCATTCGACTCCGCCGTGCAGGGCACGGCTTCGCTCAGGGCAGGCTCTCGTCGCTTCGCTCCCGCGGGATGACACAGGAGCGAGGGTGAGTAGGGGGACGATGCCAAGATTCCTCGCTTCGCCGCCCGCGGTGGAGGGATGCGGGCGGCTCGCCGCGGAATGACAGAGGGAATGGGGACACGCGCGGGCGCAGTGCGCGTTCGTGCGGAGGGTAGGAGCACGAGCGATGGGAGAGGAGACGAGATCCCACGAGATCCCTCGTCGCTTCGCTCCCGCGGGATGACAACAAGGGGAGTTGGACGGTGAGGAGACGCCGCTACTACGTGTACATCATGAGCAGCAAGTCGCGGAGGCTCTACACAGGTGTAACGAGAGACCTGACGCGACGAGTGGGAGAGCATAGGGGGGGCGGCCTGCCAGGCTTCACGAGCAGATACAACATCAGGCGGTTGGTGTATTGGGAGGAGTTTGGGGAGGTGAGGGAGGCGATTGAGAGGGAGAAGGAGATAAAGGGGTGGCGGCGCGGGAAGAAGGTGCAGTTGGTGGAGTCGGTCAACCGCGGGTGGAAGGATCTGGCGGCGGGGTGGTTTGGGGAGTAGCGGGTGCGCGGTGGAGCTCGTTGGGCGTGGGATGACACAGGGAACGGGGTCCCGCGCGGGCGCGGTGCGCGTTCGTGCGGAGGGAAGAGCACGAGCGATGGGAGGGGAGACGAGATCCCCATTCGACTCGCCGTGCAACGCACGGCTTCGCTCAGGGCAGGCTCTCGTCGCTTCGCTCGCTCGGGATGACAGCAAAAGGGGCAGGAGGCAAGCTCCTGCCCAACGGTCAGGACCCGCCTTTGGCGGGTACGCAGGTTGGAAACCTGCGCTACCGGGAGAACTACGCAGGTTGGAAGCCCTTCGGCAAACTCAGGGCAAGCTCTGCGCTACCGGGAGGAGGGGTTACGGCGGGATTCTTCGCCCCGAAGTCCGCCATGGGCGGACCGGGATGGCGGCCGCTAAAGGCGGCCTAGCCACTGCGCTCCGATCACCGCCTTCTCAATCTCACTTCAGCGCCGGGAAGCAGGTCATTTCTTCCCTGCCCAGCGCCCAGTACGGTTCATAGTGGCAGTCGGCATGACCTCGTATGGCGAAATGTAGTTGAGAGCCCTCGATGGGGGACAATGCTTGCAGCAACTCGTCAGGGGTGAGGTCAATGCTCTGCGTTCCTACGAACGCCATCAGCAGAGGCCCGTAGCTGAGGGCATGGCGGGTCCGAGGAGTAACAGGGGCCAGTTGCCACCACTGGCGGGGGCCCTGCTGATCCAAACCGGTGTATGGCGTGAGCCGGAATTCCATTGGCAGGGCCAGACGTATGGTGTCGCCATCCTGCCAGGTTCTTGCCAGGCGGAGGTAACTCCCCGGCGCGCCGGTGGCGGCCGGTGTGCCGTTGACCGTGACTGTCACCGGCTCGGTGACCCAGGACGGGATGCGCACCCGTATGGACATGGTCGTTTCGGACGGTGTGGTGATCGAGAGAGCGACCGCGCCATCGTAGGGGAACTCGGTGGCCATGTTCAGCGCCACTTCCTTCCCATCATGTGTCCAAGCGATCCGCGAGGCCGCGAAGAGGTTTACCCAGAGCCCCTCGTCGTCGAGCGAGTAGATGAACTCCGGCAGGCGGGCTATGAAGGGCGCGCCCATGACTTCGCAGCAGGTGTTGATACGGGTCGGGCGGTCCTTCCTGCCGTGCAGATGGTTGTGGTACCGGATGTGTCCATTGGCGTCCTGGGCGGCCAGGATAACGTTGAAGATCGATGTCTCGATCTCGGCCGCGTAGGATTCCCGGTCGGGGAAGAGCCGGAGCAGACGGTGGTTGATGTCGGCCCAGAATACGCTGCCGCAGGTCTCGCCGGTGTGTCGGCCGAGCAGGTAGGACTGGGGCGAGTAGGTACCCGCGGGTTCTCCCTCACAGATGGCTATGGTGCCGCCGATGTGTTCGTAGTAGTGATGGACCACCTCCCAGGCGCCAAGGGCGGCCTCGAGGTACTTGGCGGCACCGGTGGCACGGTAGTGGTCGAGCCAGGCCTTGAAGACCAGCAGCAGGTAGCAGTGCGGTGCGCTCAAGGGGTAGTAGCACAACGCCAATGGCTCGGCTTGTCGCATCTGCTCGATGAAGAAGTCCTGGACGAAGGAGCGTTCGAGCGCGACCAGGTCTTCCGGCTTGCCGAGAGGGGAGAAGTGCATCAGCAGGCCGCCTTCGTGCCCGTTGTTGCAGTTACTGCCGGAGCCATCTCTGGCGCCGGCCAGCAGGCTGGTGTAGATGCCGGAGGCGTTCAGCCAGTCGTAGAAGCGCCGCATGACCGGCAGGGCGTCCGCATTGCCGACACGCCCGGCGGCGACCATGCCGCGGGTCAGATTCACCCGGTCGTAGTTGCGCCGCTCGTCGAGGAAGCCGTGCATTTGCGCGAACATGAAGGAGCGATCATAGGGCAAGCAGTAGCCGTCGTCATCCTGGCGCTGCTTGACCGTTTCAACAATCTCATCAACGATAGCACGCAGATCTTCGCGCTCCTGCCATCGCAGGCTGTGGGCCGCGGCGCCGAGCAGGCGCCCTTCCGAGGAACCGGGTAAGCCATCCACCCAGAAACCGGTGCAGGGATTCGCGCTCGTGTCCAGGATGTACAGGATGTTGCGCTCGAAGGCGTTCCGCAGCACGCCGGGCTGAAGCTGGACGCCGGTTTCGGGCGCTTCCGCGGCATAGGACGCGGGTTTCCACTGGTCCGGGGTCACATAGGGTTTGTCGCCGGTGGCGATGGTCTTGAGTTCATTCATGGCCACGGCGCGCAGCTCACGAGGGAAGTCCACCACTGACTCGACCTCGAAGCCGTCTATGCCTTGAAAGCAGTCGGTCGCGTCGGCATGCCGCTCCCGTCGCACGACGATGCGGAGGGTGTGGATGCGGTCGTCTTTGAGGCCCTGCGTTTCGAACAGCACTTGGGCCGCCTGTGGGTGAGGTGCGTATGCGTCAACCGTATCCACGAGGTTGCCGTCAAGGTACACGTCGGCCTGACCATGGTCCGGGCCTCGAGAGCCAAACCAGCGCGCCAGCGATCCGCGGAACGCCACTTCGCAGGCGGCGAACGGAGAATTGGAGCGCCGGCGATCAGGGACCGACTGGCAGGGAACCTGAGCCCACACTCCGAAGTAGAGCACCTCTGCGTCACTGGGACATACTGTCGCCAGACCAGCTTCCGACCTTGTTTCAGGCATACTCATAATGGAGTCACTCCTTGCTTGCAGGCTTGCCTCCGGGACCTTCGTCTCTGCATGCGAGACGGCCCGGCAGGCAGTGAAGAGAGCCAGCACGAGGCACACGGTCAAGGCATGCTTGTTCAACAGCGCGTCCTCCCATCCCTTCGCCGATTGCTCTCATGATCAGCCCGGCGGTACATTCAAGCGTCTTTGCGTCGAGTCTCAGGAAGAAGATCATAACCTCCCATAGGGAGATGATCAAGGAGTTCGCGAATGATGGCAGCGTGTAGTCCGAAGGAGAGCAGCATGGGCTTCCTGTACAGTCTACTGTTTGTGGCGATGGTGGTGCTATTGGGGAGCGCCGAGGGATCTTGCGCGAAGCCCTTTGCCGTGCGCTTGGCGCAGGCCGATACCGAAATGGTGGATGAGTCTCAGGGGATTGAGAACGACGCGAGTGCTGAGGGCGAGTCGGTCCGCTTCGATCTCAGCAAGACATCCCACGATTTCATGGGCTTCGGCGCACAGATCTGGGGCCATGGTCCTGATGAGAACTACCCGGATCTGCTGAAGATTCGACGCAAGGCGCTCTCAGAACTCAACATCAAGTACGTGCGCATCGACAACCGTAGCGAGGGAGCAACCTGGGAGGAGATGAAGCAGACCCGGGGCGTGACGGATGAGCTGGGCGTCAAGTGGGTGTACATGATCTGGGGGGCACCAGGGGACTACACCAGCGCGAGTAAGCTGGTGGACATCGAGGGGTTTGCGGATTGGTGGGTGACTGAGGTGAAGGACTTGTACGATCACGGCCTCGCGACAGAGTATATCGAGCTGATGAACGAGCCCGATAGCCGGGGCCGGTGGAGCACTGGCATAACGGGAGAGCAATACAACTCTCTGGTCAAGTTGCTTCGCCCAAAACTGGACGCTGCCGGGTTCGAAGGAGTTGGCATTGTGGGTGCAGGGCCCTCGAACATCTGGGCCAGCCGGCGCTATACGGACGCATTTGACGCTGAGGGCGCTTCGGCCATGGCTGCCTGGTCGACACATGCCTGGGGGGGAGACAGCCGACGGACCGGCAAGCCGGGCGGCTCGGCTCTGGAGTCGGTGATGAGAATGTTCGTCGAGCCTACTGAGAAACTGAACCCCTCCATTCCCAAGTTCGTCACTGAGTACTCGACCCACGCGAGGAGGTTCAAGGGCGTCGAGCATCCGCACGGCGATCGCTATGGCGAGTGGGATGCCGACAAGGTCTTCCCCTATTACAGTGTGACGAACAGTATGGGGTATGCCGTGCGCGTTTACGAGAACAGCCTGGCGCTTCTCAACAGCGGCGCGAACGCGGCCTTCCTCTGGCAGGCGAACGATGAGCCGACGGAGACCAACCCGCCGGGGTACAACGGCAGCAAGCGCAAGTCATGGGGCGCGCTGGATCTGTGGGGAAAGCCCAAGCCTGTTTTCGGCGCCTTGAAGACACTGTATCCGAAGATCCCCATCGGGGCGAAGGTCGTGGTGTCTCCGGACCAGTCGGCAAATGCGATGTATGCGGGCGCCTATGTCAGCGGCAATCGCGTTGTTGTGGGCATCTCGAACAACACCGAGTCGGAGGAGAGCTCCGCTCTCCAGTTGACCGATGCCCCTGTCGGCCTGAAGATTGTCGAGGCGATTGCCTTTGAGCAGAGCTATTGGGGCAGCGCCGAGAAAGGCGATCCAGACGCGGGGCGGACGGTCAACCGGGAACTGACTCTGGAGGCAGGCGGGGCCGGCGAGTACTCCATCGAGGTGACCCTCCCAGCGCAGAGCACGCTGACGATTGCCCTGGATACAGGGGCGGCGGAGTAAGCTAGAGTCTACTTGCAATTGAGGGGCGGGGGACGTGAGATCATGGGCGCCTGTTGTGCGGCGATGGAACCGCGTCCTGTCCAAGAATCTATCCGCTCGCGAGAGCGCCTTCACAGGGGCCTCACGAACGCCGGACAGGGAGCATCTGCCCCGTCTTCAGGGTCCCACCAGTTGCGTTGTGTTGGCAGCTCTCGGTCCCGATCAGGCTGTGGTCTTAGCCGTCACATGGCCTTGGTGAGAAGGTCGGTGACCGAGACCACGCCCTGGAGCTTCTGCTCGTATAGGACCGGAGCGCGCGACAGCCCCTTCTGCGCCATCAGTCGGGCAACGTAGACGACGTCCAGGTCCGGGTTCACGACGACGAGCGGCTTCGTCATCACCTCGTGGATCTTCACCTTGGTGGGATCCTTGCGCTCGGCCATTACGGAGTACACGAGGTCTCGCTGCGTTACGATTCCGTATGCGTCCTCCTCGCTTCTTCTGTCTACGATCAACGCCCTGACGCCCTTCTCCTTCATCAGCCTGACCGCTTCTGCCACCGTAGCCGAGCCGTCCACCGTCACCACGTCGGTGGTCATGATATCCCT
>JALGTG010000027.1 GCA_029821495.1 Candidatus Hebobacteria bacterium
CTGGTCTGGTGAGGGTCCGCTTTGAGGTCGTAGAGCAGGGGCGGACGTTGGCCGCGCCACACTGCGTACATCCACCGCGGCGTCATAACCTGTGCGTGATGCGGATTGCCCAGCACGGCCGCCCGGCGCGTTCTCGCAGCCTTGCCCTCTGTCAGAGGGATCAGGGACTTGCCCCAGAGCTCCCGCGACTTCGCAATGCCAAACGCCTCCAGCACCGTGGGGGCAATGTCCCACGGCTGTGTGATGGCAGCGACGCGCTTCGCCCGTCGCTGGCCGGGCAGCCGTATGATCAGGGGGATCCGGCACACGCCCGTCCAATGGGGAAGGTACTGCGCTGGCTGCTTCATCGGCCGCCCCGCGGCCATGGTCTTCCCGTCGGCTCCAAGCACGTTCGCCTTGCAGATCATCCCGTTGTCGCCCGGGTAGCCGAAGTAGGCGCCGTGATCAGAGGTGAAGATGATCATCGTTTCGTCGTAGATCCCCAATCTCCGCAAGGCCGCCAGGAGGCGACCCAGCGAAGTATCCACCATCGTGACTTCCCCGGCGTACCGCGCTCGGATGTTCTGGAGCTCCCGCTTCGTGATGCCGAGCTGCTTTATGGCGCCGTAGGTCGGGGCATCGAATCGCCGGCCCTCGAAGTGGGGATCGTAGAGGTGTTCGTACCAGGGGGGCGGATCCCAGGGCTCGTGCGGGTCGAAGGTGTCCAGATAGAGGAAGAAGTCCTTCCGGGTGTAGTTCCGCTCCAGCCACTCGATCGCCATCGAGTAGGTCCGCGGCGCGAACCAGTCGGTCTCGACCTTGCGGTGTGCCCGGTTGACGAGCACGCGGTGCCACGTCTCTCCGGTATACCGGATGAGATCCGGCTCCACCGGGAAGTCGAGTGGGACTCCCTCGTCCAGCCAGTGGGGATCGCCCTCCTGCCCTCGATTCCAGGCCCAGGCTGAGAAGCCCTTATACATGTTCGTGCCGTCGCTCACCGTGTTGGCGACATCGGTGACCATCATGCAGGGGATGTCCTCGCCACCCCGCAGCCGCTCCGCGAGGGTCACCTCGTCGTGATCTATGCCCCGCCATCTGTTGAACGGATGCCCCTTGTCGCCACGGCCGAGGAGCACGTCGCGGCGATTGGGGAGCGTTGGGAACGAGCCGATGTGGTGTTGGTCGAATACCGACGCCTCGGCGGCGAGTGCATCCAGATTGGGGGTGTGGACCCATGTGTTTCCATAGGTCCCAACGTGATCTCTGCGCAACGTGTCGGCCACAATCAAGATGACTTTCATCGCCCTCAAGCTCCTCGCTTGGCACAGATGCGGATCGCGCCTCTTACTTGTTCACGGCAGTCTCTAGCAGTACCTGCACTGTCGCCGTGCGCTCGAGAAGGACCGGTGATCTCACGCCACACAAGCGCGTTGAGGAGGACATCGGGTTCCTCACGGCCGGTCAACCCTCGGTAAGGCTGCAAAGGTGTCCCCTCGGGGAATGGTACCCCAGGCAGGATTCGAATGGCTAGGTCGCCGCGCAACGGCGACCGCCACGGCGGCCCGCCCCTGGCGGGCCTAGCCGCCTGCGGTCGGGGCTCCGGAGGCCCGTGCCTTATCCACTTGGCCACTGGGGCTCAGTCAGATTGTGACAAAAGCCGGAAATCGCTCCGTGCCACTCTAGGCGCGCCCTATTGGGGCCATACACCGTCACCATGGCCGCCAGGCGCAGGAGGAGCTTCTTTCCCGCCGTGAGATTCCCCATTTGCCCATCGAACTTCTGCAGCGCCTCTTGAGTGGAGGCGATACCTGCCCTTTGCCCCTCTTCATCCTCGCGAAGGGCGTGTGCCTGCTCCCCACGCCCCTTGGCGGCCGCCTCCTCCTCAGCGATATCCCTGAGGCTGGCCTGCAGCGTTGGGAGGTCATATGCTCCAGCCTCGTAGGCCGCGCGTAGTCGAGCCGCCCGCAGACGGCAGGACTTGATCTGCCCATAGGCCATCTTCTCCTCTGCCTGCCATCGGTCCAGATTCTTCCGCTTGGTCAGTTGGGCTGCTGCCGCCACCAGCCCTGGCTCGCGCCACAGCTTTTCGATCTCGAGCCACACCAGGGCATCAAGCGCCTTCGCATTGAGCGAGGGGACATCGCAGCGCCCCTCACTCCCCCCAGTCTCTTGTCCCACGTTCTCGCCGACGCGGGAGGCCTCCGGGGGCCTGGCCCCGGAGGCCTCTATCGCAGCCGAAACAACCCCGCTTAGGGCTGTTTGTAGGAGACGCTCGCGCCGGTCTTACAGGCCTTGGCCTCGGCCACGACGCGGCCGCTCCCGGCGTGAATCCAGCCCTCCACATAGAGCTTCACCCAGTCCACCGCGTGCCAGTCAATCGCGGCGTCTATCCAAGGCGTCTGCACACTCACGCTCTTGGCCGAGGGGGGCGGGTGGCGGTCCCCAGCCGTTTCCGAAAAGAACCCCTGCCATAGGTCATAGTAGGGTGGCCTCGGCGCGTGCGGCGCGTTGGGGTAGCCCGACCAGTGGGAGGGGCCCGCCAGCTCCCAGGTGTAGGCACGGAAGTCGCCTGTCACCGAGAGCAGTTCGTCGAAGTCATGGCATAGCATCGCCGTCATGTTCATTTGCTGGGGGCAGTAGATCGGGGGCGGGCCAGGAGGGCCGCGAAACGGCGGGGCGCGCGTGAGGTCGAGTTTCATCCGGTGCGCGCTGACGGCCCAGTGCTTGACCTCGAACCTTTGGGGCAGCCCCCACGCATCGGCCAGGCCCCATAGAGTCATCTTCACATAGGCCACCCCGTTCGAAGTTTGGCTCTCACACTGGGCCAAGCCATAAGTCCCGACCTTGCTCGGGTCCGAGTTGAAATAGTCGTACTGGGGATTCGAGACCGTCCAGCCGGCGCGGGCGGCCCCGCCCGCCGACACCAGCGCGGCGCCGGCCAGCAGCGCGAGGGGAATCAGAGGCCGCATAGCTCTCACCACGGCACCTCCAGCACGCGCTTTTTCATGGCCTCTGGATCGTCCCACAGCGCGCCATGCAGTTCCCGGTAGTAGTCGAACATGGCCTCCAGTTCTTCGGCGGAGAGCACTTCGGGCGGCGTGTACTGAAACCCCATTACCTCGCTTTTCAGGCCCCAGCTCACTCCCTGTATCGTCCAATCCTCGGCGAGCCGCTGCTCGAAGTCCGGCGCGGCCGGGTCGAGCATCGCCACCTGTTCCCGCACACTCGCGGCCGTGCCCGCCGCAAGCTCCCACGTGTAAGCGCACAGCTCCTCGATTTCCTCCGCCGTGTAGGGCCGTTTGATGAGCGGGGAGAGCGGGTCCTTGATGAGCCGGCCGAAGTCGGCCGCCCGCGCGTAAATGGCCATCCGTATCTCCGACTCCACGCCGGGGATGTCGAAGTACTCCTCCCGCATCGCCTCCCGCAGCTCGTCGAGCACCACCCCGAGCTGGCCCGCGATCTGGTCCTGCTGCTGGCGGGTAAGGGGCGGCCTCGACAGGTAGCGCGCGATCACGTCACTGTGGCCGGCCGCAGACTGCCGAAGTCGCAGCGCCGGCGGCGCGATATCCAGCGCGCCGATCGAGGCCGAAGAGTCGAATATCCAGGCGGAGATTGCCGAGAGCTGCCGCTCATCGAGCGGGGCTTCGAGCACGCCTTCGAGTTGCAGGACGAGGTCGCCCCTGGTGGTCTCAATCGCCTCACTCGTCAGGCCGTACCGGCCGTAGTAGTGAGCAAGGGCGCCCGCGTAGCAGTCGCCGATCCATTGCGCCTGCTCCTCGACAGTCCGTGGCGGTCCCGACGCGGCCTCCCGCGCCAGCGCCGCCCACACACACAGGCCGATCAACACAACCACTCCGATCAAGACCGTCGCACGTCTCATGCTGTCCTCCCTGCCCGCACCTGGGCGGGCGTCCTATTATTTCCACACGGCGGGGGCGAACTCAGCCGCCGGCCTCCTGGGCCGCCGCCGCGCGCCGCCATCGCTGCACCGTGGTTGGCGCAACCCCGAGCCTGTCCGCGATCTTGCGGATGCTGCATCCCTCGGCGCGGCTCCCGGACACAACGAGTTCGTCGGGTTGGTAGGGATAGAGCGCGCACTCTCCGACGATCGCTGGCTGCGCCAGATCCGAAAGCTCCATGACAACGAAGGGGCCAGGGTTGTCGTATGGGCCTGAGTCGCGCATGGCGCAATAGGCGAAGCCATCCTGGACTACCACCCTGGTAGGAGTCCCATTGCCCAGCCGGCCCAGCAGCCGGGGATACCCGCCTTCGGCAGCCGCGGTGCCCTGGAGCCCCGAGCAGAGGATGCACACACCAATCAGCGCAAGCTGTCGCATCTCCTCCCCCCTTCGCACAGGCCATCCATTAGACGCGCGAGGGGACCTGTTTGTTCCTCGCGTCTTGGAGGCCCTGTCAAGCAGCGATGGGATACATGCAGGGGTCTCTGGGAACTGGTACCCCAGGCAGGATTCGAACCTGCGGTCCGGGCTCCGGAGGCCCGTGCCTTATCCACTTGGCCACTGGGGCACGTCTTCTCGGATTATAGGGGGCCGACACATCGGGGTCAAGCCTCCAGCGGAACCCGCTAGGCGAGGGGCGCGAGGTGAGGGCCCGGCGCGATGGTCGGGATCACACGACTCCGGTGTGGTCGGAGGTCATGGTCTTGCTGGCGTAGATGGCGGCGTCGGCGACTGCGTAGATCCAGATGATGACGAGGGCCACTACCCAGATTGCGCCGACACCGGCGAAGGCCGCGCTCAGTATCGCGTTCAGCGTCACCTGCGGTCCGTAGAGGGTGCCCATTGGCCCTGTAGGGCGAAGCGCGAGCTCGCTGCGGACGACCATCGCGGCGAGGGCGAAGAGGGCCAGCCAGAGGACCACAATGAGGATTCCTTTGGCCGCCTGGCGATTGTACATCTGACCGAGTCCCGGGACGACCAGGGAGTAGAGGGCGGCGTAGCCGGGGTTGCGCTTGGGTACGTCAAGGGCGTCCTTTCCCTCGAGCAGGGCGCGGGAGAGCTGGGTGGTACGGTCCTTCTCGGCCTGGGCAAGGGCCGCCCGTCCGATCTTCTCTTCGAGGCGAGGGCGGTCGGGGTTGAGGTCTCGCGCACGGCGGTAGCTCGCCATTGCCTGGTCGGGGCTTTGGAGGGCGAGCAGGAGGTCGCCGAGCAGCTCGTGGGCTTCCCAGCTGGTGTCGTCGAGGGCAACGGCATCTTGGGCGAGAGGGAGCGCCTGCTCGAAGTCGCCGCGGGAGCGCAGCAGAGTCGCCTGGCCGAGGAGCTGGCGCATCTTCAGCTGTATTTCGGATGCGGTGGGCTCTTCAGTCATCTTCATCCTTCTCGGCGGCGGGGGCGGGCACGCGGGCGGCGTCGCTCCAGAGGCGCTCCAGGTCGTAGAAGTCTCTTTCCTCTTCTGCGAAGATATGGACTATCAGGTCGCCGTAGTCCAGGAGAATCCACCGTGCGTCGTCGTATCCCTCGACGCCGTAGGGACGGAGGCCCTGCTCCTCGAGCCCGTCGCGGAGAGCGTCGGCGAGGCCGCGGATGTGGACGTTGGAGGTGCCATGACAGATCAGGAAGTAGTCGGTGATGACAGTCACGTCCCGCATGTCGAGCAGGACGGGCTCGACGGCGCGGGCATCGACCAGCGCGGTCCGCGCCAGACGCGCCCCTTCCTCGGCGGGCATCGGGTGTACATCGCCGGCCGGTCGGCGGCCGCGGGCGCGTCGTCGAGTCATGGGGAGAGGCCCACCATATCGCGGCCGAGGATCACGGTGACGTCGGCCGAGTTATCGCCGTCGGGCGCCACGGAGATTGCGCCGCGGCCGAGCCAGGAGGCGACGCGCTCGGCGCGCTTCCCTTGTCCGCGATGGTCAATGATGATGGTTGTATTGGTGTTCTGTTCGGCGTTTCCGACCTCCACAATGTCGCAGCCGCGCTCCTCCAGGAAGGATGCCGTGCGGGCGGCGAGCCGGGTGATGCTTGTGCCGTTCAACACTCTCAGGGCGACTCCCTGCCCCCAAAGGACGCGATCAACGCTGGCCTGTACTTCCTCAGCGTGGAGCTCGATCATGCTCTGGCCCTCGATGATGCGAGCGGCGCCAGGCAAGGTGGCTATGCGAATGGCGTCCGGGCCGACGTCCTCGACCATGCGCTTGAGGGCGAGCACGTCGGCAGGGGTCAGGCTGGTGTTGACGGTGTCGACGAAGACCGTGGACAGCTTCTTCACGTGCAAGACCTTGTCCGGCGACAGCACCTCTCGGGCGATGGCACGGATGAACTTGCGCTGCCGCTCGATGCGGCCCAGGTCTCCCTGGGCGTCGTGCCGGAAGCGAACGTAGCCCATTGCCTGGTGGCCGTCAAGGCGCTGGCGGCCGGGGTGGAGGTCTATGAGGAGGCCCTGGGCGAGGTCGCGGTAGTACATGCGCTTCTCGACGTCGAGGTCAACGCCACCAACGGCGTCCACGAGCTTGACGAGGCCGGGGACGTTGACTTCGATATAGTAATCGAACGGCACGCCGAGCAGGAGCTCGGCGGTTTCGATGGTGAGGGGAAGTCCGCCGAAGGAGTGTGCCTCGTTGATGCGCCGAATGCCGACACCGGGGACGAGAACGCGACTATCACGGGGAATGGCGAGCGCGGCGATCTCTCCGCTTCGAGGGAAGAGAACAGCGGCGATAATGGTGTCGGCCAGGCCGCGGCCCTCGGAGTCGTCCACGCCGATGGCAAGAATGGAGACGTGGTCGCGCCCGCCGAAGGGGGGGGCCAGTATGGGAGCGAACCAGCGGACGCCCTGCGGGTCGCCGATAGAGGCGAGGCCGAGGACGACTCCGCAGAGGAAGACGCACACTGCTGCGGCGACCCATATGAGCCACCACCATCGGAAGCGGACCAGTATGTCTGCTATCGTGCTAGCCACGAATGGGAAGAGCTGCTCTCTCTGGCATGTCGTCCGCCGCCGGAAGTGCGAACTGCGCGCGCGCCAGTTGGGTGATTCAGCCGACGCGATGTCGGGACACGCGCGCTGCCTGTCGGCCGCCAATCTGCCCGCAAGGGGGATGCGGCGGCGACGGGCATGAGCGTTCGCATCAGGCGCGGTGCTCGCACGGAGATGCGATTAGTAGCGCTGAGACCGAGGCCTGCCCGGCCCCACCGTCAGGCGGCGCCCGCGGAGTTCGGTGCCGCTCATAGCGTCGATGGCATCCTGAAGCTCGACGCCCTCTACCTCGATGAAGCCGAAGCCCCGGGAGCGGCCGGTTTCGGTGTCGGTGATGATGCGCACATCGCGCACCTCGCCAATCCTGCTGAAGACCTGCACCAGCTCATCCTCGCTGACGACCCAGGGCAGGTTCCCCACGTAGAGAGTCACCGCCACGCTCTGTCTCACCTCCTCTTCATAGTTCAGGTTACGACGCCCGTCTCGACCGCGCCTGCCGGCTGGGGCGCTCAGTCCTCCCGGGCCCGGAGGCTCGGGGGCATACTGCGAGTAGAGGCCGTGGGCGGCGATGTAACGCTCTACAGGGAGAGGAGTAAGATAGCGGAGTGGCTCGCCAGCGGCGGCTCGCCGCCGCAGCTGGCTGGAGGAGATGTGGACGCCGGGCACCTCTGTCATGTGCATGCGGGAGAGCAGGTTGGGGGGCAGGGCCTCTCTGAGGCCGGTGAGGTCGTACCCCGGGCGGCTAACGGCGACGAACTCGCAGCTTTGAGCGAGGCGCTCGGGATCGCGCCAGGTCGGGATTTCGAGGAGTGCGTCGGCGCCGGCGATGAAGTATATGCGAGTGTCGGGGCCGAACCTGCGGCGGAGCTCCTCGACGGTGTCGGCAGAATAGGACAGGCCCGGCCGGTCGATTTCGGTTCTGGAGACTTCGAAGGCGGGATTGGAGGCGGTGGCGAGGACGACCATGTCGTAGCGGTTCTCGGCCGGGGTCGGGAGGTAGCCGGGCCTGTGGGGGGGCCGGCCATTGGGAACGAAGACGACGCGGTCGAGATGGAAGCGCGCGCGGGCCTCCTCGGCGGCAGCGAGGTGGCCGAGGTGAATGGGGTCGAAGGTGCCGCCCATTATGCCAATGTTCTGTGCCATGGCAGTTCCGGCGCCTAGGTTCGGATGTGTCCGTCGCCGGTGACGACGTACTTGTAGCTGGTCAGTTCGGTCAGTCCCATGGGGCCGCGCGCGTGCAGCTTCTGGTTGCTGATGCCGATCTCGGCGCCCATGCCGTACTCCCCGCCGTCGGTGAAGCGCGTCGAGGCATTGATGTATACCGCAGCCGCGTCGATTTCTCTAGCGAAGCGGCGGGCGCGGTCGAGGTCGTGTGTGATGATGGCCTCGGAGTGCTTGGTGCCGCAGCGGTTTATGTGAGCTATGGCCGAGGTCAAGTCATCAACCACTTTGACGGCAAGGATGAGGTCGAGGTACTCGGTCAGCCAGTCCTCTTCGGTGGCGGGGACGGCGCCCGCGAGATGGGGCAGAGCGCGCTCGCAGGCGCGCAGCTCGACGCCGAGCTCGGCCAGGCGCCGGCCGACACTCGGCAGGAAGTCGGCGGCGACGTCCGTGTGGACCAACAGCGTCTCGGCCGCGTTGCACACGCCGGGGCGCTGGCACTTGGCGTTGACGACGATCTCCTCGGCCGAGGCGAGATCGGCGGAGGCGTCCACGTAGATGTGGCAGTTCCCCTCGCCTGTCTCGATGACCGGCACGGTGGACTCCTCTCTCACGCGCCGGATGAGGTCGCCGCTTCCGCGGGGGATCAGCACGTCGAGGTAGTCGGTCTGCCGCATGAGCTGGGCGGCGGCTTCTCGGTCGGTGCTCTCGATGATCTCGACGGCCCCGTCGGGGAGGCCCTCGGCGCCACCCGCCTCGCCGAGCAGGCGAGCGAGAGCGACGTTGGAGCCAATGGCATCGGACCCGCCGCGCAGCACGACCGCGTTCCCGGCCTTGAGGCAAAGGCCGGCCGCGTCGACGGTGACGTTGGGGCGCGATTCGTAGATGATCCCGACGACGCCGAGGGGGACTCGCACCTTGGTTATCTCGAGTCCGTTCGGGAGGCGCCAGCCGCCGATGACCTCACCCACGGGGTCGGTGAGGCGCGCGACGGTGCGAAGGCCTTCGGCCATTTCGGCGATGCGCTTCCGGTCGAGCATCAAGCGGTCGATGGGGGCCGATGATAGCTTGCGCTCCTCCGCGCGCTCGACGTCGCGTGCGTTGGCCTCGAGGATGAAATCCGATCTCTTCTCGATGGCGTCGGCCATTGCGAGCAGAATGGCATCCTTCTGCGCGCGGGTGAAGGTGGCGAGCTGGGCGGCGGCCGCCTTGGCCCGCTGGGCCTTATGGAGGACTTCTTCGATGGGACGGGCAGCCATGCTAGCTCCTCACTCGACGAATTCGAGCTCGACGGTTCCGATGCGCACGCGGTCGCCGTCCTTCGCTCCCAGCCGCCGCAGGCGGCGGATGACGCCCATTCGCTCGAGCCTCCGATGGAGGTGGCGGACGGCCTCTTCACTGTCCAGGTTCGTCATGGCGACTGCGCGCTCGACGGCGTCGCCGCTCACCTGGTAGGAGCCATCGGATAGCTGGTTCACCTGAAGAGGTGCGGGCCGCTCGGGAGCGACGTCGGCGGCGGCCTCTTGGCTCGGGGGCGGCGGAAGCTCCGCCAGCTTCCGCGCGACGGCGCCCATCAGGGGGACGATACCCTCGCCGGTGACGGCGGAGATCCGGAACACCGGATAGCCTTGCTGCTCGAGGGATGATTCCACCTGTGCGAGCTTCTCCTGCGGGGGGCGCAGGTCTATCTTGTTCAGCGCGACGAGCTGAGGGCGGTCCGCCAGATCGGCGTCGTAGAGGGCGAGCTCGCGGTTGAGCGCGGCGAAGTCCTGGCAGGGGTCGCGGTCCGGGGCCCCGAGGTCCAAGACGTGTATGAGCAGTCGAGTGCGCTCAACGTGGCGGAGGAACTGGTGTCCGCGCCCCGCGCCGCGGTGCGCACCCTCTACCAGGCCCGGCAGATCGGCAATCACGAAGCTCACTTCTTCCTCAAGTCGTACCACGCCGAGGTTGGGGGCCAGGGTGGTGAAGGGGTAGTCGGCGATCTTCGGCCGCGCGGCCGAGACCCTGGCGATGAGGCTGGACTTGCCGACGTTGGGGAGCCCGATGACGCCGACATCGGCCAGCAGCTTGAGTTCGAGCGTGAGACGGCGCGTCCGGCCCGACTCGCCCTTCTCGGCGAAGCGCGGAGTGTGGCGCTGGGGCGTCGCGAATCTGGCATTGCCGCGGCCGCCCCGGCCGCCGCGGCAGAGGACGACGCGCTGCCCGGGCTCGACGAGGTCGGCGACAACGTCGCCGTCGGCGGCGTCGCGAATGAGGGTGCCCGCGGGGAGGCGGATTTCGGCATCGGCGCCGTTCTTTCCGCTCCGGCGGTTGGGCCCGCCGCGCCCGCCATCTTGGGCGCGATGGCGGCGCTGATGGGTGAAGTCAATGAGGGTACGCAGATGCGCGTCGGCGACTGCGGTGACCTTGCCGCCGTGCCCCCCGTCGCCCCCGTCCGGTCCGCCCTTGGGAGCGTACTTCTCCCGACGCAGGCTGACGGCGCCGTCGCCGCCGTCGCCCGCCTTCACCTCAATTTCGGCCTGGTCGACGAACACTGGACGGCCTGAGGCGGCCGGCGCGCGACGGTCAGGGCGCGGCCGGGAGGACGTTGACTCGGCGGTTGCCGCCACTGCGGCCGAACTGCACGATGCCCTCAATCTTGGCGAAGAGGGTATCGTCCCGGCCCCGGCCGACATTGCGTCCGGGGCGGACGGGAGTTCCGCGCTGTCGGATGAGAATCGCGCCGGCGGGCACGAGGGCACCGTCGAAGGCCTTGACGCCAAGTCGCTTGGACTTGCTGTCGCGGCCGTTGCGCGAGCTGCCCATTCCCTTCTTGTGCGCCATTCTAGGTCTCCTTCTTGGTGCGACTGCGGCCGACGGTGATCTTCTCGACGCGGACGCGGGTGTAAGGCTGTCGGTGGCCCTTCTTGCGCTTGATGTTCTCTTTGGCCTTGTAGGTGAAGATCTCCGTCTTGCGGCCCCGGAAGTGAGAGAGGACGCGGCAGGTGACCTTCGCGCCCTTGATCCAGGGGGTGCCGATTCGCACCTTGCCCTCGCGCTCGACCAGAGCGACGCGGTCGAACTCGACTTTGTCGCCGGGCTCGGCGGCCAGCTTCTCGACTATCAGGTCTGTCTCAGGCTCGACGCGGTGCTGCTTGCCGCCGGCCTCGAGGATAGCATACACGGGTGGTGAACCTCCGAACCTGTTGATGTTAGCAGAATGGTCCGCTGGTGTCAAACGGGCGTGCGACCCCGCCTCTGTGCTGAGCGACAAGAGCCGATGTGCGCCCGTAGAACGTCTGCAGGCGAGACGCGCTGCCGGCGCGGGGCCGCTAGCGGCGCGGCCGCGCTGGCCAGCGAGACGCGCTATCGGCGCGGGCGGGCCACTCTGCGCGCGCCGCGGCGGAGGAGGCCGGAGCGCTTCTTCGACGCCGGGGCGGGGGGTGCGGGCGCGGACTGCTCGCGGGCAGGGGGCGGAGGCGGTTTGGGGGCGGGCGAGGCAGCGGGGGCGTCCTTCGCGGCCGCGGGCTTCGGCTTGCGTCGGGAGCGAGAGCGCTTGGAGGCGGGGCGGCGCCTTTTCCGCGGCTCTTTCTTCTCCGTCTTCTCGGGTGCGGCTTTCTTGCTCTTGGGGCGAGCGCGGCCAAAGGAGCTGTCGGCCCGAGTCAGCAGCACCGTCTGGCCATCTACGCCCCCCATTCCGCCTTCTACGACCAGGCGGTAGCCATCCACCCAGCCATAGGAATCCTCGCCGGAGGGCGCCTCAGCGGCGTCAAGATGGTCCACGATGATTTCATCACCCGCCTTGTAGGTCTTCACGGCCGCCGCCGCCTCTTCTCGAGTGGCGGGAGTGACGTGGTACTCCTCGAGGCCGAGGGCGTGGTCGCCTCGGATGTAGACGGGCCCGCCGACACGATTGTCGAGAGCGGCCGACCGCTCGCCGTTCTCGCCGATGATGCTGGATGCGACCTGGGGTGCCGCGCGCACAACGGCGGCGGCGGCCTTCTGCTCGGCCAGCAGGCGGCGGACCTCGCGCTCGATCTTGAGGCCGACTGTGAGGGGCCTGCGGACGCGGCCGAGGCCGGCGCAGTGCGGGCAGGTCTCGGTGAGGATTCCCCTCAGGCTGTCGCCTCGGCGCTTGCGGGTCATCTCGATTAGGCCGAGGGGACTGAGATGGAGGATCTTGGTCTTCTGGCGGTCGCGCTGGAGGGCCTGCTCGAAGGCCTTCATGACGCGCTGGCGGTGGCGGGGCCGGTCCATGTCTATGAAGTCGATGACGATGATGCCGCCGAGGTCGCGCAGGCGGAGCTGGCGGGCGATTTCAGTGGCTGCGTCGAGGTTTGTGCGGAGGATGGTGTCGGCGAGGCCGGTGGAGCCGGTGAAGCGTCCGGTGTTGACATCAATGGCGGTGAAGGCCTCGGCCTGGTCGATGCTGATGTAGCCGCCGGCTGGGAGCCAGACTCGTCGGCGGAGGAGGCGGTCGATCTCGTCCTCGACATCGTACTTGTGGAAGATGGGCAGCTTGCCCCGGTAGCGCTTGACGCGCCTGCGCAGCCGGGGAGCAATGGTTCTTACGAGCTCAAGCGCGCTTTCGTAGACGCTCTTGCTATCTATGACGAGTGCGCTGACGTCCTGGGTGAAGGCGTCGCGGATGGTCTGGTAGGTGAGGGTGAGGTCCTGGTGCAGGAGGGCGGGCGCCTTGGCTCGGGCGGCCTTCTTCGTGATGCGGTCGCGCAGATCGAGGAGCACTTTGAGGTCGCTCTCGAGGTCGCGCTTGTCGCGTCCCTCGCCCTCGGTGCGGATGATGATGCCGGTACCATCGGGTCTTATGCTCTCCCCGATCTTGCGGAGGCGCGCCCGCTCCGTCCTGTCTTCGATGCGGCGGGAGACACCGATCTGCCGCGCGTCGGATACGAGCATGACGAGGTAGCGGCCCGGCAGGGCCAGCCGAGTGGTCGCGCGTGCGCCTTTGCCGCCGACCGGAGCGCGCACTATCTGGACAACGACCTCCTGCTTCTCCTTCAGCCGCTGAGAGATGGAGAGCGACCGGGGAGCGGGGCCGACGGTGACGCCGTCGCGGCTCACGAAGCCCACATCGTCGGCGGAGAGGAAGACGTTCTTCTCGAGGCCGACGTCCGCGAAGGCAGCGTCCATGCCGGGCAGCACGCTGACGACCCGCGCCTTGTAGATGCTGCCGACGATGCGGGGGTCGCGCTCTACGGTGAGCTCCGCCAACTGGCCGTCCTCAATAACGGCGACGCGCGATTCGAGCTCGTCGGCGTTTACGATGATCTCCTTCTTCATGGTGACTCGCTTCTTTCTCTCGAACTGCGAGATCGGGTCCACCTGTGTAGGCGGCCCGCCCGCGGGGCACCGGTCGAGCGTCCGGCGCTGGCGCGCTCGGCGCCGAGTTGCGCGCCGGCGAAGAGCCCGGTTCGGTGGTAGGTGATGGTGCGGTCCGCGCCATTGAGGGCCAGCAGCTCAATGACCTCTTGGGGCCGCGCGCCGCCGTGGCTGCCGGTGCGGAGTCGCATGCGCAGCTCGACCCCGTCCTCGGAGGCCTGGGCGAGTGCGAGGCTCAGGATGAAGGGGCGAATGTCAAGCGAGCGGGGGGGGCGCTTGCCGCCGCGCTGCACGATCAACTCCTCCTGCCCCATGAGGTCTGCGATGTGCTCGCTCACGCGGGCGGCGTCTACTTCGCCCTTTACTGTGACGCTATACTGAGCGATGTCTATGTCGCCGAATGTCTCCTTCTTCCGATGCGCGGGAAGCACCCAGGCCTCCATCACCTCGAGGCCGGAAGGAAGGCTGTCGTTAATGCGCTGCTTCAGCTCGCCCGGGTCCATGCCCTCCGCCAGTTGGACGGAGAAGAGCTCGGCGTCGCCAGTGGCCCCCAGTGGGAGAGGCGGGCTGAGGCTGATCTTCGGGTGAGGGTTGTGCCCCTGGGAGAGTGCCAGCGGGAGCTGGGCGCGCCGCATGGCGCGCTCGAGGGTCCGTTTGAGGTCGAGGTGGGAGATCCACCTGACCTCGTCGCGCTTGTGATAGCGGCAGATGATCTGCGCCACTTCAGGCATCCCCCTCGGAGAACGCTCTTTCGGCCTCCGCCTGGAGGGCATCCTTCCCTATTCCGCACGAGATGTGGTCCCAGGGAAGCGGATCGTTGTAGTCGAGCGTTCGATGGGCATAGTCATGCAGATCGAGCCCGGCCTCGCCGAAGGCACGCGCCCATCGGTCGAAGTCGAAGTGCTCGCTCCAGGCGTCGAAGGCGGCGCCGAGCGCCCGGGCCTGCTCGATGGCGGCCCCGACACGGCGATCGCCCCGAGAGATGGCGGCCTCGAGCTCGCTGACGCCGGGGTCCGTCCAAGACAGCTTGATGGCTCTGCCCCTCAGGGCGCGCTGGAGGATTTCCTGCTTGCGGAGGAGTCCCTCTCTGGATTCCTGTCCGACCCATTGGAATGGCGTGTGCGGCTTCGGGATGAAGGAGGCGATGCTGACCGCGATGCGGAGACGGCCGGCGCGCGAGCCCAGCGCGCCCCGACCGAAGCCGACGACGCGACGGACCAGATCGCTGATGGCCTCGACATCTTCCTCAGTCTCGGTCGGGAGCCCGATCATGAAGTAGAGCTTGAGGCGGGTCCAGCCGGAGGAGAAGGCGGCCTCGGCCGCGGCGAAGAGTTCGTCCTCGCTGGTGTGCTTTCGGATGACGCGGCGGAGGCGATCGGTGGCGGCCTCGGGGGCGAAGGTGAGGCCGCTCTTGCGGACCTGCTGGATCTTGTTGGCTAGGGCGATGGAGAAGGCGTCGGCCCGCAGGGAGGGAAGGGACACGCCGACGCCGCGGCCGCCCAGGCGCTCGACGAGCTTACCGACAAGCTCCTCTATGCCGCGGTAGTCCACGCTGGTGAAGGCCAGCAGAGAGACCTCATCGTAGCCGGTGGCGGCGACCGCTTCCTCGGCCTGGCGCAGCACAGTCTCGACGGTTCGCTCGCGCCGGGGCAGATATGCGGCGCCGGCCTGACAGAAGCGACAGCCGCGCGTGCAGCCGCGCATGATCTCGAGCGTGACGCGCGAGTGGACGGTATCGAGGAAGGGGACGATCTGCCCGGTTGGGAACGGGGCATCGTCGAGGTGGGCGACGAAGCGGCGCGCAATCTGCGCCGGCGCTCCGTTGCGGGGCGTGACGCTGCCTTTGGGGCCCGATCCGTCGAAGGCCGCCTGGTAGTTGGACGGGACGTACATGCCCGGAATCTCACTGAGCCTGGCGAGCGCGGCGTCGCGGTCGCGAAGCGCGGCGGCCTCGGCGATGTCGAGGATTGCCTCCTCCGCCTCGCCAATCAGGATGGCGTCGAAGAAGTCGGCCACGGGCTCGGGGTTGACGGCGCCAGGGCCGCCCCCGATGACGAGGGGGTCGTCGGGGCCGCGATCCGCGGCGCGTGCGGGGATTGCGGCAAGGTCGAGAACGTTGAGGATATTGGTGTACGTGAGCTCATAGGGGAGGGTGATCCCGATGGCGTCGAAGTCGCGCAGGGGGGTGCGACTCTCGAGGCTCATGAGGGGGACGCCGTGGTCGCGGAGCTGGCGCTCCATGTCGGGCCAGGGAGCGAAGGCGCGCTCGGCGAGGAAGTCGGGGTGGGAATTGAGGACGTGGTAGAGGATCTGAAGCCCCAGGTGGGACATTCCGAGCTCGTAGGTGTCCGGGTAGACGAGGCAGACGCGCGCACGCACGTGCGCGGCGTCCTTGTGAACCGCGTTCCACTCGCCGTTCGTATAGCGCGCGGGCTTGGTCACGCGCGGCAGCAGCGACTCTAAGTCCAAATCCTTTCCCTCGACCCAACGCAAGCGGGGCGGCCGCGCGCCGCCCCATCCGCGTTACCCCACGCTCCCACCGTGCGCCCGGGCCTATGCCGCGACCGCCTCCATAATGGCGTCGGAGATGTCGAAGTTGGCATAGACCTGCTGGACGTCGTCCTGATCTTCGAGGGCGTCCATCAGGCGCAGCACCTGTTGGGCCTCCTTCTCCTCGAGGCTGACGCGAGACTGGGGGAGCATCGTGAGTTCGGCGCTCTCGCACTTGACGCCGGCTTCATCGAGCGCCCGCTTAACGGTTTCGAGATCGCCGGGTGCCGTGCGGATTTCGTAGGAGGACTCGTCGCTCTGCATGTCCTCCGCGCCAGCCTCCAGCGCGGCCTCCAGCACGTCGTCCTCGGAAGAGCCCTCTCGCGGGACGATGATGACGCCCTTCTGGTCGAAGAGCCAGGCGACGCAGTTGGCCTCTCCGAGGTTGCCACCGTGGCGCCCCAAGATCCTGCGCAGCTCCCCGACCACGCGGTTTCGGTTATCGGTCAGGACGTGGATCATGATGGCGACGCCGCCGGGTCCGTAGCCCTCGTAGACGGCGGGCTCGTACGATATGCCGTCAGTTTCGCCGGTGCCGCGTTGGATGGCGCGCTTGACGTTGTCTTGGGGCATGCCGGCGGCACGGGCCTTCTCAATGCCGATGCGGAGGCGATTGTTGGTGTTCGGATCGCCGCCGGCCTCCTTGGCGGCGACGATGATTTCGCGGGACAGCCTGCTGAAGAGCTTGCTCTTCTTGGCGTCCTGTGCCTGCTTGCGGATCTTGATGTTGTGCCACTTGGAGTGTCCGGACATATGCTGGGCCTCCGACCACGATCACCGAGATTCTATCCGAAATGGGGTGGGGTTGGCAAGGGGGCGGCCGGGCCGTCAGGGCGCGGAGAGCGGGCGGTAGCTCTTGAGGCGGAGGGCGTTGGCGATGACAGAGACGGAGGAGAAGGCCATTGCGGCGGCGGCCAGGGCGGGGTGGAGGAGGGTGTGGATGATGGAGTAGAAGAGGCCGGCGGCGATGGGGATGCTGACGGTGTTGTAGAAGAAGGCCCAGAATAGGTTCTGCTTGATGTTGCGGCGAGTGGCGCGGCTGAGGCGGACGGCCTCGGGGATGAGCCGGAGGTCGTCTCGGACGAGAGCTATGTCCGCCGCCTCCACGGCGATGTCTGTCCCCCTCCCGATGGCGATACCGAGGTCGGCTTGGGCGAGGGCGGGGGCGTCGTTGATGCCGTCGCCGACCATGGCCACTCGCCGGCCGGCCTGCTGGAGGTCTCTCACGGCGTCGGTCTTCTGGTCTGGGAGGAGTTCGGCGCGGACCTGGTCTATGCCGACGGACTGGGCCACCGCGTGAGCTGTGCGCGCGTTGTCCCCGGTGAGCATGACCACGGCCAGCCTCATCTCCGTGAGAAGGCGAATGGCATCGGCCGCCTCCGGCCGGGGAACATCCGCGAGCGCAAGCGCGCCGATGGCCGTGCCGTCGGCCGCCACGAGTATGACAGTCTTGCCGTCCGCGGCGAGGGCGGCGGCGCGGTCGGGAATGGGAGCAGTATCTACGCCGAGGTCCTGCATGAGCTTCGGCGTGCCGGCGGCGATCTGCTGGTTGCCGACGCGGCCCCGGACGCCGAGCCCGGGGGAAGCCTGGAACTCCTCGACCTCGTTGGGGGCGATGCCGCGCTCCTGCGCGGCGCGCAGCACGGCCTGGCCGAGGGGGTGCTCAGACTCTCTCTCGACTGAGGCCGCGAGCAGTAGGACTTCCTCCTGGGTCCGGCCTTTGGCGGGGGCGATGTCCGTCACCTCTGGCTCGCCGCGGGTGAGGGTGCCCGTCTTATCGAAGGCGACGGTGTCGACGCCGCCGGCCGCTTCGAGGGCCTCGGCGCTGCGGATGAGGATGCCAAGCTCGGCGCCCTTGCCTGTGCCGACGAGCAGAGATGTCGGCGTTGCCAGGCCCAGCGCGCAGGGGCAGGCGATGATGAGCACGGATACGCCGGCGACGACGGCGTAGGCCAAGTTGAGTCCGAGAACGAGCCAGCCGAAGAAGGTGATCGCGGCGATGATGATGACCGCGGGGACGAAGATGCCGGCGACGCGGTCGGCGAGGCGCTGAATGGGGGCTTTGGATGCCTGCGCCTCTCGCACGAGACGGATGATCTGCGCGAGGACGGTGTCGGAGCCGACGCGGGAGGCGCGGAAGCGGAAGGCGCCGCTCTGGTTAATGGTGCCCCCGATGACAGCATCGTCGGGGGCCTTATCCACGGGCATGCTCTCGCCCGTCACCATGCTCTCGTCAACCGCCGACCGCCCCTCGACGACGATGCCGTCCACCGGGAGGCGCTCGCCCGGCCGGACGAGGACGATGTCATCAACGACGACCTCTTCGATCTGGATCTCGGTCTCCTCGGCGTCTCGCAGCACGCGGGCAGTCTTGGGCTGGAGGCCGATGAGCCGACGGATGGCCTCCGAGGCGCGGCCCTTGGCGCGGGCCTCGAGAGTGCGGCCGAGCAGGATGAGGGTCATGATCATCGCCGCGGTGTCGTAGTAGAGGTGGCGCTCCGCGCCGGCGCGGGCGAGCGCCTCGGGGGCGATGGTTGCGGCGAGGCTGTAGCCGTAGGCGGCCGACGTGCCCACCACAATGAGGGTGTTCATGTCTGTGAAGCCGGAGCGGCCGGCGATCCAGGTGCCGCGATAGAATTGGGCGCCGGCCCAGAACTGGACGGGAGTGGCCAGTGCCAGCAACACCCAGGGCTGGACGGCGCGGGGGAACGGGAAGAGGTGGGTGATAAGCAGGATGAGTGCGGTGGCGCTCGCAGCAACGATCAGGCGCTGGTGGAGGTCGCTCACCTCCCGCAGGCCGGCCGCTTCCTGCTCGTCCGCGGCGCTCGGGGCGGCCGCGCCATAGCCGACCGACTCGACGGCGGCGATGATGTCCTGGTAGATGAGCCGGGTGTCGTCGAAGGTAACCGCCGCCTCCTCTGTGGCGAGGTTGACGCCGGCGTCGGACACGCCTTCGACGCGGCGGAGGGCCCGCTCGATGTTGGCGGCGCAGGCCGCGCAGTGCATGCCCGTGATCCTGAGAGCGGCTCTCTGGGCTGCCATGGTGGGTGCATTATACCCCACGGAGGCGTGCGCTGTGTTGCCCTCGGGTGCTGCATTGATGCGATAGAGGGACACAGGCGGCCCGTGGGGCGCATCCGCGCCGCACCGCGAAAAAAGGCCGGAATGGGGTCTTGACAGGACGGGAGAAGTACGGTACGATATATTACGCAGCGTAATATGCTCAGGTGCAGGGAGCCAATGACTGACAAACCGCTGACAACGCTGGAATACGCTCTTCTCGGGCTGGTGGACATGACGCCGATGTCGGGCTACGACGTGCACAAGGTGTTCGAGACGACTCCCCTGGCGCATTTCAGCTCCAGCCCGGGGGCGATCTACCCCGCCCTGCGGCGCCTTGAGCGCCGGGGCCTGCTGAAGGCGGCGCTGGACACGACAACCGAGACGCGGCCGCGGCGGGTGTACTCGCTGGCCAAGGCTGGGGAGGCGGCTCTCGACGGTTGGCTGCGCGAGACCGTGACGAGGGAGGAGATGGTGCCGGACGCAGGAGCCCCGATATTGCGCTTCAGCCTGATGCAGGGACGGCTCTCGCGTCGTGAGGTAATCGCCTACCTCGAGGGATACCGAAGAGTGGTGGAGTCCTACCTGGAGGAGCTGCGCGGGTATCTGCCTGACGTGCGACGTGGGGATAGGCTGCACGCGCGCCTGGCGCTGGAGCGG
>JALGTG010000028.1 GCA_029821495.1 Candidatus Hebobacteria bacterium
GGCGAGAGGCGAGCGGAAGGCGGAAGTCGTTCAACCTCGGGGACCTGCTCACCGGGATCCACCACACCGAGCTGACCAACCTGGGGGAGATCATCGTAAGGCGGGCCATTCGGGAGTTGATCGGCGAGGGCCTGGTAAAGGCGCGAACCGAAGGGCCGGGCATGGAGCTCCTGGGCGTAACCGGCAGGAGGCCCAGGTGGCGCGCCACGAAGCTGAGGAGCGCATACGACAGGATGAGGCTGGCGATGGGGATCAGAGGGGCGAGGCCCTACGTGCTGGAGAGAGTCTGGAATCTCTGACCAGGCAGAGGGCCCGTGCCGGCCACAGCCTGCCTCGCCTGTCCCCGCGCAGCGACGTGCGAAACAGCCCTGCAGCCGTGGAATAGCTCCCTTAGACAGGAAGGGAGATAGGCTCCGTGGTCGCCAGCGGCGCCTCCTTGCGCCCAGCGCGAGTGCCAGGATCACGGGCTCGAAGCGCGGCGGAGTGCACGGCGCCCCGCCGGAGGAATCGGGCGCGAGCCGCGGCTCGTGACCTTGCCAGCGTGTCCCGGTGTGAACGCCACCTGGTCTGACGTGCGGCGGAGCGTACGTGCGGGGAAATGACAACCAAGAGCCCACAGACCCATCAAGCAGAACTCAGGCCGCTGGGCCGCTCGGCCGAGGTGGCGGACGTCGTCACTGGCAGTTGTCAGAGATGTGGGGCCGGAGTAGCGAGGCCGGAGCAGGAGTTGAGAAGGTGTCCAGTGTGCGCCCGGGACGTGTGTGGCGAGTGCTGCAGCCTCGAGCCCGAAATCGAGGCTCATCTGTGTCTGGAATGTGCGGCGCGCAGGCGGGCGGCCGGAGATGCGGGGACGCGATCCAAGCTGCATTTGCTGAAGCTGGGGGCGAGTATCGCCGGGGTCGGAGTCGGCAGCGTGATGGCGCTGAGGGTTGCGTGGACGCCGGTCTTGCTGGCGGGAGTGGCGCTGGTGCTGGTAGGGATAGTCACGTTCGCCTGGCAACTGGTGTGCCGTCACGTGTGCCCACTGTGTGAGGGTAAGGCCAAGGTGCGGCGAAGAGCCGGGCAAAGCATCGAGTACGGCTGTCGCATCTGTGGACACGTGTGGGTGGAGTGAGGCGCTGGCGGGGGCCGGTCCGCTGAACTTCGGCGACGGACGAGACTCGCACAGCTTATGCCACCCCGGCACGTAGGGGAAGCGGGGCCTGTCAGCGCCTGCTCGGGCTCAAGCTCTCACTCGGGCGATCACTGGCGGCGCTGTCGCCGGAGGTGCTGTTGCTGATCCTCAAGCGCCTTGTCCAGTTGGCGCTTAGTCACAAGCTCCATTTCGACCAGGACGTCGCCCAGCCGAGGCTTCCTGCGGTCCCTGCGCTGCTGATCGAGGGCCCGCTGGAGCTGGCCCTCCGTGACCACCTGGTACTTGTAGACTAGCAGCGCCCCCAACATGGGCATTGTCGGATCGTGTTCGGCGGGCGCGTCTTCCATCTCTGTCTCGACGGCTTTCGAGCGACGCCTGCGGGGGTAGATTGCGTAGATGCCGGAGACGACCAGCAGCAGTCCGAGAGCCAGAGAGATGCCCCCCGCGCACCACCACACGATGTAGTGGGCGGTCCAGGCGCGGCCCAACACCAAGCCTGCCACAACGGTGAGTCCCAGACCCACCGCGATGCGCGCTCTGGCTAGCGTCACCGCTAGCATGTCGCGCTGCGCACTCTGATCTGCAGTGCCAGAGCCGTCTCCCTCGCGATCCGTGCTGCCCATTCAGGTTCCTCACTGAGCGCGCGATGCCCTTGCGGCCATCCGCTGGCTCGCCGAGCCACTGGCGAGGTCGCTCACGGCGTTACGGCTCCAGTACCCATGAGAGTGTGTCTTCATGCCGAGCTTCTGGCGTACACGTCGTACATTGCAGACAGCGAAGCGCGCGGATTATCTCGGAACCTGCCCGTATGGGAGCGGCTCGCCCACTCCGCCGGCAGAGCGGAGCGACTGCTCAGGGCTCAGTCTGCGGGCCGGCAGCCTGCCTGGGCGGCATGCCTCGCCGAGGAGGCAGGGCGCTCGGAGCGGAGTGCCGGGAGGAAAGCGGGGGCAAGATGCTGTTACATAGTGTGCAAATGATGGAACATATCAACTAAGCCTCTGGCGGTCGAGTAGTATGCCAGGGCTGTAACCGTGGCCGCACATCAGGGCAACGGGGGGACACCCGTGGGCGCTGTGCAGAACGATTCGGCAGACGCCGGGTCACTAATGAACAGAGCGGACTACGTCCCAGACAGGCGCAGGATGCAGCTCCTGTGGCTGGCCCTCGGGCTGGTGGGGCTGCTGACGCTGGCGCTGGTTCTGGTGGTGGCCTACGGGCTGGAGATAGGGGACTCCGACTACAGCGAGCCGCTCCTGCTCATAGGTCTGCTGGCATTCGTCACCTGCGCGGTAGCCTACTTCGCCGACAAAGAGCGGGAGCAGCGCGCCGAGAACCAACGCCTGATTCGCCAACTGCACGACACCGCGAAGGCCCTGGACACCCGCGTCGCGCGCCTCAACAGGCTCTCCCAGACGAGCACTGAGCTCGCCGGCGCTCTAGACATAGACCGGATCTCGGAGCTGGTGGTTCAGTCTCTCGCGGACCAGGTCCACGCAGACGCCGCTTCGCTTGTGTTGATGGACAAGTCGAAGGGGGAGTACTTGCACACGCGAAGTGTGGGTTCGGTCTCGAATGGGGACGGCGAGACGGGCGACCCGTTGGCGATTGCCAAGGCTGCCAGCGAGGCGGGGCCCATCAGTCAGGAGCCGGCTGGGCCGGCGGAGGTTGGGGATCGGCTGCGCGCATGGGACAAGATCCGCGGCTCCATCTCCGCACCGATGAAGGTTTCCGAGCTGGTGGGCGGGGCGCTGGGGGCCATCCGCGATGAGCGGTTCGATAATGAGGACATGAGCCTACTCACGACGCTGGCCAATATGTCGAGCAAGGCCATCGAGAGTGCGGAGCTGCACCAGCGGCTGAGGCAGTCCTACTACCGGACACTCCACGTGCTTGCGCGGTCGCTGGCGGCGAGAGACCCCTACAGCGCGGTGCACGGAGAAGCCGTTAGCTGGCTGGCTTCCCGTCTGGCCAGGAAGCTGGATCTGGGCAACGAGTCCATTGAAGCGCTGGGCGCTTACGGGCCCTTGCACGATCTGGGCAAGATCGGGATTCCCGACGCCGTGCTCTCCAAAGCGGGATCCCTGACGGATGAAGAGTTCGAACTCGTACGCCAGCACACGATAATCGGGGCCAGCATCGTCGTGCCGCTCGATCCCGGTCCGACGGCAGTGGCGATGATCCGCAGCCATCACGAGCGCTGGGACGGCGGCGGCTATCCGGACGGGCTGGAGGGAGAAGAGATACCGCTGCTGGCCCGAGTGATGGCGGTGGCCGACGCCTTCCACGCCATGGTATCCCATCGCTCATATCGGGCCGGTTCCATTCCGCTGAGGGCCGTGCAGGAAATCAAGGCGATGGCAGGGACGCAGTTCGACCCGGCTGTGGTTAGTGCGCTGGTGGAGCTGTGGCAGAGCGGCGAACTGGCGCAGTTCGCCATGCAGTCGGGGCAGCTCCAGCAGTCGGCCGATGTCCTCAGCGTGCCGTCGTCGCTCTCTGCACCCCCACCGCAGTACGCAGTCCGGCGCGCGGACTGAGTTCGCTGTCCGCCAGCGCCGACGCGCCGTCCACACAACGTCGGGGTCGAGCATCCTAGAGCGCATTTCATAGCCCTCACTGGCCTGGCTGTCCGCTGGCGAAGCCGGCACGGAATGCGCCTGCTGGAGCTTGCCGGCTTGTGCTGCTGTTTCATAGCCTCAGGTGGCGGCTATGAGACGGCTGCTAGTCGGCGAGGGCCTTTGCGATAGCGGGGTTGAGGGTCGGGAACTGGTCCAGGTACTCGCGCCGCTCGCGCTTGAGAGCATCCACGTACTCGCCGATCTCCTGCTGCGAGTAATGGCTCTCGACGTCAAAGCGGCGAATGTCTGCACCATCGACCTGAGCGGGCACCCTGGTCCCGAAGTATGGCTCGTCCACCCACTTCACCTTGCCCCGGACGAGTGCGCGGAAGAGAGCGGAGGTCTCGGGAATCTGGATGCGATCCACTTCGCGGCGCACGCGACTGGTTCCGTCCGGCAGCTTCTCTCTGATCTCGCCCACGCCGCCGGTGTTGATCAAGTAGGCCTGGACGCGGTCGCCATGGGTCTGAAGGAAGTCGTAGATCCAGTTACCCTCGGCGGCTTCGTCTCCGACGATGAAGGGATTGGTGCCGACCACGCGGACGGACTCTCCGACCCGCCTCGGATCGCCAGCGGAACTCTCGATCGACTCCCCCAGCATGAAGGCGGCGGCGGCCTGCTCGGCGTTGAGCTTGGAGACCACGGGCACGACGGTGTTGCGGCGGGTGATGAAGACAAGCAGCAGCCCATCGAGCTCGGAGACCGGGGGCACGTTTATGGTGTCGCTGGCATGGGGAGCGAAGTGGGCCATCTGGACCACCCCGCGGCCGTTGCTGGTGATGGTCTCGTCCTGGAAGTCGATGTGGCCCTCGGCGTCCACCATCACGTTCTCGAAGACCGTGTCCGACTGAATGGCGGCGTGATAGAGCAAGGGCTGAGAATGGGGGTCGAGGCCCTCGGTCTTCAGATAGAAGCCGCGCTCGGTGCCGAGGGCGGACCCATCCTCCCGGAGGAAGCACACGTCGTCCTGAACCACATCCATCTCCTCGCCCTCGTCCTCTAGGCCGTGGGTGTGGCAGGAGTGAGTGGTCTTGCCGGTTGCCGAGAGGCCGAACAGCAGCATGCTGTAGCGTCGGAGCTTGCCGTCGGGGCCGCGTGCCTCCACGATCTTCGAGCCCGCGTGCACGCCCAGCATCCCCTCCTGCTTAGCGAACCACATCGCCATGCGGAGGCAGCCCTTCTTCGCCTCGCCAACGTAGTCGGAGCCCAGCGCGAACGTCACACCATCCTCGGGGAAGACCAGCACCTGGCGCTCTCTCTCCGGCCATTCCGGGACGAAGATCGCGGCCAGCTCGGGGCCGGGGAGCTGAGGACGATACGGGAGGAGGGTCTCGCCCCACATATAGGGGATGCGGACAGTGTCCTTGGCATAGGTGGACGTGTAAAGGGTGCAGTGAGGGTTGAAGACGGAGTTGTCTCCCATCGTTCGCCGGGTGCAGACAATAGGGGCGCGGTCGAGGTAGCGCTGCACCTTGACGAGGGTGGCGGGGACGCCGTCGAGTATCGCTTGCTGGCGAGGACTCAGGGAGCTCTGGCGGACCCTGTCGCTCCCTGCACAAACGGTGAGCGCAGCGCTCCGGTTCCGCACGTTGGAGTGGAAGTTGAGGTTGCCGAACTCGGTGATCTGGGCGAAGGGCCGCGCCATCTCGCGCCCTTGGCTGGCCGACAGGTGAGTCACGTTCCGATGGTGATAGAGGTCTCGCGCAGACTCGCCGACTGCGATGTAGTCAGGCATTCCGTTCTCCCCCCTTTGCGGACCGGCCGCCGAAACAGAGATCGTCAGACCGCCGACGCCGCTATGGGTTGACTCCCCGTCGGGTTGCCCTCCCCCGAGAAGGATCCAGAGTGGGTCCGAAAATAGCACAGGCCCCCTCGCCCGTCAATGGCCGGCTGTTCCGCCGGAGGCGCTGGCGAAGGCGCCGTCAGGCCTGGCAGCGGGATGCTAGCGCTTGAGGGCGCGCTTCAGGAATAGGTGTGTCTTCAGTATGAGCAGGGAGGTGGCGGCGTCGGCTATGGCTCCCTCGAGCACGCCCCTGAGCGCGTCGTCGAAGGGCATCTTCACTGCGTCGGCTTGCTCTCCTGCGTCTGGCCGCCGGCGTATGGTGGAGAGCTCGCGAGCCAGGAACATGTGGTTGGGGGAGTTGACGATGGCGGTGAAGAAGTTGATGAGCCCCATGTCCACCCATTCGGCAGCGACGAGGCCGACTGTCTCGCCGATCTCGCGGAGGCCGGCGTGCTCGGGTGTCTCCCCGGATTCAATGGCGCCGCTGATCGCCTCCAGGCTGGGCTGGCCTATACCGTACTTGAACTCCTCGACCAAGTACACCCGGGATTCCTCGTCCATGGGCAGCACGGTAACTCCCGGCCTCATGGCGATGACGCCAAAGGTCGATTCTTCCCCGCTGAGGTCCTTCACCCGGTCTTCCCGCACTTTGAACCGGGGATTCTCGTAGACGGGTCGCGAATGCACAATTGTATAGGGTCCGACGCGGCGATCACCTTGCTGAGACGTCATGGCGCGTGGCTCCAAGCAGTGTTCGGGTGGCACCGGTCTTCGTCAGACGAGCCCCGCGAACCTGCGGCCGCGAGGATGGTCAAGAGCCAGAGGGGGGCGTTTGACGCGCAGCGGCGGTGAGAGTGAGACCCGGACCAGCGGGCGTCGAGCATGGCCTGGATGGCGGCGCGGAGCGGGCCAGAGAGCGTCTGAGGGCATCCAGAGCGGATCTGAGGGCGGCGGCCGGATGGGGCTCGGGACAGCTAGCGGCTGGATGTGGGCCTGAGCGGCGTGGTCTGCATGTCGTCTCTTGCGTCAGCGAGGCCGCGTCACAGCGCCGTGTTCCAGTGCGGGGAACTTGAAGGATCTCGGGCCGGCCGATGGTGAGGCAAACATATATTCGCACCCCCAAATCCCCTCTGAGGACCGCAGGGACGCGGCCCTGATTCTGACTCTGGAGCCGAAATAGCGTAGAACGGGCGTTAGAACGTTCCTAGGGCGTATGGTAGCTTTTCGCGGAGAATGGGGGGCACTAACCCCGGCAAAGGAGGCGTGTAGATAATGGATGTTGTGATCGTGACGGCAGGTGGAATGGTGAAGCGCACCTCGGCGGACGACTACCGGCAGCAGGGGCGCGGTGGCGGCGGCATCGGGGCCATTGGGGTGGGTGAGGACGACAAGGTCGTGGGGGCTGTCAAGCTGAGCACGGAGCAGAGCGTGATGGTCGTCACGAAGAATGGCACCGCCATCCGATTTGCGGCCGGCGAGCTGCGAGCGATGGGCCGGACGGCCCGGGGGGTGCGTGGCATCCGGCTGAAGGAGGGCGACAAGGTCGTCGCAGTAGTGGCGCTGTAAGGAGTCTCGTAGGACGGACAACTGTTGTGGCCCGGCAAGCGTGCCGGGCACGGACTGATGGCGCCGTGGAGAGCCCTCCACGGCGCCGTGTTGTTGGTGTTACGCAACCTCCGATGTCTTACGTAGCCTCCAATGCTGTGTCCCCTCCAAGACGCGGCAGGAGTTGCCGCTGCGCTGCGGAACGGGCTGCTCGTGCGCAGCGAGGGGAAGAGACATGTTCCGCAGGGAGTCTCCCCATCTGCCGATCCTGAAGGTCCTGCTAGCAGTGCTTCTGCTGGTGCTGATCCTCGATTTCACCCCATGGGACACGTATGTCATGCTGGGGCTCGGCGCGCTGCTGGTGGGCGCGGTTGTCGTCGGGGTGGCGGCCGTGCTGGTGTCTTACGGCGGAGTGCTGTACCGGAGATGGAACGCGCCCAGGCGAGAGGCCCCGGCCGTGGTACTGCGGAAGTGGACGCGCACGTATGAGCTGAATCTGCCGCCTGCGGTACCTGCACTCGGCCGCGCTGGTCTCCTTGCCAACTTCGTGCTCGCGTTCTTCCGAGGCAGGGGCGAGGGCCCAGACCCGAATGCGTACACGCAGTGGGTCTTCTGGGTCTCATTTCACGTCGGGGAGCTGGAGCTGGCGCTGGAGTTCGCGGTGCCCGAGAGCATCTACGTCAACCTCGAAGAGGGCGCAGAAGGGATGCTCTCCTACAAGGGAGACCAATTCCTGAACTTCCGCCACACTCGGGCCTCGAAGAAGGCGGCGGATGGAGACGAGATCCCTGGCACAAAGCCGCCGGGACCGGCGGACGACGCCTGACCCCCCGGCTCGACTGCTGACTGCCGTCTCTGGTGCCAGTCAGTGCCCCCGATACCACAGAGCGGACGCGGGGATGGGCTGCCTCACGATGTTGGGGCCCTCGTAGTACACCTCTAGGGCCGCCGCGCCTACGTGCTCGAAGAACGTCACCACGATGGGGTGCAGCCCGGCCCTGAGCGCGACTGACCCAGACTGCTCTGTCCGGCCGTGCAGCCCGTCATTGCTGACCACCTCCCGGTCGCCGATCAGCAGCTTGCTGCCGTCGTCGGAACGGGTCGCGAAGCGGTAGATGCCGTCCTCGGGCACCCTGATGTAGCCTGTGAAGCGGAAGGCGAAGTAGTCGTCCCGGGCGAGGTCGAGAACGCCGAACTCGCCGGCGAGACCGCGCGCGACGGGGCTCAGGGCCTCGAAGTCGGGCAGCTCGGTCCAGCTCCCCTCGTAGTAGGCGTATTCGATGCCTGGGCGCAGGCCCTCCACTTCCTCTGGGCCCAGATACTCGACGCGGGTCAGAGCGGCCTCCACCACGTCGCCCACCATCACGCTCTGTCTGAAGCTCGCCGCCTTCACCGTGGCGGTGTCGGTCAGAGCTATCGGTCCGGTATAGAGATGGGAGTCCGGCGTCGGATCGCTGCCGTCGAGCGTGTACCGCAGCTCGACATCGAGTTCCGGTGTCTCCAGGGCCACCTGGGTCTCGGCTACGAAGATCCCCGGCCCGGCGCGGATGATTGGTGAGATGTCTCTGAACTGCAGGAGGTCAATCCAGGCCGTTCCGGGGCTGACGAGTGACACGCCAATCCAGCACCGGCCGGCGCCCTCCTCGGTCTTGCCTTCAATAGCGTATTCCTGCCACTCGGTAGTTAGGGGGAAGGACTGCTCCCCAGGCCCCGACGCCGACAGCCGCAGGCGCGGCATCTCCTCGCGCTCGTCCGAGGCACGAGGAGAGTCGGCGGCCTTGGCCCAGACGGATAGGCGATAGGTTGTGGCCGGAGCGACGTAAGGGGCGTACGGGCTCAACGTCACGCCCTGGTCAGCGGCGGGAGCGACCAGCCGCACAGAGTGTCGCCCGTGGCGCGCGACGCGCGGGTCTACGAAGTAAGTGGCGCCGCGTCCAGCGCCGACATCCGCGTAGCATCCCGCTGGGGTGCCGGGGCTGGGGTTGCTCTCGAAGCTCGGGTTGACGATTCGGTTGCGGGGATGGACTGAGAGATCGTCTCCCGGGAACGGGCCCACCGGGATCTGATATGCGCGGGTGCCGAAGCCGTCTATCACGTCCTCGATTGCGCCGTGTGCAACCTCGATCCGCCGATCCTCGAACAGGACCTCGGCCTGGCCGGAGAAGCCGATTCCGGCGAGGTCGAGACGGATCGCGCGAGGGCGATTCTCCGTGTTAACGGCCAGCGCCACGATCATCCCGCGGTCCCGCCAAGCACTGGCCTCCACCGCTTCGATGGGACTGCTGACGACGGGACGCGCTTCGTGGGACAGCAGCGCGGGCGTGAGTTCAGCGACCTCGAGCGCCAGCCTGCCGCACTCGCCCCACATGACAGTGGACTTCGGGAACCCGCTGAGCCCGTGTCGGATGAAGTACTGAATCCCGGTCGCGCCGTGGATGAGGCCCAGGTACGTCATCACACGCTGCTCGCGCGCGGTGGGCTCGCGCGTCCACACCTCATTCCCCCCGAAGGCCTGGGGCACCATCCAGATCGGCTTCTCGCCGTCGAACTCATCGGCAAGGTGTCCTACTGCGTACCGCACCGAGGCGGGCGGGCGATGCGGTATCGGGTAGGGATCGGTCATGACCACATCCATGCAGGACCCGTACTCCCGCGCTCGCTCCGGAGCCATGAAGACAATGCTGATAGGGTGGTAGGGGTCGAGTTCGCGGACGAGCTGATAGGCGCGGGCGAGCTGCTCGGGGGTGGCGTTGTGTCCGGTCGGCTCGTCGCAGATGTACCAGGCGAGGAGGGCCGCATGGCCCCGGAACGCCTCCACCTCGGCCCGCAGCAGTCCCTCCCGCCGGCTCGGGTCCGGGGCATCGCCGACGTTCACCCCGCCCAGGCCGGCCACCTGGAGTATGTGGTAGTGCACCTTCATCCCGAGCTCTGCGCATCGGTCCATATACCGGCGCCGCTCCTCGAGACCGTCCGCATCGTTCTGCTGGTAGGGGGACATCATGCTGAAGCCCCTGACGACTTCCTCTTCGGCCAGCGTCGGCTGTACGGGCGAGTAACAGTAGAACCCGAAGGGGAAGAGGGGCAGGCCATCTGCGATGAGGCCGCCGCTGACGCGGTCGATCTGCACTGCGTTCGGTGTCAGCGGGAGCTTGGTGATGCGCGCCTTGGCGCTCCACGTCTCTGCCGCGCCTGAGGTCAGCACGCACGTCACTTCGCTGTCTCCGTTCGGCAGCAGCGAGAGGTCGAACGGCACCGTGATACGCCGCCCTCGCTCTATCGGCATCTGTCGAGCGAGCGCTGCCTGCCCGCAGAAGACGCTCGCCAGAAGGTCGCTCCGCCCGAGGAGTGTCTCGTCTCCGAGCAGGATCAACTGCGCCACCTGCTGCTGCTCGGCGTAGAAGCTGTGGCCCGCGACTGCGCGGAGCGCCCCCGCGCCTGTGGGCCCGGCGGCAGGGACCTGTGAAGGAATCAGCACTGCGAACAGCACGATGCATGTTGATCTCAGCGGCATTGCACCCATGGGACCACCTCGTTACCGGCAGCGGTCTGGTGTTTGGCTCACGGCGGCTGCCCCAGCCCCCTCGGGCCGGAGAAGCGGCCCAACGCGCGGCGGGCGGCACCGCCGACGGCAAGTCGGCGCATAGACATAGTCACTGGCCATCAGCCGGCTTCCCGGTGAGCGTGGGGACGTACTCGTCGAGCCGCTGGATGCGCTTCGAGAGCGGAGGATGTGTCTGGAGCAGCCACGTGATGCGCGCGGGATCCCCCTCGTCCGCATGCATGAGGGCCAGCAGCTGACGCAGCCCATCGGCTCTGTACCCGGCGCGGAAGGCGTACAGCGTCCCGAACCGATCGGCCTCGTACTCCTTCCCGCGGTAGCCCTGCCGCATGTCCAGCTCGAGCGCGATGCCGGCCGCCTGTTTGATCGTCTTCGAGCTCTTGCGCGTGACGAGCTCGGCCAGCAGAGACTGCGCCATGGCCTTCTCGATGGCGGACTTGGCGTGGTGGTGGTCGGCGTGGACGACCTCGTGGGCCATCACGCCGGCGAGCTGGTCGTCACTCTCGACGTACTCCATCATCCCCCTGGTGGCGTAGATGAAGCCACCCGGTAGCGAGACGGCGTTGACCTTCTCAGTGTCCAGTATCTTGAATGTCCACGGCAGGTCCGGCTCACCGGAAGCGGCCGCAACTCGCTTCCCCACCGCGTCAAGACGGTGCTGAAGCGCCGCATCCTCCACGACGCCGTGCTCGGCCTCCAGCTCGGCGGCGCCCTCGCGGCCGATCTCGATCTCCGTCTCGCGGTCGATCTCCAGCGGGTTGTCGCAGCCGGTGACGACCGCCACGCACAGAACGAGGAGAACGGCGGGCAAGACAAGGCGCATTGAAGTCCCTCCCTAATCGCCTTGCGTGACTTCGGACAGCGCGGTCTCTTCTCCTCTCGTCGCCGCCGACAATAAGAATGGGTAGGAGAAGTCGCGCGAGCGCCGTACTAGACACGGGGAGATAAGCATGACTGAGGCGGGCCCAAGGCGGCAGCTGGCGGGAGTGCGCGACGAGGCCCTGCGGCTGAAGGTGGAGTTCGCCGAGGCGCGCTACGCGGCCATTCAGCACAGCGCGCTGATGCTGCAGGATGGCCGCGCGGACCGCGTGGGCGCGGGGGAGCGCGCGGGCATGGGAGTGCGCGTGCTGGTGGACGGAGCCTGGGGCTTCGCCAGCACGGAGTCGCCGGAGCCGGAGGACTGGCTTTCGTGCCTGTCGGACGCGGTTGCGATGGCGAAGGTCTCTGCCAGCCGACTGGAGGAGCCGGTCGTGCTCGCGCAGGCGCCCCCGGTCGTCGATGAGGTCAGGGCTGAGTTCGAGATTGACCCGACCGGCGTGCCGCTGGAGCGGAAGCTCGATGCGGTGCGCGGGTATGAGGAGGCATCTGCGAGGAGAGCCCGGGAGGCGATTGCCAATCTGATGACCGGCTACAGCGACTCGCATCAGACGGAGGTGGTGTGCAACACTCGCGGAGCGTTCCTCTCCTCGGAGTCGGTGCGGACGATAGTATGGCATGCCATCACGGTGCAGGATGGGTCCGTTCGGCAGCGTGCGCGGGAGCTGCGGGCGAGGCAGGGAGGGTTCGAGTTGGTGGAGGAGATGCCCGCCGAGGAACTCAGCGTGAAGGCCGCAGATCGGGCGCTGTCTCTGCTCTCGGCGCAGCCGGCGCCGGCGGGGAAGCTCCCGGCTGTCTTCCATCCCTCAATCGCGGGACTGCTGGTGCACGAGGCGCTGGGGCACAACGCGGAAGCGGATCACGTCCTGACGGGCCAGTCGACCCTCGCTGGCAAGCTCGGCGTGCGCATAGGGGCTGAGTGCATCACGGTCGTGGATGATGCGACTATCCCGGCATCGTGGGGCTCCCACCGCTACGACTCGGAGGGAGTGCTCGCAGGGCGGCAAGTGCTCGTCGAGAACGGCGTGCTGCGCGGCTTCATGCACTCCCTCGAAACAGCGGGGAAGATGGGCGTCGAGCCCACCGGCTCGGCCCGGGCGGATGGATTCGCCAACCGTCCTATCGTACGGATGAGCAACACCATGATCTTGCCGGGAGAGATGTCCCTGGAGGAGCTAATCGCGGACATTGATCTCGGGATCCTATTGCAGGCCGGACAGTGGGGCTATGTCTGGTGTGAGAAAGGACAGTATACCTGCCACGCGGGAGAGGGCCACATGATCCGCAATGGTCAGATCGCTGAGCAGGTGCGCGACGTGTCCATCTCAGGCATGATGCTCGAGACCCTGGCAAACGCGCTGGCCGTGAGCCGCGACTTCGAGATGGAGATGCCCGGGAGCTGCGGGAAGAACGGCCAGAGCATGTCTGTCAACGGCGGGGGGCCCTATGTCAAGGTGCGGGAGATCGTGGTAGGGGGGCAAGCGTGAGCGAGCAGGGCCTCGAACATCTACTCGCACTGTCGCAGACCGCGTGCCGGGAGGCCACGCGCGCAGGGGCGGACTTCGCCGACGCGATGGCCGTCCGGGAGCGCGGGCTGTCGGTTGAAGTGGAGAAGAATGCAGTCAAGTCGAGCGACGCGCGCGCGTGGGGGTCCGTCGCCGTGCGTGCCTTCGTTGCGGGAGGCACGGGGTGGTGGACCTCCTCCGGGACGTCGCCCAAGAGCGCGCGGGAGGCAGGACGACAGGCGGCGGAGCTGGCGAAGGCGTCCGAGCCGGATCCGGACTTCGTGGGCCTCGTCGCTCCCTCCTCCTACCCGGAGGTCGCCGGCCTATATGACGAGAAGATTGCCGCGCTGAGCGCGTCCGAGCTGGCCGGATGGGTGACCGGAAACATAGACTCGGCCCGGGAAGTTGCCGACGGCGCGGTAGTCGCGGGCGAGGCGGCCGCAACCACTCAGGAGTGGGCTCTGGTCAACAACCTGGGAGTGAGCGCGGCACAGCGCAGCACGAGCGCGTCCGTCTCGGTGCATGTGGTAGTTCGGAGAGGCGACGACGTTGGGTCGTTCTACGACTGGGACCGCGCGCGGCTGCGGGAAGACCTGGAGCCGGAAGGCATAGGCGCGCGCGCGGCACAGGAAGCGCTGAAATACTTGCAGAGCCGGACCATGGAGACCGCGTCGCTGCCCGTCGTGTTCGGCCCGCTCGCCAGCAGCGCGCTGTTCGCGGGAGTGTGCGCCGCGGCGAGCGCGGAAGAGGTGCAGCGGGGCCGTTCGTTCTTGGGCGGCAAGAACGGCGAGTCGATTGGGTCGCCCCACCTCACGCTGGTGGACGACCCGCTCATCCCGGGGGGGCTCGCGTCCGGCATCTGCGATGGCGATGGCTTTCCACATGGGCGCATCACGCTGGTCGAGCGCGGAGTCCTTCAGACCTACCTGCACAGCAACTACACCGCCAAGAAGGCCGGGGAGGAAAACACCGGCCACTCCACGCGCGGCGGCATCGCGCCCACGAACATCATCCCCGCGGTCGGCGAGAGAACGGCGGCTGAGATCGTCTCGGAGGTGGCGGACGGGGTCTATGTCGCGCTGGGCAGACCCTATCCGGACTCGACCTCGGGGCAGGTGTCGGCGCTCGTGGATGCGGGCTTCAGAATAGAGAAGGGCCGGCTAACATATCCCCTCAAGGACACCATGGTGGCCGGGCACATGCTGGAGCTGCTCCAGAACCTCGATGCCGTCTCGTGCGACTACAGGTCCGAGCCGGGCATGGTGCTGCCTACGGTCCGCGTGCAGGGAATGCGCGTGGCGAGCGGAGACTAGAAGCTGTTCCACAACCTCGATCTGAGGTTATGAAACAGCAGCACAAGCCGGCAGGCTCCAGCAGGCGGGCTTCATGCCAGCCTCTCTAGCGGACAGCCAGTCCAGTGAGGGTTATGGAATGCGCTCTGCTCTCCGCGGCCGGCCCCGGTCAGGGATGGGGCGCCACCAGTTCGTCGTCGAACGAGAGTGGGTCCCCCATGTACAGGTGGCCTCCGATCTCGTTGACCTTCTCCCCCTCGACAAGCACTTGGACCTCTTCGATGCCCGGCAACTGGGCGAGCGTGTTGATGATGGCGTAGACCATCACGCCCTCATTGTCGGATCCCCCGCGAAACCCCGACCGCAGCGTCTCGCTGAAGTCTGCGAACGCCACCCCGTCTAGCACGCGCACCTCACGCAGCTCCGTGCCTCGAGGAAGCGGCCGGTCGCATTCCCGCGGCACGTCCCCTCGGATCAGCTCCTCGAGCGCCGCTTCGGGGGGCGGGAGGCCGGAGGGCAGCTCGCGGCTGATGGCCACGAGCCGCTGCTTGCCATCGACTATGCGCGCGAAGTAGAGGCGGGCCACCACCGGGCTCGATGGTGGGCGCTGGTCAGGAGAAACGGCATCCTGCCCCGGCGCGGCTTCGGCCGAGCGCAGCCGCTGATACTCGGGATAGATGCGGTAGAGCAGCAGAGCAGCGGCGACCAGCGCCACCGCGAGCACCAGTACCAGGATCCAAGGCGTGCGGCAAGTTCGCCGGCGTCGGCTCATCGGAGGGACCTGCTCTTACTTGGCGTCATCCGAGAGAAAACGTATCAACCCCTGCAGCATAGCACGGGCGGCCCGCTCGCGGAAGTTGGGATGGACCAGCCTGGCACGGTCCCCCTCATGGTTCATGTAGGCGACTTCGACCAGCACGCCCGGCCCGCGGGTGCGTCGAATGACCGCGAAGTTCGCATTGCGGACCCCCCTGTCGGCAGTGCCGAGCGCGGCGATCAGCTCTCCCTGCACCAGGCCGGCGAAGCCGCGGCTGTGTTGGTGATCGTAGTACACGCTCGTGCCGTTCAGCGTGTTGGGCGCATCGCACGAGTCGCAGTGAATGCTGACCAGGGCGTGAGCCTTCATCCTATTGGCGACCTCGGCGCGGTCGCGCAAGCCGACGCCAACGTCTCTCTCCCGCGTCATCTTGACCGTCGCGCCCTCCGCCGCCACCAGCTTCGCCAGCCGGAGCGCCATATCGAGGACAATATCCTTCTCGAAGGGGCCCTTCGGAGAGCGCCCGAACACCGCGGGAGCCCCAATGTCGTCGCCCCCGTGGCCGGGGTCCAGCACAATGCGTTTCCCCTTCAGTCTGTTGTTGGCCTGGTAGTCGGGAAGCGGCAGCGCCCAGGCATTCGGGCCGACGGCCAGAACGAGGTCCGAGCCGTCCGCGAAGACGACGTGCGCCTGCTGTTCCCGGAGTTCCAGCACTATCCGTGCGACGGGATGGTCGGCATCGGCCGGCTGCTGGCCCATGCGGATCTCGCGAATCACGCCTCGCGGTAGCTCCTGCCGGCAGGCCTCCTCGATCACGGCATCGGTCAGATCGGCGTAGACCCGTGGGGGGTCCGCGAGATTGGCCACGGACCGGCGGAGCTGGCCGGCGCCGGGGAGCCGTACGATGCTGACTCCTTCGACAATCGCTGTGGAGGGCGCGCCGAGCACGGCGGCGCCCGACTCCCGCACAACAATCACCGTCTCGCCCGGCTCCTTACCTGCCTCCACCTTGACAATAGGGGCCAACGCATCCCCCGATAGGTCAACCACGAGCCGCGCGATCAACGGGTCTGCGCTGAACTGCCCCAGGCGAATCCGCTCCACGCATGGGGCCACTGCCGACACCTCCGCGGGAAGGCTGGAATCGAGGGCGGCGTCGGCGAAGTCGAAGACGAGTCGCGGCGGATCATCCAGAGAGAAGGACTTGGGCTCCAGTGCCCCCTTGTCGGCGGTAGACAGAGCGATGGATGTCCCGCGAGGCACCGGCCGGACGTCAATGCGCGTGATCACTCTCGCCGCCCAGCATGCTGCCGGCCAGATGAGCGAGAGCGTAACCCACGCGAAGATACATATTGCCCGACGCAGCGAGAGGCCGTGCCGAGCCGCTGCCGACCGGCTCATATCCGACTCCCAATAGTCTTTATGCCACACTCCCGAACATCGCCCTAACTGTAACTATCGGCACCCCCGAAACGGCGGATGAGGGGCAGCGTGGGGGGACTGTCCGCGCCCGACGCAGAAGCCCAATAGCATGCCCTGGAGCCTGAGCGCTTGGTGGCAAGCAGATCGCAGTTACTCCCGCGCGTGCCGGTTCATGCGCGCGGGGAGGCCGGGCGAGGCGATCAAGGCGTTCGACGAAGTCATCGCCCTGTTCCCGAAGCACGCCCGGGCCCATGGGCAGCGCGCGCTGGCCCTTGCCGCGGCCGGCCGCGTGGGAGAGGGAGTCAGAGCCGCCCGCCGCGCCGCCGAGCTGGCGCCGAAGAGCCACGCCCCGCTTCTCTTCCTCGGACGCATTCACTACGATGCCGGCCAGCTCGAGGAGGCCAGGAAGTCCTTCTCTGCCGCCGCGCGCCTCGACCCCGAGAACCGCCTGGCCCAGGCCTGGCTGGGGCTCGCCCTACTCGCGATGGGGCGCACCAGGCAGGGCGCGGAGTTGCTGGCCGACCACCTCCGATACACCAACACGCTGCTGGAGGCGCGAGCGCTGGCGCTGGCGGAGAAGTTCCTCTGGCAGCACAAGGAGCGCGCCAGATCGCTGGAAGAGCAGCTCACGCCCGACGAAGGAGGGCGAGACGACGCGCCCGCGGGAGCCGGGCTCCGCCTTATCTCCGCCATTCGCACGCTCCTCCTCTGGCCGCTGGCCCGGCTCAGAGGAAAGGCGCCGGCGGCGATGCTGGCCGCGGAGGAAGCGCTCTCGGTCGGCGAGTGGGGGAAGGCCGTCGCGGCCCTACGGAGGGCGGAGGAGGCCGGAGCCGACGGGGGCGGCGTAGCACTCTCCCTGGCGCAGGCCTACCTGGAGCAGCGGAAGCCGGAGGCGGCGGCGGAGCAGTTCGCACGCCTCCCCGAGGAAGTGCGCGACCAACCCGACATAGCTGCCCTTGTGGGAGCGGCTCTGTTCGAGTCGGGTAAGTACGAAGAGGCGAGAGAGCCCCTCGCCGCGGCCGCCGCGCGGTTCACCCGGGAGTTCGCTCCCTCCTACTACCGCGGACTGTGTGACATCGCACTCGGGCAGACAAGCACAGCCACCGAATGGTTCACACAGGCCTGCGACCGGCTCAACCCCCACCTCGCAGAGAAGCGCCTCGAGGAGATGCTGCGGCTGGGCGAGGACTCGGCTCAGCCGGAGCGGCGGAACACGTAGACGTACTCATTCTTCACCGCCTTCGCAAAGAACGCCTGATTCACTATCCGCCGCCGGAAGGTGTCGACTAGCCGCATCCCGTGTGCCTTGCACTGGTCTCGGACCGCCTCGTGGATGCCATTCTTCGACTCCCCGATCACGAGCACGAAGTACCCGTCGAGCACCTCTTCCAGCTGGCCGAGCACGGCATCCATATCCGAGAGGTAGTCCCGCGAACGCCGACCGATCTCGGCGGCACCCGGCTCCTTCAGGTCGAGCACCCGGAAGGAGAGCAGGTGCATCTTCTGGTAGTTCTGCGCGCTCCAGTAGGGAGGTGATGTAACTGCCAGCTGCGCCCTGCGGCCGGCGCGGGCGAGATGTCGTGCGTCGCGGCGCAGCGGCTCGGCCGTTCCCTCCGCCTCCCTGTGGAACTCGGCGAGCGCCGCGGCCATTCGGGCGAGCTGAGCCCGCAGCCGTGCGAAGGCGTTGATCTCGCGGGTCTCATTGTTGACCGTGCGGTCGTAGTGTTTCTTGTCGGTGTACTCGGGGACGGGCGGAAGCGTGGGGATCGTCCTATCCATCCGTGCGTTGCTCATGCCCTTCAGCAGGTCGGACAGACCCACCTCGATCAAGTTCAGTGTGTTGCCCCGATACTGCTGTGCTCTGTCGAGTACCGCGCGTATGGCTCGCGCGACGTCTTCCCGAAACCACTCCCCGCTGCCATCGAACAGCAGAGCGGAATCCGCCAGATGGTCGTGCGGACGCCGCGCCGCCTCTTCGAGCCAGGAGATGAAACCCTCTAGCTGTCTGGCCCTCACTCCTGCTGTCTTCGCGCGTGCGATCTTCACCGCGAGCGGGTTGACGTCGGTGCCCCAGGAGTCGCGACCCAGCCGGGCCGCCTCGACCAGAGTGGTGCCACATCCCATGAAGGGATCGAGCACCACGTCGCCCCGCTTCGAGTATCGCTCGATGACCCGCCGCGGGATCTGCGGGATGAACTTCGCCGTCCAGTGATGGAAGAAGTGGGTCGAGGCCTGGGTCTCCTTGATCCCCAGGTCGGCGAAGTCCCAGTCTTCGCGGCGATCTCTCACGGCTCGCTGATCCACGTGTGCCAGTCTTCGCCGATGCGCCCTTCGCGCCGATGGCGCTCCATCGCGAGCGCGCACGAGCACGCACGCTCATCCGGGAGGACGCGGGACATCGCCGCAGCTATGTCGAGCAGGCGCGAAACGGCCCGCGCGCTGGCATCGCTCTCGGCCTCCTCCAGCATCCCCCCGAGCAGCTCCCCCGGCGTCGTCTCTCGCTGCTTCACTCCCTCGGCATACCTCGCTACGTAGCACAGCGGGTGATAGCACATCTCCAGCTCCCGCGCGAGGAACACCTCGGGCGCCAGCGACATCCCCAACAGGTGGGCCTTCCAGGTACGGTAGCGGCGAGCCTCGGCCAGCGTCTCCTGCCGCGGCCCTTCTGTGCATACGTAGACACCCTCCGGGCGGTAGTCGATACCCAGCCGGGAGAAGGTGACAACCGCGGCGTCGTGCATCTCGGGGCAGAAGGCGGGCTGCTGCCGGATCGAGCCGAGGCCGGTGCCCTTGTAGAAGCTCGACTCGCGGCCTCGCGTGTCATCAATGATATCGCTCGGGAGCACGTACTCGCTTATGTCCAGCGAGTTGTCAAGCGCGCTCGGCGCGGACCAGGCCATCATACGGGATATGCCATGCTCCTTGAGAGCATAGATGTTGGCGCGGTGATTCACCCACGGCGCGGCGCTCTCGTCCCCCGGGTCCCCGTGCCGCGGTAGGAACAGAAAATGCGCGTCGCTGATGCGGACGCGGTATAGAGGGGCGGAGAGCCCGAACGGGGTAGGAGCCGGACCCAGCCGTTTCACGTTCTGGGCGTGTGCCTGGAGCACGTCGTGCGCGCCCCTTCCGCCGATGAGTGCGAATGTGTCGCGAGCA
>JALGTG010000179.1 GCA_029821495.1 Candidatus Hebobacteria bacterium
GATACGACGAAGTCGTTCATGGCATCCGTCACGGATCGGCCGTACCAGGCGTTTGCGAGCGACCCCGACGCGGAGTACGCGCGGACGGTGGAGATCGACTGCTCGAAGATCGATCCGCAGGTGGCGCTTCCGCCGCTGCCGGAGAACGCGCGGCCCGTCGGAGAGGTGAAGGGGGGGGAGATCGGGCAAGTGGTGATCGGGTCGTGCACGAATGGGCGAATCGAGGACATGCGGATCGCGGCCGGGCTACTGAAGGGCCGCAAGGTTCATCCCGACGTGCGCCTGATCGTTATCCCGGCGACGCCGCGCATCCAGCTTCAAGTCGTCCGGGAGAGCCTCGCCGAGGTGTTCATCGAGGCCGGAGGAGTGCTGTCCACGCCTACGTGCGGGCCATGCCTCGGCTACCACATGGGCGTGCTCGCCAAGGGCGAGCGGGCGGTGGCGACAACGAACCGGAATTTCGTCGGCCGCATGGGGCACCCGGAGAGCGAGGTCTACCTGTCCGGCCCCGCGGTGGCCGCGGCCTCGGCAGTGCTGGGGCGAATCGCAGGGCCGGAGGAGCTGCCATGAGCACGCTGCGCGGGCGCGCGCACCGCTACCAGGACAACGTGAACACCGATGTCATCATCCCCGCGCGCTATCTCAACACGATGGACGCCGCCGAGCTGGCCGCGCACTGCATGGAGGATATCGACGCCGAGTTTGCGGGGAGAGTGCAGGCCGGCGACGTGATGGTGGCCGGGGAGAACTTCGGGTGCGGAAGCTCGCGGGAGCAGGCGCCGCTGGCCATCAAGGGCGCGGGCGTGAGCTGCGTTATCGCTAAGAGCTTCGCTCGCATCTTCTTCCGCAACGCCATCAATGTGGGGCTGCCTGCGCTCGTGTGCCCCGACGCGGCGGCGGAGATTCAGGCGGGAGATGAGGTCACCGTGGACCTGGGAAGCGGGCGCATCGAGAACGTGACGCAGGGGCGGAGCTATCGGGCCGAGCCGTTCCCGGAGTTCCTCCAGCAGATTATCGCGGCGTGCGGCCTCGTTCCGTACACGCGCCGGCGGATAGGGGCCAGCTAGGTGATGGGGTGCTGCTAGGGCTGCTGTTCGGGGGGAGCACTGGCTTCGGGATGGGAGATCGTCCGTAGCGCGCGCACGAACTGCGTCCGGGGCATGAGGACGGCGCGCCCGCACTGTGTGCACTGGATGCGGATGTCAGCCCCCGTGCGCAGGACGGTCCACCGATTTGTCCCGCAAGCGTGGGGCTTGCGCATCTCGACGATGTCGCCCAGGTGGATTGTCGCCGGCTCCCGCATGAGGCCCCGGTTCTGCACGGCCGCGCCTGGCTCCTACCGGCCGGCGAGCACGGCCGAGAGGAAGGCCGAGTGGGCCGCAGAAAGGGCTAGCGTCTGGGGAAGTGGGGGAGAAGAGTCGATTCAGCAACAGGAACGACGAAAGGATACTCAGGATGCCTACGCGAAGTCTAGTGATGATCGCTCTCGGGCTGGCGGTGCTGGCGGCAGGGGCGTTTGTGCCGGGCGCAGCGGCGGAGGAGCAGGCGACCGAGGCGGAGTCCGGCGTCGTCCCGGAGACGCTTTCCCTCGAGAGAGCTATCGAGATCGCCATTGAGTACAACCCCGAGGTGGAGGTGTCGAGGCAGGGAATCACGGCCGCCGGGGGACAGCTGACCCGGGCAATGTCGGCATTGATGCCGCGCCTCACCGTGAGCGCGCGGCGCGTCACACCCGTGGACTTGCCTCCGTTCTCCTTTCAGAGCCCCGACTCCACGTGGGAGACGGAGTTATCGCTGTCGCAGTCTCTCTACAGCGGCGGCGCGATCCCCAAGGCCGTGGAGGCGGCCAAGGGGTATCGGCGGGGATCGGAGGGGGCCTACCGATGGACGTGCCAGCAGATCGCGTTCGCCGTGCGCGAGAGCTACTACCGCGTGCTTACGGCCGAGCAGGGGGTGACGGTCGCGCAGGACGTGGTTGACTCCGCAGAGGAGCATCTCCGTGTGGCGCGGCTTCGCTATGAGGCAGGGGTGGTGCCCCAGTTCGACGTGCTCGCGGCCGAGGCGCGCGTGGCCCGAGTGGAGCAGGGGCTGATCTCCGCGGTTGCAGCCCGCGACATCGGGTGGGCCAACCTGAGCACGGTGCTCGGCGTGCCGATACCGTCGGGCACCAAGCTGAGCGCCCCGCCGCCGGTCGCCTCCGGCGAGGCCGACCTCGAAGACCTGAGAGAGGAGGCGCTGGCGAATCGGCCGGACCTCCTCACCGCCGACGCCACTCGCGCAGTCGCTGTCGCCGCCCTCGAGGTGGCCCGTGCCGCCACCCGTCCCACCGTATCGGCCGGGCTGAGCTATACTCTTCGCGAGCAGACAGTGATCGCCGGCGACCTATTCGGCGTCCCCGGCCAGGACATCGTGGTTTCGCAGAACAGCGGGTACATCGTCGTGGCCGCCAACTACAGCCTGTTCGACGGCGGGCAGGCCGAGGGCGAGATACGGACCGCCGGGGCGAACGTCACGCAGGCGGAGAAGGGGGTGGAGGGCCTCGAGCAGCGGATCGAGCTTGAGGTGAAGAGCGCCTATCTCCTCCTGTCCGCTGCAAGAGCACAGGTGGAGGCCGCCCAGAAGGAGGTCGCGCAGGCCCAGGAGGCCCATCGCGTCGCCACGCTCCGCTACGACGAGGGGGTGGGCACCAGTCTCGAGATCCTCGACGCGGAGGCCAACCTGGAGGGTGCGAGGACGCGCCTCAATGGGGCGACCTACGGGCTGAACCTTGCCGTCGCCCAGCTCGATCTGGCGGTCGGGCGCGACTGGCGGGAGGCGATCCAAACTGACGCCGCCACGGAGGATGCCGGTGGGTAGCGGCGAGGAGCCGACATCGGTGGACGTCTCCGGCGTAGTGGAGGACTGCCGCCGCTGTGTGAACGCCGGCATCGCGACGCTCCACAAGTTCATGGGCGTCGAGGCCGTGGAGTGGCGCGCCGAGGGCTCGACTATCTGGGACACGGAAGGGCGCGACTACCTCGATCTGCTCGCCGGCTTCGGCACGCTGGTTCTCGGCCACCGACCGCCGGCCGTCGTCGCGGCCGCCAAAGAGCAGCTCGACCGCATGCCGCTCGCCTCGCGGGTGCTGTTCGGCAAACAGGTGACCGACTTCGCGGCCGCGCTTGCGGAGCTGCTGCCGGGCGATCTGCAGAAGTCGTTCTTCTGCCACAGCGGAGCGGAAGCGGTGGAGGGAGCGATCAAGCTCGCCCGCCTGTACACCGGCCGTCCCAACATTGTGTCCGCCGAGGGCGGGTACCACGGCAAGACGATGGGCGCGCTGAGCGCCTCAGGGCGGGACGTGTACAGCAAGCCGTTCGGCCCCCTGATGCCGGGTGTCAGCCATGTTCCCTTCGGGGAGGCGGAGGCGCTGGGGGCCGCTGTTGATGGGGAGACGGCGGCGGTGATCCTGGAGCCGATCCAGGGCGAGGCCGGGGTGATCGTGCCGCCGGACGACTATCTGCCACAGGCGCGGGAGATCTGCAGCAATGCCGGCGCGCTGCTGGTTCTCGACGAGGTGCAGACCGGGTTCGGCCGGACCGGGACGATGTTCGCCTGCGATCAGAGTGGGGTCGTGCCTGATATCATCTGTCTCGCCAAGGCCCTTGGGGGCGGCGTGATGCCGCTCGGGGCGTTCTCGAGCACGGCCGAGATCTGGAAGGTGCTGGAGGACAATCCGTATCTGCACTCCTCGACGCTCGGCGGGAATCCGCTTGCGTGCGCAGCCGGGCTGGCCGCGGTGCGGGAGATCCAGAGACTGGACCTGCCGAGCCGCGCGAAGGCGCTCGGCGAGCACGCGCTTGCGCGCCTGCGCCGGCTCCGGGACGAGCACCCCGACATGATCGCAGATGTCCGCGGCCGGGGCCTCCTGATCGGGGTCCAGTTCCCGGATTCCGATATCGCGGGTCTGGTCATCGCGGGCATGATCCAGCGGCGCGTCATCGCGGCCTACACCCTCAACAACCCCGAGGTCATCCGCATCGAGCCGGCCTTGACGATTCCCGAAGACGCCCTCGACCGCGGCCTCGACGCATTCGAGGAGTCAGTTGGGCAGGCGGAGGAGCTGGTCGCGGGCCTGTCGGAATGAGGGTCGGGGCAGGAGGCAAGCTCCTGCCGAACAGAGGGGCTGGAGGGCCGGGGCAGGAGACACGCTCCTGCCCTACGAACTGCAGAACGGTGGTTTGGGCAGGAGACACGTGGCTAAGCCCTTCGGGCCGCCATCCCGGCCGCTTTCAGCGGCCTAAGGGCTCCTGCCCTACGAACTGCAGAACGGTGGTTTGGGCAGGAGACACGTGGCTAAGCCCTTCGGGCCGCCATCCCGGCCGCTTTCAGCGGCCTAGGGGCTCCTGCCCTACGAATGCAGAATGGAGCAGTGTGGCGGACCTCGTTACGATTGATGGCTCGGCCGGCGGCGGTCAGGTGCTGCGCAACGCGGTGGCGCTTTCCGCGGTGAGCGGCCGGCCGGTGCGGGTGGAGAACATCCGTGGGGCGCGACCTAAGCCGGGCCTGCGGCCGCAGCATCTCATGGCGGTGAAGGCCGCGGCGCATGCCTGTGGAGCGAAGCTCGTCGGCGCGGAGTTGGGGTCGCGGGAGATCGAGTTCCGGCCGAGCGAGATCCGGGCGGCCAGTCGGTGGGTGCTGGATGTCGGCACCGCGGGGAGCTTGATGCTGGTACTGCAGTGCCTGCTGCCGGCGCTGGCCCGCGCTTCGGATCGGTCGCACCTCACCCTTGTCGGGGGGACGGATGTGCCGTTCGCACCGCCGTTCGACTACTTCCAGGAGGTGTTTCTGCCCGCGCTTGCGGAGCTTGGGCCGGAGGTCGAGGCGACACTCGTGCAGCGCGGCTTCTACCCCAAGGGGGGCGGTGAGGTGGAGGTGAAGGTGAGCCCGGCCGAGATGATCGCGCCCCTCTCGCGGCTCGAACGCGGTGAGGTGACCCATATCGGCGGCCGCGCCTACAGCCTCGGGCTTCCGGAGCACATCGTTCGGCGCATGCGAGAGGCGGCCGTGAACACGCTCTCCGCAGGGGGGTTTGAGCAGTTTGACATAGAAGCGGAGGCGCTGCCTCCGGGTAGAAGCGAAGGCTGCGGCATCGTCCTTTGGGCCGAGTGCGACGACGGCCGACGGCTGGGCGCGAGCGGGCTCGGCCGGCGGGGCAAGCGCGCGGAGGAGGTAGGGGAGGAGGCGGCGCGCGCGCTGCTGTCGGAGCTGGAGGCGGGGGCCGCGCTCGACAGTCACCTTGCCGACCAGATGATCGTGTGGATGGCCATCGCCGACGGTCCCTCCGAGATCACGGCCGCGCGGCTGACCGACCACATGCGGTCGGCCGCGGAGGTGGCGGAGGCGGTGGTAGGCGCCCGGATCCGGCTGGAAGAAGGGCCGCCCGCGCGCATCTGCTGTAAGCCGGCCGTGCTGTAGGGCGGCATCTCCCGATGCCGCCAGGCGCGGTCGG
>JALGTG010000180.1 GCA_029821495.1 Candidatus Hebobacteria bacterium
TATGTCCCGCTTGAGCGCCTCCTCCACCTGAGCGATGTTCCACTCGACTATGGCGTCCAGGAGCGAGTGGACGAAGTCGGGATGGTCGAGGAAGTCCACCATCAAGTTCTCCATCCCTCGCAGCGTCCATGCCCGCTCGTAGAGCGAGAAGCCGACGGCGAACACGCGGAAGCGGTCGGGGTATCTCCCAGTCAACTCGGGGATGTTCTCGAAGAAGCGGGGCGCGACAGGGTCGGGAAAGCTGTACCCCGCGAGCGTCGGCTCCGGGAGCACACATCCCTCGACATTGCCGATGTCCTTGTCGATGGTGCGATCCCAGATTACGCCGAATCCGTCGCGGAAGCGGTCGTTGCCGATGTCCTCGAAGAACCCGATCTCATCGCCGAGGACGACGAAGTGGTTGTCCAGCGCCTCCGCCAGATCAACACCGCCGAAGTGCGCCCCCAGCTTATCCCGCGCCGGCACCGTGAAGCGGAAGTGCCACGGAACGTACGGCGGCCGCTTGCCGTCGAAGACGAGTTTGACGATGTCGCGTTTGACCATGGCCTCGTGCTTCGCTGTGTAGGGCGGCATCTCCCGATGCCGCCAGGCGCGATCAGGAGATCGCGCCCTACAGCTGGAGTACGTGTATCTCTCCCTGGTACGGCCATTCGTCCGCCGAAGCGCAGAGACCTGCTCTCACAGGATTGCTTCTCACGTACTCCCACTTCTGATCATAGGACTCGTCGCTCCTCAGCAGGTGATCGAAGAACTCCCGCTGCCAAACCCGCCGCACACCGAACAGTGAAGCGATGCGCCGGGATGTCCACTTCTTCCATTCCCGCATGAAATCGGCGAGTGACTTGTCCTCAGCGAGCCCGGGCGTCACGAACATGTGCACGTGGTCTGGCATGATGACGTAGCGTCCGACCATCCAGCCCCATTGACTCCCAGCGACCTGCAGGGCGCCGCGCAGAACGTCGGCGACTCGCGGCCTAGCAAGGACCCTGATTCTATCGCGGCTGCAAGTAGTCACGGAGTAGACGGACGGGCCAGACTGGTAGACACTCTCCAAGCGCCGCAGGTGTCGCCTGCCCAGCGTTTTCTCCCCTCTTGCCGTTTTCTGTAGGGCGGCATCTCCCGATGCCGCCAGGCGCGATCAGGAGATCGCGCCCTACAGCTCGACGGACCCCACGATGTCGGAGAGGCGGGCAATGCTGTGACTCTCCAGATAGTCACGGATGCCGTTGAGAACGCGGTTCCCCGCCGCCGGGTCCGCGTACAGCGCGGTGCCGACCGCCACCGCGGAGGCCCCCGCGATGATGAACTCCAGCGCATCGCTGGCATTCCAGATCACGCCCATGCCGATCACTGGGACTTCAACCGCCTGCGCGACCTGGTAGACACGGTACACGGCCGCCGGTCGGATGGCCGGGCCCGATAGCCCACCGCTTCCCGCCGCCAGCAGGGGTCGCCGCGACTCCACATCTATCGCCATCGCCGAGAAGGTATTGACGAGCGAGACCGCGTCCGCGCCGGCCCGCTCGCACGCGACGGCGACCCCGGCGATGTCGGTCACGTTGGGCGTGAGCTTCGCGATGATCGGCTTCCCCGTCGCCGCCCGCACCGCCGCGGCGACTTCGGCGCTCGCCCCCGCGTCAACACCGAAGGCCATGCCGCCCTTCTTCACATTGGGACACGAAATGTTGATCTCGATCGCAGCCACGCCGGTCCCGTCCAGGGCGCGGGCGCACTCTGCGAACTCCTCGACCGCCTCCCCCGCGATGCTCGCGACGATGTTCGTGCCATACTCCAGCGCCGCGGGGAGCTTGTCGCGGACGAAGGCCTCGAGGCCGACGTTTTCCAGGCCGATCGCATTCAGCATCCCGGCCGGAGTCTCGACCGTCCGGTGGCCCGGCGGATTGCCCTCCCGCGGCTGGCGGGTAACCGTCTTCAGAACCAGCGCGCCAAGCTCGCCGTACTCGGCAAGGCCGCGGAACTCGTCGCCATACCCGAAGATCCCGGAGGCGATCATCACCGGGTTCTTCATGCTCATGGACCCGATTGAGACTGCAGTGTCAGGCGCGGTCATGGCGTCAAGCGCTCCCAGTCAATCTCCGCAGCGTCGAAAACAGGCCCGTCTCGGCACACGGTCTTGTAGGCCGTGCCGTTATCGCACCGAACGGGTACGACACAGGAGCGACATGCTCCGAGCCCGCAGGCCATGCGCTCTTCGAGAGACACCTGGAGCGGGATGTGCCCGCTGGCCACCTCGGCGAGTCGCTTCAGCATCGCGCGAGGGCCGCAGGCAAACATCGCCGAGCCTTCCTCGGGGAGTTCATCCAGGCGAAGCGCGACCACCTCGGTGATAAGGATGCCCTCCACGGACTCGCTGACAAAGGTGACCTCAGCGCCCAGAGCCGCCACCTCGGGGAGAGTTGCGCGACCCGCACGCGGCCGTTCAACGCGGAAGGGAATCTTCTCGTCGGTCTCCGCTCCCGCCAATAATACGACGCGGGCGCCGCTTGCCGCGAGGCGCGCGATCAGGGCCGGCACCGGCGCCAGCCCGATGCCCCCGGCTACTACGACCGCGACGCCGATGTCAGGCCATGTGCGAAAGCCATTCCCGAGAGGTCCAATAACATCCAGGGCGTCCCCCACCGTCTTGGCGGCGAGGAGCCGGCCACCGACACCCCGGACCCGCAGCAGTATCTCCACTCCATCGGGAGGCCGGAGACGCGAAATGCTGTAGGGACGCCGGAGCAACGCGTCGCAGGGAGGGCGGTCAATCTCGGCCGGCGGATGGCACCAGATGTGCACGAACTGGCCCGGTTGCGCGCAGGCAGCGATCTCGGGCGCGCGCAGCACAACGCGGTGGTGAACAGCGGGCAGCGCCTCGCTCTCCACAACCTCCGCCCGAAGGCGGAACGGGCCCCGCCCGGCGGATCCTCCCGCTCCGGGCTCGGCCCGCCGCTGCGCCTGGCTCATGCCGAATCCTCGACCCGAATCCCGATGGTCTTGACTGCCTCTTGCTGCACGCCCCCGCGGTCCCGGACGGTGCAAGTCGCCAGATAGTCGCCCGGCTCTTTGTAGAGGTACTTGACCTCCCGCCCCACGGCATCCTCATCGATCCCGTCCGAGTCGTCGAAGTCCCATGAGAACTCCGGGTTGATGGGTCCGCCCCGCAGCTCCGCCGAGAACTCGATCACACGGTCCACCCTCGTAATCGACGGCTCGGCCGTGACGATCACCTCCACCGGCCGGCGATCCACGACCACACCCACTCGACCCAGGTAGAAGACGTCCGACTCGCCGGCGAAGACGCCGACGGCCCGCACGTTGGTGGCATCCTCGACACCCTTGAACTCCGAGAGCGGGATCGCGACCCGCGTCCAACCGCGCTTGTCCTCCTGCATCACTCCCACCGGGGCCGAGTCCGCAATCATCACCCCCTGGTCGGTGAAGAGAACGACCCGCAGATTCTTGAGCACGAAGATCTTCTCGTCTCCGGGCTGCCCGGCAATGCCGGTCCCAGGGCGCTGGGTAGGCTGCGCGCCGGCCGCGCCAGCGCGTGCGCCGCCTCGCGCTCCGGCGCCGCCCATACCTCCGCGCATCCCACCACCCCTACCGCCGCCACCACCCATGCCGCCCCGCATCCCGCCACCACCCATACCTCCGCGCATCCCTCCGCCCCTGCCGCCGCCACCACCCATGCCGCCGCGCATCCCACCGCCCCTGCCGCCACCGCCCATGCCGCCGCGCATCCCGCCGCCCCTGCCGCCACCGCCCATACCACCTCGCATCCCGCCACCCCTACCGCCGCCGCCCATGCCACCCCGCGCGCCTGCCCGGCCTAGGCCCCCGGCAGTACCCGCCCGCTGCTCTTCCCTGGCCCGCTGCCGCTCCTGGATTTGACTGCGAGTCTGAGCCGGGTGAATCCGAAGGTCCAAGTACCCGGCATCGGAGGCGAGGAAGTCCTTCAGGTCCCCCGGGCGAGCGAAGTGCAGCACCACACCTTGGTAGAGACCGTGAGACGTCACCTTCAGCACCTGTGGGCCGACATAGGCCTCCTCGTACACCGGCTCCGCCTCGCCGCTGCCCCATGTCGTCACCGCGATGCCGCCGGAGTCCACCTCCAGATCGCCGTCGTACAGAATCGTCTCCCGCTCGGGGCCAATCAACCGCGTGAGCTGCGACTGGCAGACGCCTCCCAGGAGAGCGACACAGACACCGACCATCAGGCAAGACGCTGTTGTGCGCGACACTTGAGTTCCTCCCTGCCGTCCGCGCGGCACTCTAGAGCGCATTTCATAACCTCAGATCGAGATCATGAGACAGCTTCTAGGCTGCAAACCGTGCCAGCACCTCATTCGACACCAACCATTTGTCCACAGGGATACTCAGGCCGCCTCCGGCGGCGATGAGCAATCCCTCCGCACAGAGCTCTTCTATCTCGTCCTCGAACACTTCCCGAGCAGCCAGGCCGCATAGGGCCTCGACCTCCTGCTCGCTGACGCCCTCGGCCCGCCTCAGACCGAGCATTAGCGTCTCGCCAACCCGCTGCCGCTGCGAGAGCGCCTCCGCCCGCTCCACCGGAAGCCGCCCGCACTCCAACCCCGCCATATAGACTACCGAATCGCCCGTATTGTTCCACCGCACCCCCCCGCGGTGGGAATGGCCCGATGCCCCCAGGCCGAGATATTCGGCATTGGCCCAGTATCTCCTGTTGTGGCGGCATTCACGGCCCGGGAGAGCGAAGTTCGAGATCTCGTAGTGCCGGTAGCCCGCGTCCCTGAGCATATCGGCGGCGAGCAGGTACATATCGGCGCTGACATCCTCATCGGGCACAGGAAGCCGCCCGCCTTCGATATCGGCCGCCAGCGGCGTCCCGGCCTCCACCGACAGCCCATACGCGGCGATGTGCTCCGGCTCGGCCTCCACTGCTCGGCCGAGGGTGCTCTCCCACTCCTCGAGGGACTGGTTCGGGACCCCATACATCAGGTCCACGTTCACGTTCGAGCACCCGGCCGCCCGCGCCGCCCGGATCGCCGCCTCCGCCTCCTCTCCGGTGTGAATGCGCCCAAGCGTCTGCAGCACGCTGTCCGAGAAGGACTGAACGCCGAGGCTGAGCCGGTTCGCGCCCCCGGCGAGAAGGGCCGCTATCTTCTCCTCCTCCACCGTGCCGGGATTCGCCTCCACCGTCACCTCGGCCTCCGGCCTGAACGGGAACCGGAGTTTCAGCCGCGCCACTATGTCGGCCAGCCACTCCACCGGCGCCACGGTCGGCGTTCCCCCGCCCAGGTAGACGGTCTCGACCGGCGCGCCCTGGAACTCCGGCGAGGCCGACCGCAGATCGATCTCCACCGCGAGCGCATCCAGATACCGCCGGACCGACGGCATGCCTCCGGCCGCCTCGAGCGCCTGCGACGCGAAGTCGCAGTACGCGCACCTGC
>JALGTG010000181.1 GCA_029821495.1 Candidatus Hebobacteria bacterium
GCTGTGCCCGAGCCGCAAGGGACGATCGGACCTGTCACGCACGACGAGAGGCTGCGCCGGCTCTATGGGTGGCCATATGACAATGAGACACTGGAGCGTTCGATCCGGGACTTCCTCGATGTCGGGGGTAGGCTCGACTTGTTCTTCTACGTCGGGATTCCGGGACAGAGCAAGGACAGCGCGAAGGAGACGACGGACTACGCGCTTTCGCTGCTGGACCGTTTCGGCGCGGACCGCAAGGAGAAGCGGTTCGATGTCTACGTCTCGGCGCTCGCCCCGTTCGTGGACCCAGGGAGCCTCGCCTTCACCTATCCCGACAAGTACGGCTATCGCCTGCGGGCCCGCACCCTCGCCGAGCACCGCGCGCTCATGCGGCAGCCGGAGTGGTGGGATGCTCTGAACTACGAGTCTGAGGCGATGTCTCGTTTCGACCTCGCCCAGGCCGCCATCGAGGCCGAGGCCCGCGTGACCCGCGCCCGGCGCGATCTGGGGCTCTACCCGCGGCGGCACGCCCGGCGGGACTTGAAGCGGCTGGAGCAGGAGGCGGCGCGGCTGGAGGATTCTCTGCTGGCGGGTGGTGGTCAATAGGGCCGGAGGGCCGGGAGGGCGTCTCCTGCCGCTCCCGCTACTTCTCGCTCTCAGCCCACGCCTTCTTCGCCTCCTCCAATGGCACGAGCTTCATGCTGCAGAGGCTGCAGCGGGCCTCGGGGTCGAGCGAGACCTGTTCCCTGTGCTCCTGCATGGGGCACACATAGACCGGATTGTTGTCCGGGTTGTCCAGCTCGCTCGCCAGCACCGTGTACGTGACATCCGCTGCCGGCTCCGCGCTGGGCTCCGGCGCGGCCGATTCAGTCTTCGGCCCGCAGGCTGCAAGGGCGAAGAGCAGCCCGAGTCCAGCGGCGAGAACCGCAGCACTAGCCAATCGACGCGGAGTCATACTCATTCTCCCTTGTCTGGCAGCTCACATCCCCTGGGACCTGGACGCGCTTCAGGGGAGGTTTCGCGGCTGACCTCTCGTCCTCTCCACATCATGTAGATGGCGGGGATAACGGCCAGGGTCAGTATCGTGGATGAGACCATTCCTCCGATCATCGGGGCGGCGATGCGCTTCATGACATCCGCGCCCGCGCCAACGCTCCACATGATGGGCATCAACCCCATCATGGTCGAGAGCACGGTCATGATCTTGGGGCGTACGCGCTGCACCGCTCCCTCGATTACGGCCTGTTCCAGATCGGAGGAGGTGCGCATCTTCCCCTGGTCTCTCGCATGGTCATAGGCGTCGTCCAGGTACACGATCATCACCACGCCCGTCTCCGCCGCCACCCCGGCCAGCGCAATCACACCGACCCACACGGCGGTGCTCAGGTTGTAGCCGAGGATGTGCAGCAGCCAGAAGCTCCCCACCACGGCAAATGGGACCGAGAGCAGCACGATTCCGGCCTTCACCGCTGACCCGAAGTTCAGGTACAGGAGCACGACGATGATGATCAGCGTCAGGGGCAGCACCAGCTTGAGCCGCTGCGCGATCCGCTGCATGGCCTCGTACTCACCCGTCCAGGTGTGATAGTAGCCCCGGGGGAAGACCACTTCGCTGTTCACGGCTGCCTGCGCGTCCGCCACATAGCTGCCGATGTCGCGATCGCGAACGTACACGAAAACCCATCCGGTCAGCGACCCGTTTTCATCCCGGATCACCGGCGGCCCCGTCGTTACCCGAATGTCGGCAAGCTGGCCGAGGGGCACCTGAGCGCCCATCGGAGTCGCCACCAACACCCGCGTCAGCTCGTCCAGGTCATCGCGCAGCTCCCGCGGATAGCGCACGTTGATGCTGTAGCGCTCTCGGCCCTCCACCGTCGTGTCAATGTTCATGCCCCCGATTGCGGTCTGCACGAGAGCAAGCACGTCCTCGACTCCCAGGCCGTACCGCGCGGCGTCTCGCCGGCGCGGGATGATGTCGACAAAGGATCCGCCGGTGACGCGCTCCGCATAGACGTCCTCGGTGCCGGGCACCGTCCGCAACACCATCTCGACGTGCTCCCCGATACTCTGGATGGTCGCCAGGTCGGGCCCGAAGATCTTGATCCCCACCGGAGAGCGGATCCCCGTGGTGAGCATGTCTATGCGGGTCTTGATCGGCCACTGGAGCCCGCCCTTCGTGACGCCGGGGAGGTAGAGCGCATGCTGCATCTCCTGGAGCAGCTTGTCCCACGTCATCCCCGGCCGCCACTCTGACTGCGGCTTCATCATTACCGTCGTCTCGACCATGCTCAGCGGCGCCGGGTCGGTGGCGGTCTCCGCGCGGCCGATCTTGCCGAAGACTCGTTCTACCTCGGGGAACGTGCGGAAGATCTTGTCCTGCACCTGGAGCAGCTTCCCCGCCTCCGTGGTCGAGATCCCGGGCACGGTTACCGGCATGTAGAGGATGTCTCCCTCATTCAGCTCCGGCATGAACTCCCGGCCGAGCGCCCAGTATCCGGGGTATCCGAAGGCGATCACCGTTCCCGCCAGGACGAGGAACGCCACGAGCACCGTCGCCCGTCTGTGGTCCAGCACGAATCGCACTATCGGATGATAGGCCCAGATCAGGGACCGCGTGACGGGGTTGTGTCGCTCCGGCCGAATGCGACCCCGAATCAGCCACACCATCAGGATCGGGACCAGCGTGACTGAGACAAAGGCCGCGAAGAACATGGCGAATGTCTTCGTGAAGGCAAGTGGCTTGAACAGCCTTCCTTCCTGGGCTTCCAATGTGAATACGGGGAGGAACGACACGGTGATCACCAGGAGGGAGAAAAACAAGGGCTTGCCCATCTGCTGGGCCGCCCGCACTATCACGTCGAACCGGCTCTCGCTGCCCTCCGCGCGCTCCAACTGCTTGTGCGCGTTCTCGATCATGACGATTGCCGCATCGACCATGACGCCAATCGCGATGGCGATGCCGCCGAGGGACATGATGTTCGAGGTCAGGCGCATGTAGTACATGGGGATGAAGGAGATGATGACCGCCGTCGGCAGCATGACAATTGCCACCAGGGCGCTGCGGAAGTGAAACAGGAAGATGATACACACCAGGCTGACGATGACGATCTCCTCGATCAGCTTCTCCCGAAGCGTACCAATAGACCGATTAATCAGTTTCGAGCGGTCGTAGACCGGAACGAGCTCGATCCCCTGCGGCAGCGCGGGTTCTATCTCCGCGATCTTCTTCTTGACTCGGTTGATAACGTCGAGCGCGTTCTCCCCGTAGCGCATCACGACGATCCCACCGACGACCTCGCCCTCGCCATCCAGCTCCGCAATCCCCCGCCGGATGTCCGGTCCCTCGGCAACAGTCGCCACATCGCGCAGCAGAATCGGCGTCCCCCGACCGTCGGTTCCGAGGGGGACCATTTCGAGATCGGAAAGCGAGGCAACGTAGCCGCGCCCCCGCACGAAGTACTCACGCCCGGAGAACTCGATAGTCCGCCCACCCACATCGTTGTTCCCCGCGCGGATCGCCATGATCGCCCGCTTCAGTGGGATCCCGTACGCCGACAGCTTGTTCGGGTCCACCGTGATCTGATACTGCTTCTCGAAGCCCCCTACGCTGGCGACCTCGGCCACGCCCGGCACGCTCTCCAGCCAGTACTTCAAGTGCCAATCCTGGAAGCTCCGCAGCTCGGCAAGGTTGAGCGCGGACTCTACTCTGTTGGGCTTGCCCGCATACTGCTCGGGATTGGCGTCGAAGGTCTCTGCGCACTGGCGCGAGTCGAAGAAGAAGCGGCGACCATCGTGCTCTCGCTCGAACTTGGCGGTTCTGCTGGTGACCTCGCCATCAACGGGGCAGATAGGCTTCTCGGCGAGCGCATACTGATACACCCACCCCACCCCGGTGGCGTCGGGTCCGAGCGTGGGGGTGACGCCCTCCGGGAGGCTGCCGGCCACCTCGCTCATGTACTCCAGCACACGGCTGCGCGCCCAGTACATGTCTGTCCCGTCCTCGAAGATGACGTAGACGAAGGAGAGGCCGAAGAAGGACTGCCCCCTGACGACCTTCACGCGGGGCGCGCCCAGCAGGCTGCTCACGATGGGGTAGGTGATCTGGTCCTCTACCAGGTCGGGGCTGCGCCCCATCCACTTTGTGAGGATGATCACCTGTACGTCAGACAGGTCGGGGATCGCGTCCAGCGGCACGTGGGAGATCGCCCACACGCCCCAGACGGTTACGAACGCCACCAGCAGAAACACCAGGAACCGGTTGCGCGCGCAATATGCTATTAGCCGCTCGATCAACGCCCGGCCTGCCCAGGCTCAGCGGTTGTGCCCGGCATGTTCGCCCTCATCTCTCATCGCCTCCATCGCCGCCTGGAACCGGCTCTCGGAATCGATCAGGAAGTTGGGGCTGCTGACCACTACCTCGCCCTCCTCGAGTCCGTCGAGGACTGGGTAGTAGCCGCCTCCGCGGGGACCCAGCATCACCTCCCGCGGCACGAATCGCCCTTCCCCTTCCGCCACGAACACGACTTTGCGCGTCCCCGAGTCCAACACTGCCTGCTGCGGGATCGCAATCACCTCTGCTGTCGGCACGCTGATCTCCACATCAACGTACATATCCGGCTTCAGTCTCAAGCCCGGATTCGCGCACTCCAATCTTGCCTTCACCGTGCGCGTCTTTGCCTGCACCGTCGGGTAAATGTAGGTCACTTGCGCAGGGCACCCCTCACCCTCGCTCCCCGGCAGCGTCAGCCTCGCCTTCTGCCCCACCTTCACCAATTGCGCTTCGGACTCGTATATGTCTGCCTCCACCCACACCCGCGAAAGGTCGGCCAGCGTGTAAAGATTCATCCCCGGCGTAACCCTCATCCCCGCGATGGCGTTGCCTTTCTCCATCACATAGCCCGTCGCCGGCGCGTACAGCGTGACGGCCTTGCGCACTTCGCCCGTTTCTTCCAGCCGGTTGATATCCTCCTCGGAGATGTCCCACAACCGCAGACGTTCCCGCGTGGCCTCCAGCAGTGAGTCGCCGGTTCTTCTGACCTCCGGGAATCCGCTCTGCGCAAGCCGGTCGCGCGACCGCAGGGCCAGGAGATACTCCTCCTGCGTGCTGACCAGTTCCGGGCTGTAGATCGTGAGCAGCGGCTCCCCTCGGCGCACCAACTTTCCCGTCTCATCCGCATACAGCTCCTCGATCCACCCGGCTACCTTCGTGTGCACGTGCGACAGCCGCGTCTCGTCAACCGTGACCGCCCCCACCGTCCTTACCACCCGCTCCAGCTGCGTGCGCGCCACCTCGGTTGTCACCACGCCTATTAGCTGGCGCTGCTCCGGGTCGATCGCCACCACACCATGTCCCTCGATCCCGATCCCTTTCTCTTCTTCCTCCGTCACCAGCACGAGGTCCATCCCACAGATCGGACAGCTCCCCGGCTCCG
>JALGTG010000182.1 GCA_029821495.1 Candidatus Hebobacteria bacterium
TGGCGGAGACGAGGACCATGCCCTCTCGGACGCCGCTGGCGCGAACGACCCCCTCGACCTCGTCCGTCATGTTGACGTAGTCGCGGGGCTTCTCAGTGTTGAACCAGAGGTACTCTGTGGTGGACTTCATGGGCCGCTCTCCAGGGCGTCCGAGCTAACATCGAACGCGCAGTGTACAGCCATGTGCCGCGCTGCTGTTGGATATGCAGTTTCCTCTTCAGAACGGCCAACGCCTGCTGTGGGCCAGGGCCGCTGGCGGCAGGGCGAACTGGAGGCGGCAGAGAAGGTCGGGAGCGGGGCATAGTTGGGAAAGTAGGGGGGATGGCCGGAATAAGGAGGAAGACGGGAGGCCAGCGGCAGCGGCGTGACGGATGAAGAGTTGGTCGTTGCGAGGATTGTGGGGGACGAGCTGCACGTCGAGCGCTACCGGCTTCAGCAGCGCGCGGAGAGCACGCTCACCTTCGGCGACGGCGAGCTGGAGGGGATGGTCCGACGACTGCGGCCGGACCTCGTGCTGTGGACGGCCCCGGACGCGCGCGGCCGGGTATTGGCCGAGGCGCTGCGAGAGGGCGACGCCAGAGCGGAATGGCGGCCGGGCTGCATCGAGGTGCCGGGGTGGACGGAACTGCCCTTGTCGGAGCTGATGAGCATGGTGTGCCGCGTGGAAGATACAGAGGCGCCCGAGCAGGTCGAGGGATCGCCCGCGCAGCTCGAAGGGGCGCCCGCGGGAGGGCCTAGCGAGCTGGAGCACCCGGAGCCGAGTGAAGCGCCGGAGCCGACCGGGGAAGAGCCCGCGGCGACGCAGGAACCGACTCCGGCCGATCTGGGGGATCGCCTGGAGCTTGTGCTGGCTGCGAGAGCCAAGCGACGCGAGGAGCATGGGACCGCCAGCGGTGGGGCCGCCAGCGGTGGGGCCGCCAGCGGTGGGGCCGCCAGCGGTGGGGCCGCCAGCGGTGGGGCCGCCAGCGGTGGGACCGCCAGCGGTGGGACCGCCAGCGGTGGGACCGCCAGCGGTGGGGCCGTCGACTAGGCGGCGGGGAGCACCTGGCGCCCGATACCCTCGACGCCCGCGAGCCTGGGCGGTGAGGTTCAGGGAGGGGGCGACTGGTACTCAGTGAGTAGCGCGGCGGCATTCCTCACCCGTAGGTCAGGGTCGTTCTGCGCGGCCGTTCTTACAGCCTCGCGGGCGGCTGGCTCGCTGGACTCAGCCAGGATCTGAAGGGCCCTGATTCGGATTTCAGTCGAAGGATCCGCCTTCAGAAGGCGAGCCACCTCCTCCATAGCCTCCGGGGTGGCCACGAGGGCGAGGCCCTCCAGCCCCGCCATGCGGGCCTCGGGATCCAGAGAACTCAGCTCGGGCTGGAAGTCCCCGACCGTCCACCGAGTGCTGAGGAGATATGAGAGAGTATCGGTCGCCGCGCGACGGAGCTCCTCCGGGGCACGCCGGGCAGCCTGAACCAGGTTGCGGAGCTGCTCCTCGTCGGCCTCATGGAGGAGCTGAAGGGCATGGGGGCGGCGCGCGGGATCCGCGAGCAGGCCGATAAGCGGCGCGTCTATGCCGTGGTCGGCATATGCGAGCAAAGCGGCAGCGACGTGCTCCCGCACTTCCGGGTCAGGGTCCGTCGCCAGGTGGAGTATCTCCCCGGCCGTATCCTCACTTTCCGGCAGCATGGCCGCGCATGCGTCGACGGCGCTGGCGCGGACGAAGGCGTCCACGTCCGACAGCCTCTCGATGACGGCGGGCGCGTGTTCGACCGCGGCCGGCCCGTGACTGCGGAGAGCGTTCATCACTGCGGCTCGGACGAAGGGATCGGGGTCGGTTGCCGCTTCTGCCAGGCTGGGGGCGTGCTCGGCGGCCCGGACTTTGCCGATGACACCGATGACGGCGGCCCGCACCCTAGGGTCGGGGCTCTTGATGTGCGGTGCGAGGCTGTCAACGTGGCCGCTGCTGGCGATATCCCAGAGGGCGCGGCCAGCCGTCTTCCTCACGGTCACGTCCTCGTCCTGGAGAGCGTTGACGAGCACCTCAGCTACCGCCGGGTCCCCGGCACGGCCGAATACCTCAATTGCTCCCGAGCGAAGCTCAGGGTCGGGGTCATTGACCACGTCCATGAGAAGGGGGAGCACATCTTGCGAGGGGAGCTTGCCCAGGGCGCCGACCGCGGCGGCTTTGACAAACTGCTCGGGATCGCGGAGGGCGAGCTCAATGAGAGTGGGCAGACCCTCCTCCGACTGGAGAGCGCCCAGCGCGCCTGCGGCGGAGGCGCGGACTTCGGCAACGGGGTCCTCAAGTGCCCTCGTCAGGCCGCCCACCGCTGCCGCGCGGGCCGCGTCGTGCTCGCGACTAGCCTCCGGCTCGGGACCGACGAGAGGAATGGCGCGGCCGAGAGCGCGCGCGGCAGCAGTTCGCACTGGCGCGGCCGGGTCCTTGAGCGCCGGCACGAGGAGTGTGACAGCATCGGCTCCATCCATGTCGCCGAGGGCGTGCGCGGCGGCGGCCCTCACCGACTCGTGCGGCGCGGCCAGGAGTTGAGAGAGCGGCTCCATCGCGGCCCGCTCTTTCGCCGCGCTCAGCAGCTCCGCGCAGGTCTGCTGGGTCTTTGGCTCGGCCGCTTCGAGCCCGCGAAGGAGGGGGCTCGATATCCCGGCAGCGGCGGCGGCGCGGAGGATGGAGACCAGCATGGCGCGCTTCTCCGAGTCTTCTTCGCCCAGCGATTGGACCCACTCATCCAGCCGTCCCGCTCGTTCGAGCGCCCTGAGCAGGCCCGCAGCGAAGCTCTGACTGAGACCCGAAACGGCGCTCGCCAGCGCGGGGATGGGCTGTCTGCAGCGTGCGGCGATGGTGTCGAGCAGCACCTCTGCGACGCGCAGGTCGGGATGCTCGGCGGCGCGCTGGTCCAGCGCTGTGAGGAGCTCGGTGAGGTTCTCGCCACCGATCCGCGCGAGGGAAAGAGCGGCCGCCTGCTGCACGGCCGCGGAGGAGTCGTGCAGGGAGTGCAATAGAGGCTTCCGGAAGTGGGAGTCGGTTTCGAGAATGCCCAAGGCGCGGGCTGCCCTGGCGCGCACCTGCGGCACGGGGTCGGAGAGTCGCGCCGAGATCGCCCTGCCGCTGCCTTCGGGAGCGATCAGAAGAAGCGCTTCGATTGCGCCGCATCGGACGGACTCATCCGTGTCATCGAGGGCTGCGATGAGGGGGCGGGCGGCCCCGGGGCCGGCGGCGCGAATGACCTCGGCAGCGACGTGCCTCGCCTCTTCATCCTGCTTCAGCAGCGCCAGCAGAAGGGGCCGGAGCGGTGCGCACCGGACGAGGCCAACGAGGCCGTCGAAGGCGGCCTGTTGTACCACGAGCGGGGCCGCGCGGACAGCTTCGAACAGAGGCTCCGCTGCAATATCCGCCCCGTGGATGGCGAGAAGAGCCGCGGCGTCGGCGCGACTCCCGGCCGGGCCGTGCGCGAGATCGGAGACTAGGGCGCTGGCGGGGAAGGCGACGCGCAGGAGGTGCTTCGCCTGGTCGGCGACCTGTGGCGAGGAGTCCTCTGTTGCCTCCAGCAGCATGCCATGCACCGCGCGAAGCTCCGCCACCGGCCATTCCGCGAGGGGGCGCAGGGCGGCGGAGCGAGCTGCGACGTCATCTGAGTGAAGGGACTGCTGGAGTTTGGCGTGTCGCCGTCGCGCTCGCAGGCGGTGTCGAGCATGAGCAGCGACCACCGCGACGAGAAGCAGCGCCAAGGCGCCCGCGAGCACCCACGTTAGGATCTGCGGAGGCGCCGATGCGGCGCGCGGGACCGCCTGCCGCTCGGCCGCAGGAGGAGGGGCCGGCACGTCAGGTGCGGGAACGATCTGCTCCGGCTGCTCGGGAGTGGGCCGCTCTTGCTCGGGGGGAACGGACGCCGGCGGCTCCGGCTCGGGAGGCGGCGGGCCGGGTTCAACGGTCTGCGGAGGCGACGTCGGAACAGATATCCCCGGGGGCGCGGAGACCGCGGCCGGCGAAGGCGCGGGCGGCGAGAATATGACCTCGAGGTCGCCGACACCTGGGCGGGAGACCGTGCGGTAGCGAAGGCGCTCGGGGGCGACTGAAAGGTCGAAGACGAGGCGGGTGACGGGCGGCGCGCTCTGGTACTGCGCGACCCGCACGCGGTGCACTCCGGCGAGGCCGGCGGAGAGGCGCTTGTTGAAGCGAGGCCCCCACCGGAAGCGGGCCAGCTGGAGAACGAGTCGGTCGGGGTCCCGCAGGGAGAATGTCTCGAAGGCCGGGGGATCGGCAGCGGTCGTCACGATTCTCACCGTGAGACTGTCTGCTTCCGAGGCCACCTCGACGCCCTCGACAACGAGCGGCCTCGCGGCACTAAGGTGGGCATCGCCCAGCGCGAGGAGAAGGAGAAAGGCACAGCAGGCCGTCAAGACAGGCCGCGGCGAGAGGCCTCGGCCGAAGCCTTCGGCGCGCGGCGTGCGGCCGCGCGTCAAGGTTGCCTGTTCTGTCCCGCGCATTCGGTAACCCCCGCGCCAGCTCGGGCTGTGGGCCAAATGGCCAGGCTATAGGACGGCCCGACGCGGTCCTCCGCAGGTCCCGAGTCCCGTTCAAGGGCTTGTTCCACACCCCGGTTGAGATATGAGATGGGGATGAGCGCCGCGTTACCGCCCCCCACGGCACCGTTAGGAGGGTAGCAGGGCTGGGGGACGAGCACAAGCGGCGCTGCCTGTGGTGGCGACCGCCCGAATGGACTAGTCGCCCGCGTCCCCCCCCAGTTCCACTACGGTCAGGGAGTCCGGCGGGAGACTGAGGCTGACCTTGTCGCCCTTCACCGAAACGGCGTCCGGGCCGGACCAGATGGGGCTCTGGTCCTCGGGGCCGGCGCCGTGCCAGAGCCATCGCTGGCCGGAGGCGGGAGTCGGGCAGCCATCAACGACCACTGTCACCTGGCGCTCGACCTCGTCCTTGTTCGTGAGGAAGAGGCTGAGGCGGCCCGAGCCTGGCGAGTAGCTGGCGAACGTGCGCATGCGCTTGGGCTCGTCTATGTGAACCATCTGGTCGTTCAGGAACTGGCTCCAGATGGCGAGGGCCTTCCCGGTGGGCTGGAGTTGGTTGTCGTCGTCCACCGCGTCCCAGAGGCTGCGGTCGTCGGGCGAGTGGGAGACCCAGCGCGTGTTCCAGAGCTGGGCCATGTCCATCTCCTTGATCTCCAGCAGCGTGCCGAATATGTCGAAGGCGACCAGCGCGTGGCCGAGGTCGTTCAGCTTCGGCCATCCATTCTCGGACCAGTCGGCTGCGTTGGTCTCGGTGACTGCGAGGCGCAGCCCATCGGCGAAGGCGGGCGGGGCCCACTTTCGGGCGGCCACTAGCGGGCAGATGGCGTCCCGATGGGCCTCGGGGTATCCGGGGCCGTGGTCGCGGTAGTACTCGTAGCTGACCCACTTCCAGCAGGAGTAGACATGGACGTCCGCGAAGTCGATTAGATCGGCCGCGGTGTCGTACACGACCTTCCACCAGGGGACATCCGCGGTGCTCTCTTCGCGGCCGCCGCCCTCCGCGCGGGGCGGGCCGTTGGCGCCAATCCAGATGGAGGGATCCACAGCCTTCATCGCGCGTGCGAACTCGACCACGTCGCTGGCGTAGTCGTGGGGAGTGATAGTGGCGTCTATGTAG
>JALGTG010000183.1 GCA_029821495.1 Candidatus Hebobacteria bacterium
GGGCGCACTTCGACGGTGTCGATCTGGAGGAGGCGCTCGACAACCACTTCGTCGTCCTCGGCGATGAGATCGGGTTCTTCGAGGACATCGGCAACGACCGCTTCCGCGACGGATTCGGCGTGATCTGGGATCGCACTATCGACAAGGATATCGGCAATGTCGAGGGGTGTGTGCTCCCGGAGCCGACGCTCGCGGGGTACAGCTTCCCCGACCCTGTCGCGCCTCGTTTCTTTGAGAACATCCCCGAGCTGACTGAGAGATACCCGGACCGCTTCCGCGTGTTCGCCGTCGGCTTCTCGCTCTACGAGCGGGCCTGGACGCTGCGAGGTATGGAGAACTTGATGGTGGACTTCCTCGACCATCCCGACTTCGTCCACTCGCTCCTGGACGCCATAGTCGAGTGGAACATCGCTCAGGTGGAGGAGGCGCTCAAGCGGGACATAGACATAGACTGCGTCTACTTCGGCGATGACTGGGGACAGCAGAGCGGGCTGCAGATGGGGCCGAAGATATGGCGGGAGTTCATCCGACCGGCCGCGGCGAAGATGTACCGCGTGGTGCGGGAGGCGGGCCGGTACGTGATGATCCACTCGTGCGGGGATGTGGACGAGTTGTTCGACGACCTGGTAGAGATGGGAGTCAACTGCTTCAACCCGTTCCAGCCCGAGGTGATGGATGTGGAGGGGCTGCTCGAGCAGTACCGCGGGCGGCTTGCCTTTCACGGCGGTCTGTCCACCCAGAGGACGCTTCCCTATGGGTCGGCCGGAGATGTCCGCGCGGAGACCGAACGTCTGCTCGGCATGGGGAGCGACGGCGGGTACATTCTGGCGCCCGCGCACGACGTGCCGAAGGACGTTCCGCTCGAGAACATACTGGCGTTTGTCGAGGCGGCGCTGAGACAGCCGGGGCGCCCGTAGGGCAGGGGAGGAACCGCCTCCGGCCGGCGCCTGTCGTGGGGCTGGGTGGGGGCGTGTCGCGCGCAGCACACCTCCGAGCAGAGAGCGGAACGCTTACCGCTCGCATGCATGACCACTGCGCGCTTGTCTGCTTGACGCGCTGGTTTGCTTCTGGTACTGTACGCACCGATAATAACACCTGATACGACCGGGAACCTTTTAATCCCAGTCCTGAGAGGCTGAGAAGGGTGGACCCAGCAAACGTGAGGAGAGTCCGAACGCCTGCCCCTGCGAAGGGGGAAGGCGTTTCTTCTGGCCGCCCGCAGGCGAGCGGGGCCGGCGTGAGCCGGATCATGGAGGGCGCCGACATCCGCCGCGCGCTCACACGCATCGCCCACGAGATTCTCGAGCGCAACAAGGGAGCGGACGGGCTGTGCCTGATCGGGATTCGCACGCGGGGCGTGCCCATGGCCAGACGGCTGGGGGGGTTCATCGAGGAGTTCGAGGGACAGGCCGTGCCGGTCGGGGTGCTGGACATCGGGGCCCACCGCGACGACCACCCCGAACCCTCTAGCCGCGCGCGCACGCAGGTGGACTTTCCGATAGCCGACAGGAACGTGGTGCTCGTTGATGAGGTGCTGTACACGGGCCGGACGGTTCGCGCGGCGTTGGATGCACTGATAGAGCTGGGCCGGCCGGCAGAGGTGCAGTTCGCAGTGCTCGTAGATCGGGGGCATCGGGAGCTGCCGATACGCGCGGACTATGTGGGGAAGAACATCCCGACCTCCCGCCGGGAGCGCGTGACGGTGAACTTGTCGGATACCGACGGCGAGGATGCCGTGTACATCGAACGTCCCTCGGGAGCGGCCAAGTGAAGGGCGGAGGTGCGCGCCGAGGTCGAAGGTGGCGAGGACTATGAGCGGACTTGCCGGCAGACATCTGATATCCATCTCGGACCTCAGCAATGGGGAGATTCAGGGGATCTTCCGCCTCACCGACAGGTTTGTGCCCGGACTTCAGGGCGGGCCTCTGTCTATAGTGAGGCGGGGCCGGCGGCGGGGGGCGAAGAAAGGCCCCGCGGCGGCCGCGATCGGCCGCGTGTGTGCGGGGCAGATTCTGGCAACGGTGTTCTTCGAGCCGAGCACGCGGACTCGCCTGTCTTTCGAGTCGGCGATGCACCGACTGGGTGGCCGGGTGATATCCGTGGCCGATCCTCAGACGTCATCGGCCGCCAAGGGGGAGCGGCTTGGGGACACCATCCGCGTGATCGCGAGCTACGCGGACGCGATCGTGTTGCGTCATCCGAAGGAGGGAGCGGCACTGCTGGCGGCGGAGAGCCTGGACGAGCAGAGGGTGGCGGAGCTGGGGCGGCGGGTGCCGATAGTCAACGGCGGCGACGGGGCGCACGAGCATCCCACGCAGACGCTGTGCGATCTGTACACGATTAAGAAGGAGCAGGGGAAGATAGAGGGGCTGAACGTGGCTCTGTGCGGCGACCTGCTGCACGCCCGAACCGTTCATTCCCTGGCCTACGGGCTCGCCAGGTTCGGCGCGAACCTGAAGTGCATCTCGCCGGCCTCGCTGCGTCTGCCCGGATATGTGGCGCGGCGGCTGGAGCGGGAGTACGGATGCGTTCCGGAGGAGTATGAGTCGTTCGGCGACCTCGCGGCCCCGGACATGGGACACGTGCCACGGCCGCGCGGGAGGGGCCGGGGGCGGGCCGCGAAGCGGCTGGTTGATGACGAGCAGTTTCTGGAGGCTGTCGGACGGTCCCTCGACGCCATCTATGTGACCCGGATTCAGGCGGAGCGCTTTGCGGATGCGGCCGAAGCGGAGGCGGTGAGCGGCTCGTATGTGATCGATCCGGGGCTTCTGAGGAGGATCGGGAAGCGGACGACGCTGCTGCACCCGCTGCCGCGGGTCAATGAGGTGGACTACGCGGTGGACCTGGATGCGAGGGCGGCGTATTTCCGGCAGGCATCGTACGGGGTGCCGATCCGGATGGCGCTGCTGGCGCTGCTGCTGGGCCGGAGGCGGATGCGACGGGCGAAGGAGGAGGCGGCTCGGGGGGCGGCGCGGGAGCGGGAGTGGATCACAAGCGTCGAGTGCTGCAACGATACGTGCATCACGAACAGCGAGCCGGGGATGCACTCGCGGATGGAACGGCTCGGCGACACGGGGCTGCTGCGGTGCGCGTACTGCGATCGGGAGCAGGAGGATGGCGGCGCGTCGGGAGGCGATAGGTGAGCGCGCTGCTGATAAGGGGCGGACGGCTGTTCGACCCGGCATCGGGGGTGGACGCGGTGGGGGATCTGCTGATTCGTGGGGAGCACATCGCGGCCGTGGGCGAGGTGGAAGCGAGGGGAGATGAAGAGGTCATCGACGCGGCCGGGCTGCTGGTAGCGCCGGGGCTGATGGACATCCACGTGCACCTGCGCGAGCCCGGACAGGAGCAGAAGGAAACGGTGGCAACGGGGACGCGGGCGGCGGCTGCGGGAGGCTTCGCGGCGGTGGCGTGCGAGCCGAATACGTCGCCGCCGCGGGACACGGCGGAGCGTGTGGAGGAGTTGCTGGAGATCGCGCGGCGCGAGGCTGTGGTGCGGGTGCTACCCAAGTGTGCGATAACGGTCGGTCAGCGCGGCGAGGAATTGAGCGATCTTGCCGCGCTGCGGGCGGCGGGCGCGGCGGCGGCGAGCGATGACGGGTTCGCAGTGGCCGACGCGGCGCTGATGAGGGAGGCGATGGCCGCGGCGAAGCGCGCGGGGATGCCGTTGACAGTGCACGTTGACGGCCCGGAGATGGTGGAGCGGGATATTGGGCTGGCGGCTGAGATAGACTGGCAGGTGCACTTCTCGCACGTGAGCTTGGCCGATGAGGTGGAGCTGATAGCGCGGGCCCGCCAGCGCGGGCTCCGCGTGAGCGGGGAGGCTACCGCGCATCACCTCGCGCTGTGTCGGGCGGACGCGCCGGAGGGCGATGCCAGCTTCAAGATGAATCCTCCGCTCCGCTCGGCGCGGGATCGAGGGGTGCTTCGCGTGGGATTGTCTGCGGGCGTGATCTCGGTGATTGCTTCGGATCACGCGCCGCACTCGGCCGAGGAGAAGGCGCAGCCGTACGAGGAGGCGCCGCCGGGGGCGATCGGGTTGGAGACGACGGTGGGAGTGGTCTGGACCGACCTGGTGCACGGCGAGCGCGCGTCGCCGGAGACCATCGTCAGGGCGATGACCGCGGGTCCGGCCGAGGTGCTGGCCGTTGAAGCTCCGGCGCTGCGGGCGGGCGCCAGGGCCGATGTGACGGCGCTGGATCCCGAGTGCGAGTGGACGGTGGAGCCGGAGCGGTTCGAGTCGAAGGCCCGGAACTGCCCGTTTGCGGGCAGGAAGCTGAAGGGCCGGGCGACGGTGACGATTGTGGGTGGGCGTGTGGCGATGAGGGAGGGGAGAATCGTGGAGCTAGGAGCGGCTGCGTGAAGGCGATCTTGGTGTTGGCGGACGGCACAGTCTTCGAGGGCGAGAGCATCGGCAAGCCGGGCCGGGCGCTCGGCGAGGTAGTGTTCGATACGGCGATGGTGGGATACCAGCAGGCCGTGACCGATCCATCGTTCAAGGGCCAGCTTCTCACGTTCACCTATCCGTTGATTGGGAACTACGGGACGAATGGCGAGGACTACGAGTCGCCGCAGTTCCAGGCCGCCGGTGTGATCGTGAAAGGAATGTGCGAGGAGCCGAGCAACTTCCGGTCCACGGAATCGCTGGGTGAGTTCCTCGAACGCCACGGCGTGGTCGGGATAGCGTCGGTGGACACGCGGGCACTGACGCGGAAGCTGCGCACCGCGGGCGTGATGATGGGGACGATTTCGACGGACGAGACGCCGGAGGAGGCGGTGCGACGGATCGAGGAGAGTCCCGGATACGCGGAGGTGGATCTGGTCGAGAAGGTGAGCACGCCGACGCCGTATGAGTGGGAGCCGGGGCAGAAGGCGGGGAAGGCGCAGGCGCGGATGGGCTTCGAGGATCGCCTGACGATCGTGGTGCTCGACTATGGCATACGCGCGAGCATTCTGCGCAGCTTGTACGAGGTGGGGTGCAGGCCGATCGTGATGCCGTGCAAGACGACCGCGGCGCAAGTGCTGGAGGAGAAGCCGGACGGGGTGGTGCTGTCGCCCGGCCCCGGCGATCCGTCGCGGCTTACGTATGCAATGGAGACCGTGCGGGGGCTGCTTGGGAGGGTCCCTGTGTTCGGGATCTGCCTCGGGAACCACATGCTGACGCATGCACTGGGCGGGAAGACGTTCAAGCTGAAGTTCGGCCACCGGGGTGGCAACCATCCGGTGCGCGATCTGACGACGGGGCGGGTGCGGATCACGTCCCAGAATCACGGGTATGCGGCCGATCCCGCGACGCTGGAAGGCAGCGGGGCAAGCGTGAGTCAGATCAACCTGAACGACGAGACGGTGGAGGGGCTGGAGGCGCCGGGGCTGCGGGCGTTCTCGATTCAGTACCACGCGGAGGCGAGCCCGGGGCCGCTGGACTCGAAGGGGATCTTTGGGCAGTTCGTGCGGCGGATACGGGAGCCCGAGAGGTGGTCAGAGATCGTTCCGGAGGTCTACTAATATGGCAGGAGCAAGCTCCTGCCCAACGGGAAAGGCGGATACGCGAGCCGGAGAGGTGGGAAGAGATTGTTCCGGAGGTCTACTAATATGGCAGGAGCAAGCTCCTGCCCAACGGGAAAGGCGGATACGGGAGCCCGAGAGGTGGTCAGAGATCGTTCCGGAGGTCTACTAATATGGCAGGAGCAAGCTCCTGCCCAACGGGAAAGGCGGATACGGG
>JALGTG010000184.1 GCA_029821495.1 Candidatus Hebobacteria bacterium
CCGAGGTCGAGCCCGTTCCCCCCAAGCTCAAGGGCTGGTCCACCGTGAAGCGGCCCCGGCCCACCCTCTTGGCGACGGACGTCATGCTGACAGTGCCACAGGAAACGCCGAGAGGAATGCCGGCCCAGGAGCGACCACATCTCGTCCGGCGGGGGACAAGCGATAGCCTGCCCTCGTTGTCCTGAGACGAGGGTGCGAACCCCTATGGGCGGGAGCCAGGGAAAGGAGAGCCACACGCTGAAACACAGGCGGCGGATGCTGCAAGCGCGTCGATAGGCTGGGCCCAGTCCGAGTCGCCAGCGGTGCCGACGGCGGGCGAGTGGCCGCGGCCTGATCGCCTCTAGTGAAGATGGGAGGAAGCCAATAGACACCCAACCCCGCTCAGGCAGCGGAAGACCTCCGTCGGCATTCGAGCCATTCACCTCCCTCGCTGCCGCGCTCGACGGGCCGCGGAGCGGCGCCTTCGGGGTCGCGGCCGACGGCCGGCCGAGGCACGCGACGAGTTACTATAGAACCGACACGCTGCACCTGTGCTTCGATGTCTCGAACAATCAGGTGCTGTGCACGATCACGCAGACGGGACTGCTGAAGAACGCGTGCATCTGTGAGGGCCTGATTCCCGCGGGACTCAGCAACAGGTATCTCCCCGGCGTCTACGTCTACAAGGAGCTTATCGGCGGCGGGCCTTGGCCGTTGGCAATTCGGCGCGGGAAGTGCGAGCCGGCGAACTTGCACGAACTCCCCGGAGTGAGCGTGGAGTTCCTCGGTAACACCTTCCCGCTGTTCACGTACCAGCGCGATCATCTGCGAGTACGTCTGCTGGTCTTCGCGCCAATGGCCGAGGGCGACAGCGTCACCGCTCCCCGCGCCGTCATCGCCGTGCTGCACATCAGGAACGAGGGCGACCGGCCGTTCGAGGGCGCGCTCGCCGGCCCGGCCGGTGTGTCCGATATCGCCCGGATGAGCGAGAGGGAAGGGAGACGCTCGCGGCACGAGGTCGTTATCTGTCTCGACGGCGCGGGTGCGTATCCCGAGATCGGCCTCGCTCTGCAGCCCGGCGAAGACATCACCGTCTCGTTCGCCTTCATCCTCGGCCAGGATGGAGACGAGCTTGGCCGGACCGAGCGTCTGATGCGCGAGCGGACGGCGCTGGAGTGGCTCAATGAGACCTGGCGATTCCACGTCGGGCGGCTCGGCCGGCTTTCGATTCCCGAGGAGCCGTTCTACGCCGAGGGCCTCCTCCGCTTCGAAGAGCTGTGCCGCCAGTCCGTCATGCGGATGGCCGACGGGAAGTTCGGCGCCGGATTCTGGGGCAGCAACTTCGTGGGCGCGTCGGCGTGGGAGAGCGCGTGCGTGTGGACCAAGGACAACTTCCACGCTATGCTCCCCATGAGCATGTTCGAGCCGCGGCTGTGCGCGGACGCAGTTCTGTTCTTCCTGCGCTGGGGACTTCCGACTGGTCCATATGGACAGCACGGTGGAGGCAGTCCGCGGTTCGCGAAGCTTCGTCGTGTGACGCACTCGCTCACGAACGCGTTCGCGCCGCTGGTGCTGGCGGGTGCGTACTATCAGATGACAGGCGACCGCGCCTTCTTCAGGGAGCACCCGGAGATTCTCGACGGCGCGCAGGCGCTGCTCGAGGACGTGCTGCAGAGCCGCCAGGGGGAGCCGTTCCTCTTCCCCTCCATGTTCATCTCCGACGGTCCGTCCCGGGGCGACTATCACACCGGTTCGAACCTGGTGGTCTGGTACTCGTTCCACCATATGGCGCGGATCGCCCGCGACGTGTACGACGAACAGGGCCTCGCCGATGCGTGGTCGGAGTCGGCGGACAAGGTCAAGGAGGCGATCCTGCAGCACTGTGTCGGCGACGGCCCGCAGGGGCGGCGCTTCTTCGAGGGCGCCAACGCGGATGGCAGTTTCGTCCGCGGCCACGACGGCGAGGAGACCGACACCACTCTTATGCCGTTCTACGGCTTCTGTGAGCCCGACGATCCGGCCCTCATCAACCACGCCCGGCTCGGGCTGTCGCCGGAGAATCCCCACTACGCGCCGGTCGTCGACGGGATCTGGTGGGAGGAGACCGGCACCACCTTCCCGGGGTGGATGACTGCGCTGGCGAGCGCCTCGAACGAAGGCGAGGTGCAGGACCGACTCGAGCAGATCCGCCGCCTCACCGATCATGATGGCTCAATCTGGTGGTGGCCGTACAAGCACGGGTGTACGGACCCAACTGAGGTGCGGCGTCGGGATCCGTACTACACCTTCGAGGGGCGAGACGACCTCGAGGACCTGGGGGTGGGCAAGTGCGGCTGGGCGGCCGGCGTCTACCTCTGCCTGTTCGTCAAGAACATCCTCGGGCTGCAGGTGGACGTGCCGGCGCGTCAGGTCTCTCTTCGGCCCTTCTGCCCGTGGCCCGAGTTCACGTGGGAGAGTTGTCGCCTCGGTCACTCGGTCTTCGACTTCGCCTATGAGCATCGAAACGGTCACATCCTCGGCCAGATCACCAACCGGAACGACTGCGCCTTCGACGGGATAGTCGAGCTTACGCTGCCGAGGGGTGCGACTGCCACAATGTGCAAGCTCAAGGGAGCAGTGATCGAAGGCGTGGACCATACAGAGCGCTACAATCGGCCAGCCGCCCGGGCCGTTGGCTCTCTCGCGCCGGGCGAAGTGCTCCGCTTCGAAGTCGAGTACGTAGGCGATGGCTAGGATGAGGGGAGCTGACACGTGATCAGGCCATGCCGCACCGCGCAAGTGCGAAGGCGGCGCGAGAGTAGTCGCGGAATGTGCAGTAGACACCCACACGTTCTCACTTGGAGCTAACACGCGGGTGCAGGCAGTAGCGGTTTCTCCAGCGACAGCACCCGGGCGAAGGCGATGGGGCGGCGGACGGCGAAGCCTCGCCAAGGGCCCGAAGGGCAGGCCAGGTGGCCAGTAGCAGCGAGGAACTTATCACCCGAAGGGAACTGCTGAAGCGCGGGGTCGGTGCCGCAGCCGCGCTTGGCCTCGCGAGCGCGGTGGGCGACAGCCGCGCCGATCGTGGGGAACAGGAGAGGTGTGAGATGAACTCCGATGAACGTGCCGGCGGCATGCCCAACATCGTCTTCATCCTGCTGGACGACATGGGATGGACGGACCTTGCGTGCTGCGGCAGCGAGTTCTACGAGACTCCCAACATAGACCGGATCGCGGCAGAGGGCGTGCGCTTCACCGATGCCTATGCTGCTTGCCCGGTGTGCTCGCCCACGCGAGCCAGCATCCTGACCGGCAAGTACCCGGCGAGAGTCGGAGTCACTGACTGGATCGGCGCACACACAAAGGGCAAGCTAATCGACGCGCCGTACGTTGACCACCTCCCGCTCTCAGAGAAGAGCCTGGCGAGGGCCCTCAAGGATGGTGGGTATGCAACCTGGCACGTCGGCAAATGGCACCTCGGTCGCGAGCCCTACTTCCCCGAGAAGCACGGCTTCGACGCCAACATCGGGGGCTGCAGCTGGGGCTATCCCCCCAATGGCTACTTCAGTCCCTGGGGCATCCCGACCCTGGAGGACGGGCCGGGGGGCGAGTACCTAACCGACCGCCTGACCGATGAAGCCGTCCGGCTCATCCGCGGCTGCGGCGACCAGCCGTTCTTCCTCAATATGTGCTACTACGCGGTGCACACACCCATCCAGGGCAAGCCCGAATACGCCGAGCACTTCGCCGCCAAGGCGGAGAAGCTGGGGCTGGACAGGCAGGAGACATTCGCGGACGGTCCCTTCTTCCCATGCGAGCACAAGAAGGATCGCCGCATCAGACGCCGCCTCATCCAATCCGATCCGCGCTACGCCGCCATGATCCAGAGCGTGGACGAGGGCGTCGGCCGCCTCCTCCAGGCGCTGGCGGAGACCGGCCGGGCCGACGACACCATCGTGGTCTTCACCTCCGACAACGGCGGCCTGGCCACCGCGGAGGGGTGCCCGACCACCAACCGGCCGCTATCCGAAGGGAAGGGATGGATGTATGAGGGCGGCACCCGCGAGCCGCTGATGATCAAGTGGCCCCGCGTCACCCGCCCCGGCAGCCTCTGCAGAGTGCCCGTCACCAGCACGGACTTCTACCCGACGTTCCTGGAGGCGGCCGGCCTCGACCCTATCCCTGAGCAGCACTGCGACGGCGTTAGCATCGCACCCCTCCTGCGCGGCGAAGAGAGGCTTGAGCGTGAGGGCATCTACTGGCACTATCCACACTACGGCAACCAGGGCGGCACCCCGGGATCATCCGTCCGCGCAGGGGACTACAAGCTCATCGAGTTCTTCGAGGATGGGCGGCTGGAGCTGTACAACCTGCGCGAAGATATAGGCGAGGGGCACAACCTAGCCGACGCGCAGCCACAAGTCACCAAGCGGCTCCACGACATGCTCCGCGCCTGGCGCGACGACGTTGAAGCCAAGATCCCCGAGCCGAACCCTGACTACGTTCCCTGGCAGTAGGGTCGCGGCTTGGTCATTGAGCCCCAAGGCTGAACTGGGTCCTCAGGGCACGTCAAGCACTGGAGCGGACCGCCGGAGAAGAGCCCTGCCGGACCGGCGAACTGGGCGAACACCCGACAGGAGCATTGGAGAGGAGAGAGTTGTGAGTACCGCCGAAGACAGAACTTCGAGCAGCACTGGTCGGGGCCTTCCGATGGCCAAACCGAAGAGCGTGGGTTTGTCGGCAGACCGGCTACAGCGGATCACCGATGCCATAGAGGCAGACATCGAAGCCGGGCGAATCGCTGGGGCGGCGGCGATGATCGCCCGACACGGGAAGATCGGCTACTTCGAGGCCCGAGGGATGGCGGACCGCGAAGCTGGCAAGCCGATGGCGCAGGATACGATCTTCCGCATCTACTCCATGACGAAGCCGATCACGAGTGTGGCGCTGATGATGCTCTACGAGGAGGGAGTGGTTCGTCTGGATGATGCGGTCTCCAAGTACATCCCGGAGCTGGGCGGGCTGGAGGTGTTGATCGAGGACCTCTCTCCCAGCGAGTACGGGATGGATGGACTGAGGACCTCGGATGAGGCTGTCGCCTCGAATGAGGCAGCCGAGGGTGAATCCAGGAGGGAGCCCTCCGCGCGGGATATGACCGTTCAGGACCTGCTGCGCCACACCTCGGGCCTGACCTACGGTTTCTTCGCCAATCCGGTCGTGGACCGGATGTACGTCCAGAAAGACGTGCTCGGGGCTGAGACGCTCGAGGGTATGACTGGCAGGTTGAGCCGATTGCCGCTCAAGCACCAACCTGGGAGCACTTGGGAGTACAGCGTCTCGACCGACGTGCTGGGGCGGCTGGTCGAAGTGCTGTCCGGGAGGCGCTTTGACCAGTTCCTCCAGGAGAGGATTCT
>JALGTG010000185.1 GCA_029821495.1 Candidatus Hebobacteria bacterium
GCCTCGCCGCTCTCATCCGCACGGCAAAGGACGTCAAGCCCGATATCCTCGTCTTCTACCACAGCGACGGCAACATCGAGCCCGTCATCCCCGACCTCATCGAGATCGGCCTCGATATCCTCAACCCCGTCCAGCCCGAGTGCATGGACCCCGCCGCGCTCAAACGAGAATACGGGAACCATCTCGCCTTCTGGGGAACCATCGGCACGCAGTCAACAATGCCCTTCGGCGACCCCGACGACGTCCGCCGCGTCGTCAAAGAGCGCATCGAAACCGTTGGGCCCGAGGGCCTCCTCCTCGCCCCCACCCACGTCCTCGAGCCCGACGTCCCCTGGGACAACATCGTCGCCTTCGTCGAAGCCGTCGAGGAATACGGCGCGCTCTAGCTCTGACCCCAGTTCAGGCGTCCGCGCTTCCTAGCCGTCGCCCTCCGCACGGGCCGGGTCTGATCCGCGCGGCCCGCCGCCGCCGGGCCCGTGCCCCCACCGCTACCCGAACTGCATGAACAGAGGCACAAAGGCCGACCGCACCTCACGCGCCGCCTCCGGTATCTCCTCGTACAGCCGGTCTCCGGCCACCAGGCGAAGCCTCTGGATCGCCTTGTCCAGCCTGGAAACGGACATCCTGAACATCAGCTGCCCCCCCGGCCCTCTCTGGCTCCGCGGCCGGAAGCCAAACCCAATCACGTCATCCCACGCTTCCGCCAGTGCCCAGACCTCCGCGTCGAACTCGCGTACGTTCTCCTCTGTCACACCCCCGTGCGTCTGCCCGGCCCCCCACAGCACCACTGGCTCCATCACATCATGGAACCTCGTCAGCTCATCGCCGAACCACCGGACCCCGTTCCGCGTCCTGATGTCCATCCAGATCCGCCGCACCGGTTCCAGCGCCTCGTGCGCCTCAGCCGGATCCCCGCCGGCCGCCATCCACTCCGCCATGTGCAGATGCCCCGTGATCGTCGCCAGGTCCGTCTGCCACCGCGCATCTTCCGCGTACTCGGCCGGAGGGTCGGCGTAGTACCGCGACAGCACCTGATACCAGGCCACCCGCGAGTCGCTCAGCGGCCGCTCTCCTGTCTTCCCTCCCTTGGTGGCCAGCAGCGACCGTTTGTAGAACGTGTTCCACGCCCCCAACGCCGAGTTGAAATCCGGGCACTCGACGGGCATGAGGGCCCTGCGACGCTCAAAGCCCATCCGCCCGCGCTCGGCCGACCCGCGCCGGGCCCCACGGGAGCGCGGCCCGCGCATGCCCGCACCAACCCTCGCGCCGCGTCCCGGCCTTGCCGCCTCTGAAAGCTCCGGCACCGCCAACACCGCAGCAACAGCCACCGTCAGCACTGCCGCCCAGCGTACTCCACACCTCGACAGTCTTCTCTCCATCATCTCACTCTCCCGTTCCGCGCGCTCGGTGTTCGGTCTGCGCTCTGCATGGGCGTCTCTTCCAGCGCACCGATCCCCACCACCTCGAACTGCGGCGACTCCAACGCAAACGCCGTCACCACAATACCGTCATCATCCTCGCCGATGTCCGTCTCAACGATTGCCTTCATGGAGATGGAGGTCCCAGCCGTTCCACTGACACGGCTAGCTGACTTCGGCTCCGCATTCATCAGACGCTGGTTGTTTGGCGGCACCGCGTATTCCTCTTTGTTCTTCGGAATGGGCACAAGCAAACGTATTCCCGTTTGGCAGGAGCTTGCTCCTGCCCTCACGGCCAGGGTGGATCGAATTCGCCCCACGGTGACGTACCGTTCTCCCAGTAACTCGAGCTCGAATACGTGTACTCAGCCGGGGAAGCGACCAAGCCCGACGCGCACGGGTTCCAGTCGATGTATTTGGAGCACTCGTCGAAGTCATCGCGGTTCCTCACTACGTGATCATAGAACCGCCTCGCCCACAGGCGGCCGCTCCGGCCCACTGCTCTGTTGATCTGGCGAGCCGACAGGCTGGTGATCCGTTGCATAACACGTGGCAGACGACAATCGTCCAATAGCGTAACCAGCAGGTGGTAGTGATGGGGCATGACGACGAAGGCGTGGAGGAGAACCGACCTCCCGCGCTCGGCGCAGATTGTTCGGCAAAGCACCTCTGCACGTGATGGCTCTGCGAACCAGGCGCGGTGGCCGGCCGTCCTGGCAGTAGCGAAGTAGGTCGCGTGAGGGAGATCAACGCGCGGGAGTCGTCCGTGCAGTTTCATCGCAGCGCTCTGCTATCTCACAGGGGCAGGAGCAAGCTCCTGCCGAACGGGCACGGGGTTCAGATGCGTCCTGAAGCCGCCAGCAAAAGGTCGATTGATCTGGAGAAGGATCCTCGCGCCTCCCTCCACGCGTTGTCGAGAGGATAGGCGATCCCTTGCACCTCCTCCAGCGCACACGCCTTCTCGGAATATGAGAATGCACCTCCTCCAGCGCACACGCCTTCTCGGAATATGAGAAGACCTCGGCAGAGCAGTCCCGCAGTCGGCCACCGTGGTGCGCCCATGCGTCCCGCCACACGAAGTGCCGTGGAGCGACCTGGCACTCTAGCTCGAACTGTTGATCAGACCCAAGCCCAAGCCAAGCACCTAGACGCACCATGTCGCTGTAAGCACGATAAGCACTGCGAGAAACCCAGTTCGGCGGCGATGCACTTGCTGGTCGAGGCCGTGGTCTTCTTGCGCGACGGAAAGCATCCTTCGTCCGGTGCACGAACAGCCCAAGCGCGTCCTCGAAAGCTAGCACCTGCTGGAGCCACATTGACAGGCGGTTCAAGCGGAGTGCCTCAACCCAGCGCGGCGCCAGGTTCGCACAACTGCATGCCCCCGCAAGCTCCAACAGAGCCTCGTTGACAGCAGTCGAGTTCTGGCTGTGTAACTCATAGAGCGCAGCTACCTGGGCAGGCTCAAGAAGAGGCTTCGCAGTCTGTCGCGACCTTGACGACCTCATATCAGATCCTCCGTTCGGCAGGAGCTTGCTCCTGCCCCATATCTCTACCCCTTCACCCCGCTCAGCGCGATCCCGCGCGTGAAGTACCGCTGCCCGAACATGAAGATGACCAATACCGGTATCGTCACCACCACCGTTCCCGCCATCAGCAGATCCCAGGTCGTCGTGTACTGCGTCTGGAAGACCTGGAGCCCGAGCTGCAGCGTCCGCATCGAGTCCTTGCTCGTGATCAGCAGCGGCCACAGAAACTCGTTCCACGCCGCCGTGAAAGTGAAGATCCCCACCGTCGCCAGCGCCGGCTTCGACAGCGGCAGGATGATCCGCCAGTAGATCCCCGCCTCCGAGCACCCGTCTATCCGCGCCGCGTCCTCCAGCTCGCTCGGCAGCGTCATGAAGAACTGCCGCAGCAGGAAGATCCCGAACGCCCCCACCGCCATCGGCAGCACCAGACCCGGGTACGTGTTCAGCAGCCCGTGCCCCCCCGCCCCCAGCACGTCGTTCCCGCCGACCAGCGGCCAGTGCTTCAGCATGATGAACACCGGCACCATCGTCACCTGCCCCGGTATCATCATCGTCCCCAGCACCATAATGAACAGCACGTTCCGCCCCCGGAACCGCAGCCGCGCAAACGCGTACGCCGCCATAGAGCAGAATAGCAGATTCGAAGTCGTAACCGACACCGCGTAGATCACCGTGTTCAGGAAGTACCGCCCGAACGGCGCCGCCTCCATCGCCTCCCGGTAGTTGCTCCACTCCCACCTCCCCGGCAGCCACACCGGCGGAAACCGAAAGATCTCCGGCTCCGGCTTCAGCGATGTCGACACCATCCATAGGAACGGCAGGACCATCGTCACCGCCCCCACCGCGATCACCAGATGCAGCACCCCCTGCTGCAGCGCGCTGCGCCTCATACGTACTCCACCTCCCCCCCGCGCACCCGCGCGTCATTCTGAGCGAAGCGAAGAATCTTGCCCCGGCATACGCGCCGGACCAGGGCCCTTCGCCCACCTGCGGCGGACTCAGAATGAGAACGGGTCATACGTACTCCACCTCCCCGCCGCGCAGCAGGCGCAGGTTAATCAGCGACATCACGAATATCAGCCCGAACAGCACGAACGCCATCGCCGACGCATATCCCATCTTCATGAAGCTGAATGCATTCTGGAAGATCTGGTGCACGATCACCGTCGTCGCGTTGTTCGGCCCTCCGTTCGTCATCACATACACCTGCGCGAACACCTGCGAAGCCCCGATCACCGACACCACCAGAATAAACGCCGTCGTCGGCTTCAGAAGCGGCCACGTGATAGCCCAGAATCGCTGCCACGGCGTTGCGCCATCGATGATCGCGGCCTCGTACAGATGGCCGGGAATCCCCTGAAGCCCCGCCAGGTAGATCACCATGTTGTACCCCAGCCCCCGCCAGACCGACATCACCACAATCGCCGCCATCGCCTGCCCGGGATCGCCCAACCACGCCTGCGGCGCAATCACCACCTCCCTCCGCAGCACGAAGCTCAGCCCCCGCGACACCAGCTCCAGCCCGTAGTTCAGCAGCCCGTAGCTCGGATCGTACAGCCACATCCACACCATCGAGACCGCCACCAGGCTCGTCACCACCGGCAGGTAGTACATCGTGCGATAGATGCTGATCCCCCGCAGCCCCGTGTTCAGCAGCAGCGCCAGCACCAGCGCCAGCGCCATCCCAATCGGTATCGTCCCTATCGCGTACTGCGCCGTGTTCCGCAGCGAAGTGTAGAAGACTCCTCGACTCGCGATATCCTCCCAGATCCGCGCGTAGTTCTTCGCCCCCACCCACACTGGCGCGTGAATGATGTCATACCGGCAGAACGACAAGTAGAACGCGGCGATCACCGGAATCAGCACGAACAGGAAGAACAGCGCCAGCCCCGGCGTCAAGAACGAATACGCCGTCCGTGCCTGCTGCCGCGCCGCCACCCCCTCACCGCTCGTCATTGGCTGCCTCCACTCGCGGCTCTGCCGCGAACTGCAGCGCGTGCAGTCGTGCGTAAGTGCCGCCTTCCGACAGCAGCTCCGCGTGCTTCCCCACCTGCGTGATCTCCCCGCCCTCCAGCACGACTATCCGATCCGCGCTCAGCACCGTCGAAAGCCGGTGCGCAATCACGAACGATGTCCGCCCTTGCATCAGCCGCGCCAAGGCCTCCTGCACCAGCCGCTCCGACTCCGAATCCTGCGCCGACGTCGCCTCGTCCAGTATCAGTACGCGCGGGTCGCTTAGGATCGCCCGCGCGATTGCCACCCGCTGACGCTGCCCCACCGACAGCCTCACACCTCGCTCCCCCACCTGCGTCTCATACCCCTTCGGCAGCGCCATGATGAAGCCGTGCGCGTTCGCCGCCTTTGCCGCCTCCACGATCTCCTCTTCCGTCGCGCCCTCACGACCGAATCCGATGTTCTCCCTCACCGTCGTCCCGAACAAGAACGTCTCCTGTGGTACGATCGCGATCTGGTCTCGCAGCGACTTCAGCGTCACCGTCCGCACATCCGTGTCGCCCATCAGCACCCGCCCGGCGCTCACATCGTACAGCCGCGGCACCAGCGACACCAGCGTTGTCTTCCCCGCCCCGCTCGGCCCCACCAGCGCGATCATCTCTCCCGGCGCCGCCTCCAAGTTGATGTCCCGCAGCACCTCTGGGTCCCCCTCCCCGTACTGGAACGACACCCCCTCGAACCGCACTCGCCCTTCCACCCGGCCCAGCTCGAACGCCCCCTCCGCCTCCACCTCCCGCGGCTCGTCCAGAAACTCGAACACCCGGTCCGCCGCCCCCACCGCCCCCGCCACCAGATTGTACAGGCCCACAAAAGCACCCGCCGGCCCGAACAGCATCCCCAGCACATTCATGAACAGCACCAGGGAGCCGACCGTTATCTCCTCTGGATTCCTCAGATAGGCCGTCGCCGCGAGCAATATCACCACCGCCATCCCCGACCATGCGATCGCGTTTGCCGCCGACCAGTTCCCCGCCCCCAACACAGCCTGCCGGATCCGTGCCCGCACCAGCCCCCATACCCGCCCCATGAACCGTCTCAGCTCCCCGCCCGCCTCCCCGAACAGCTTCACCTCTCTCACCCCGGAAATGCTCTCCTGCAGCACCTCTTGCACGCTCCCCGTCTCCTCCCGCACCCTACGCCCCGCCCGACGTAGCGGCCCCCCGAACAGCGCCAGCGTCGTCCCAAAGACTATCGGCACCGGCAACCCCATCAGCGCCAGCCGTGGGCTCACCGATACCAGGATCGCAATCGCTACCACCACCATCAACACGTTCGTGATGATTTCCACCAGCGTCGATGAGTACAGCAGTTGCAGCGCCTCCACGTCGTTCTGCACCACCGACATGATCCCGCCCGTCTTCCGCCGGTCGAAGTATCGCATCGGCAAGAGATGCATGTGGTGAAACAGGCCGCGCCTCAGGTCAGCCGCCGCCCCCTCGCCCGCTCGCGCAAAGAGGTAGCCGCGCGTCAGCCCGAACGCGCCCCCCGCCACCGCCGCCCCGACGGCAACGTAGGTGATCAGATACAGCGTCGCGACGCGCTGCTCAGTGCTCGCCTCTCCCGGCCACAGCACCTTGTCGATCATGTACTTGGTCACATAGGGCCACACGAACCCTGCCGCCGTCGCCCCCAGCGCGCATACCAACGCCGCGAGCTGCCACCTCCAGTACGGCACCATGTACCGCAGTGCTCTCCCCAGCGTCCTCATTCGTTCGCCACCCGCTCCGCCAGCAGTTCATCCAGCTCCCGGGAGTAGTCCCGCAGCGCCTCCTCCGGCGTCTTCGTCTCGTAGATCGCCGCCTCCACCGCCGCCTGCAGCCCCGTCCGTATCTCGAACCACTCCGGAATCGCCGGCAGCGACCGCCCATACTCCTCCATGAGAGACACGAACTCTCCCAGCTGCGGGTTATCCTGCATGAACTCCGCCGCCTCCACTGCCGACCGACGCGGCGGTATGAAGAACAGCGTCGAGTTGTACGCCGCCAGATTCTCCGGCTCCATCAGATACGTCATCAGCTCCCACGCAAGCTCTTTGTGCTTGCTCTGCGGCGACATCGCCAGCCAGTCCGTATAGACCGAGACCACTCGCTCCTTCCGCCTGGGCGTCGGCGCGATCCCCACCTCCGACAGCATCTCCGGCGCGTACTTGTCCACGTTGTAGATCCCGAACTGATTCATGATCTCCATCGCCGCCCGCTTCGAGGCGAAGACCGGAACCGCGCCCCCGGCCACCGGCATCCCCGCCGTCGGACACACCTTGTGCTCGTTGTACAGGTCCGCGTAGAACTGCAGCGCCTCCACCGCCTCGGGACTGTCGAGCAGGGATCGCTGGCCCTCTTCGTCGAGAATCCGTCCCCCGTTCTCCCACAGAAACTCGACGAAGACCTGCCACGACACCAGGAGGTTCATCCCTGCCACATCGATGACCGTCCCCCGCCTCACCGTCATCCGCTCCGCCGCCTCCGCCAGCTCCTCCCACGTGTCCGGCGGCCGCTCGAACCCCGCCTCCCGCAGCAGGTCCTTCCGGTACAGCAGCACCCGCGGCGCCGACAGATGCGGCAGCCCATACACCCGCCCCTCGTACACGCACGTGTTCCACGACGCCGAGAAGTAGTCGTCCTCCTCACCCCACCGCTCCACATAATCGTCAAGCGGCTCCGCCATCCCCCGGTACGCCAGCCCCCCAACATACTCCGCCCCCACCTGGAACACGTCGGGTGCCACC
>JALGTG010000186.1 GCA_029821495.1 Candidatus Hebobacteria bacterium
TATCGTTAACCGCGCTCAGATGGCCGTGTTCATCTCCCGCGCGGTGGCCGGCGGCGACGAGTTCGTTCCCGAGGGGTCGCTCGATGCCACCTTCGACGATGTGCCCACCGACTATTGGGCCTACAAGTATGTTGAGTACTGCGCTGCGGAGGGGATCGCCCGCGGCTACGATCCCGTCACTTACCGGCCCCTGAACCCCGTCACCCGCGACCAAATGGCCGTCTACATCGCAAGGGCGTTCGGGCTCCTGTGAGGTAATCGGTCGTCTCATCCGCCTGTCGGCGTTTGGGAATCTCAGCCCCGAGACGCACAGCACCCGCGAGCACAAGAAAACGCAGCAATCAGCTGCCTTTGTCCGCTCTCGTCCTCACACGGCACGGTATAATAGGTATAATGGGGCCGGGAGGTAGTGGGGGTTTCACACTTCTCCGTGACGTTTCGGCTTATCCCGTAGTCTAACCTACGGCGGGCAATCGTGCAGAGCCTCTCCCTGAGCCTTGCCCCAAAAGCCGGCAAAAGGAGGTGTTCCGATGCCAGTGAGACGCAAGACTGCTCTAGTCCTTCTCCTGTTGGTCCTTCCCGCCGCGGCGCTCGCTTACTTCGTAGCCGCGGCCGCCACCGATGAAGGCAGCGCTGCTCCAGCCCGTTCCGGCTCCGCCGGCGCCGCGGCCGCGCGGCCTCCCGCCGCCGGCATCGCCGACACTGACCTCGACACGCTCTTCGAGCACATGAGCCAAAACGGCGCCGACCTCCGCTCCGGCCACCTCGTCCTGCGCACCGAGCTGACCTCCTTCTCTCCCGACCGCGCTCCGCGCACTCGAACAACCGACGAGGAGATCTGGTTCGACGGCGCGCGCGTCCGCATCGAGCACCGAGAGACCGATGCCCGTGGACCTGCATACTCCGACTCCGCCGCCTTCGACGGGCGCCGGCTCACGGAAATCAGAACCACTGGGCCCCAGCGCCTCTACGCCTCCGTGTCTGATGTCGCCGACCTGAGCGAGCTCGCTCTTCACCTAAACTTCGGGGCCGGCGACCTCCTCATCAGGTGGCCCCTGATCCCCGCCATCTGGCACGACGAACCCCTTGGCGCTCGCCTCGCCAGCCGCAGAGTCTGGCTGCCCATGCTCCTTGGCGAGGAGCAGGTCGCCGGACTCTCCTGCCTTCGCATAGTTCTCCTGCGCCAGGGCGACGACCCCGAGACAACGCGCTACGAGTCTATCTGGATCGCCCCCGACCGCGGCCACGCACCGGCGAAGTTCGAGCGTCACACCGTCGCACGCGTCGACGAGCACCGCTCCATCTACGGGGATGTCTGGCAGGCGGAGCAGTGGATCAACCCCATCGAATGCCTCTGGCTCCCGAGCGTCACCACCCACCGGAGGTACGAGCAAGGCGCCCACCACGCGAACACGCACTGCTACCGAACCGAGGTCACCTCGGCCGAGTTCAACACACCCATTCCCGACGACGTCTTCCATCTCGAGGTGCCCGAGGACGCCGAGATGATCCCGCCGCCCGCGGAGAGGGCCCGCTTCCACGGCCGCGGCCGCTCCGGTAGCATTCGCGGCAGGGCGCGCTAGGCCGTCGTCCTCCCTCGTCAGTTCGTCTCTCCAACAAGCGATCTACTATTGAGATAACGACCGCCTGACTGCGGACATCGCTAGATGTCCGCACCTGTCCAAGACGTCCAACGGACGTGATTCGGTCAATGGACGGACATGGACACGTTTTGGACGTCCGCCGCGGTGTCGCCAACACCCCTCATCTGCCCCCAGGACATTCGGACAAACAGCGGACAAATAGCATCTGTCCAAGAATGACCATCTGTCCCACTCCCACAGGAGTGTGAGCACACTGTCACAGGAGTGTGGGCGAGCGACCGTCAGCGGCAGGCAATAGAGAAGGCGATAGATAGCTAAGCTACCAGAGGTGGATGAGCGCGTCGACCGGCGCGTAGTCATCGCTCAGGGTGGGCACGTCACTGGTGCGGACGGGCGCAGTGACGCGGTCGTTCAGCCGCTGCCGGAGCCTATCATCCTTGATGACGGTTCCCTGCATCCGCGCGGCGCGCTCGGCGAGGATTGCCGCCGAGACCCGCTGCTTCTCGTTCATCGCGAACACTTCCAGGTTCACCAGTTCGAAGCCGCGCTCGGGCACGACGAACACGTGCGCCTGCGGGAAGACTTCCGACATCGTGCGATACACGGAGCGGAAGAACTTGCTCTTCGGCCCGCTCGGGCGCCCTACCACGTTGTTGACGAAGACGCCGTTGGGGTTGAGGTGATCGCTGACGATCTTGAAGAACTCCTTGGTGGTGAGGAAGAACGGCACCGTGTCGGCGTAGTAGGCATCGAGCAGAATCAGGTCCCACTTCTGCTCGCTCTTGCGCAGGAACCGCCGGCCGTCCGCCTCGTGGATCGTCAGGCGAGGTCCGGCGCGCACCTCGAAGTAGCGGGCGGCGATCTTGATGACGTCCGGGTCTATCTCGACCGCGTCCACCTTCACGCTCGGATAGTCGCGCACGAAGCGCTTGGGCACGGTGCCGCCGCCGAGGCCTATCACCAGCACGCTGCGGATGTTGGGGTTGAAGAGGAAAGCCAGGTCAATGTAGTCGGAGTAGGGCAGGCCGCGGCCGTGCCGGTCGGCCAGCAGCATCTGGGTGTGCCAGATGTTGTCGGCCCGCAGCCACCGAGAAGTCTCATCTTCGGTCACGAACAGCCGGTGGTAGGGGCTATCCCGTTCGAGTAGGGTGCGCTCCGCGGCGCAGGCGGGGGAGGAGAACGCACAGAGCGCGAGGACCGCCGCCGCGACAACCGCCGCGCGCCTGGGCCGCCATGCCGCCGCCGCGAGCCCGGCGGTGAGGACGAGCAGAAGGCCGAGGCGCAGGACCACACCCCTCGTCCCCCAGGCGGTAAGCAGGTAGAAGGTCGTGCCGAGCGTGCCCGCGATGCTGCCGATGGTGGACACCGCAAACACCAGCCCGGCAGTCTGGCCCACCTGCTCGATGGCGGGGACCATGAGACGGATGACGAACGGCGAGGTAACGGCCATCAGCATCGCCGGCGCGAAGAACATGATCGCGCAGGCGACGAGAGGCGCGGCGCGGGGGCCGAGATCGCTGTCGGCCAGCGCGTCGCATAGCACCCATGCGATGCTGTGCGCGTCCGCGCCGCGCTCACCGGGGAAGGCGAGCGCGAGCACCAGCAGCCCCGCGCCGAGCAGCGAGATCGCGAGGATGGTCGAGTTCGGCCAGCGGTCTACGAGCCTCCCCCCGAAGTAGTAGCCTATGCTGAGGGCGGCGAGGAAGACGCCGATGAGGCTGCCCCACTCGAAGATGGACTGGCCGAAGTGGGGGGCGAGAATGCGAATGCCAGCCATCTCGAGCGCCATCAAGATGGCCCCCGAGAGCAGCGCGACGAGCAGCAGCAAGACACCCCGCATTCCTTAACCTCAGTCTTGAGATGGAGTCCCGTTCCCCTGGCTTGGGAGGTTCAACGCGGCGCAGGGCGTTCCTCTGTGGGGCTCTGCAGGGGCGTCCTGGGGTGAGGTCAGGGGGAACCGGAAAAGAGTTCAGAGATCGAGGGAATGGAAGTATTACGCGAATCGTCTCACAAGTGTAACAAGCGGATGGCATCTATTAGATGTAAGATGCAGTAGGGTAGAAGCCGCCGCACAAACTAGGCCCGTCCGTCACGCTATAGTGACGATGCCTGCGGAGTCCGCCGTTGGTGGGCTCCGCCGGCGCGTGTGTGGCTGGCGCGGCGAGACGGGAGCGGGCGGCCGGAGGTATTGACGTCTGGCGGCCTGGGGCGCAGAATGTGCCGAACTCGCAGTAGTGTGGCCTCCGCGAGTCGAGAAAGGGCGAAGGATATGAAGCCGCGGGATATCGTGCTGGAGCAGATCCACCATAGAGAGACGAGTCCGATTCCGTTCACACTCCCGTTCGAGGAGGGAGTGGACAAGCGGCTGGACGAGCACTACGGCGGGACGGGATGGCGGGAGCGGATTCCGCCCTACATCACACAGGTCACGACAGTTGACCACGATCGGCAGGTCGAGATTGATGAAACGCACTACCGCGACGGCTTCGGGTCGGTGTGGAGCACGGCCGGCCGTCCTTTCCATCTGGAGCAACCGGGGCTGAAAGCACCCAACTTCGATGAGTACGAGTTTCCGGAGGCAGATTTCTTCATAGACCCGGGACTGCGAGAGTGGGCGGTAGGGGTCTGCGAGAGGAACCCCGACAGCTTCCGGGTGGCAGGATTCGGATGGGGGGTGTTCGAGCGGTCGTGGAACATCAGGGGATTCGAGCAGGTGCTGGCTGATGTGATCGAAGAGCCCGAGTTCTACGAGGAGCTGCTGGACCGCATCACGGAGCTGCACCTGGAGTTCGTCAAAGCGAGCGTCGAGCTGCCGGTGGATGGGATCTTCTTCTCCGACGACTGGGGCGATCAGAGAGGCGTGCTGATCGGGCCGGAGCGGTGGCGGAGGTTCTTCAAGCCGCGGGCGGCGAAGCTCTACCAGGCCGCTCACGACGCGGGGAAGCTGGCGTTGAGCCACTGCTGTGGGAGTGTGGCGGACATCATGCCCGACATCATCGAGATCGGGCTGGATGTCCTGGAGAGCGTTCAGCCGGAGGCGATGAGCCCGTATGAACTCAAGAAGAAGTGGGGAGACAAGATCGCGTTCTGGGGCGGGCTGGGGTCGCAGAGCACGATCCCGTTTGGGACGAGGCAAGATATCTTCGATGAGGTGCAGCACCTCTGCGCTGAGATGCCGCGCGGGGGCGGCTACATACTCGCGCCGGCGAAGGGGCTCCAGCCCGAGACGTCAGGCGAGAACGCGGCGGCCGTGCTGGAGGCGTTCCTGGAGTTCACGGGGCACGTGTAGGGCGACATCGAGCGCGGTCGCCCCACGCTTCCCGAGGCCACTATACCATGTGGTGTCAAGAGGAAGTGGGGAAAAGGCAGGGAGTTGCTGGGTTATTATGGTGGCGGGGATGGGTGGTTTGGCGCGGGAGGGAGACCGTGCCGTGGGGAGGTTGCGGCGGGCATGCCCTTCGGCTTCGCTCAGGGTAAACTCCGACATGCCCGCCCTACAGGGGGCGCCTGCGGCGCCCACGCAGGTTGGAAACCCGTTCGGCAGGCTCAGGGCAAGCTCTGCGCCACCAAGCAACGGGATTCCTCGCTGGGCTCAGAATGACAGCATGGGGTGGCAGGAGCAAGCTCCTGCCCAACGGCGGAGATGCCCTACCCAGATCAGCAGGTTGGGAGTCTGTCCTACCCGCTTGGAGCAAGATCCTTAGCTGCGCTCAGGATGACAGAAGGAGGGGGGTTCGGTGCCGCTCAGGATGACAGAAGGAGGGGGGTTCGGTGCCTGCTCAACGGAGGAGGTGCCCTACCCAGATCAGCAGGTTGGGAACCTGCCCTGCCCGCTTGGAGCAAGATCCTTCGCTGCGCTCAGGATGACAGAAGGAGCGGGGTTCGGTGCCTCCCCCGACCTGCAGTCAGCCCGGGCAGGATTTGAGGTAGTCGATAACCTCGTCCAGGTTGGCGGTGGCGAGTGCCACCATATCGTCGGCGGCGCCGTAGTAGATGCGAAGCTCGTTGGTGTCCGGGTCGAGCACCGCGCCGGTGGGGAAGACCACGTCGTCCACATCGCCCACCCGTTCATAGGGCTCCCGAGGGCCGAAGACCCAGGCGGGGCTGCGCCGGATGATCTTGCAGGGGTCATCCAGGTCGAGCAGGGCGAGGCCGACGCGGTAGATACTGCCAGAGCCTGTGGCTCTCACACCATGGTAGATAATGAGCCAACCCTCCGGGGTTTCGATGGGCTGGGTGCCCAGGCCGACCCTGCGTCCGTCCCACCATCCGGGCCTGGTGGGGAGGAGGACGCGGTGGTCGCCCCAGTGCTTGAGATCCGGCGAGAGGGAAAGCCAGATATGGGCCTCTCCTCGGATAATGGGCCGATGGATGAGCGCGTAGCGACCGCCGAAGCAGCGGGGAAAGAGGGAGGCGTCCTTGTCTTCGGGAGGTACGAGCGGGCCATACTTGGTGAAGGTGTGGAAGTCCTTGGTGGTTGCCAATGAGACGAGAGGACCGCCGGGCGAGAAGGAGACATAGGTGACGGCGTACTCCTGTCTGTCCTCGAGCCAGACGATGCGAGGGTCCTCGACTCCCCATTGCTCCTCGCGGTGGCCGCGCTCGGAGACGAGCGTGGGCTCGGGGTCTATCCGCCAGTCGGTCTTGCCGTCCTTGCTTCGCGCGGCGGTGAGATGGGAGAAGCCGCGCAGGTCCTCGACCCGGACCAGGAGCAGAGTCTCCCCGTCCACCAGCGCGGCGCCGGGGTTGAAGACCGAAGAGGTGGGGTAGGGCCAGGTTTCCACGGTGAGGATGGGATTGTTCCTGGAGCGCACGAAGAGTGTGCCAGCGCGATGGTCGCCGGGCTGCGGGCCGGGCGGGATCTGGCCGTTGTGGTCTGTCATCTCGGTTGCACCTCTGGAGATCTGTATGGCTGCGTGCCAATGATACCGCTTGGCTCGCCTCCTGCCAAGGCGCGGGAGGATTGTGTTGGCTGTGAAGCAGGGCGGAGAGGGGGAGCGCGGCAAGAACACGGTGCGGGGAGGCGATGGCGTGTGGGCGTGGGAAGAGGACCGGCTGACGGGGAATAGATTGTGCAGATGTAGCCGGTCCAGGTCTTCGCCTGGCGCGAGGGGAGGGTTGTCGGCGTGTTCTTCTTCCTGCCGCTGGGGACAACGAGGCCGAGGTGGCGGACGCCGTACTTCACGTATGGGCTGATCGGGGTCACCGTGGCTGCGTTCGCGGTCCAGATGGGCTATGAGGACCCGCTATGAGGACCCGTTCGCGGCGGCGTTCCGGCCTTCGCATCCCTCTCTGATCGGCCTGTTTGCCTCAGTCTTCATGCATGCCGGGATCATCCATCTGGCGGGGAATATGGTGTTCCTGTGGCTGTTTGCGACCCTGGCCGAGGATGTGTTCGGTCCGTGGCTGCTGCTGGGCTTCTACTTCGCGGCGCATCTGGGGGCAGTGGTGATGCACATGGTGGTCGGCACGGCGTCCTCCGGGACGGTGTCGGATGTGCCGCTGGTGGGGGCGTCGGGGGCGATCGCGGGGGTGATGGGGCTTTCGGCAGTGTGCTTTCTGCGGACGAAGGTGAGGGTGTGGTATCTGGTCGGGTACTTCTTCTACTGGCGGATGGGAGTGGCGGAGGTTGGGGCTCCGGTTTTTCTGGGGCTGTGGGTGGGATGGGAGATGATCCAGGGCCTGGTGACAGCTTCTCTGGAGGCGGCGTACGGCGGGGGCGGCGGGGTGGCGCACTGGGCGCATGTGGGAGGCTTCGCGGTGGGGCTGGCGGGGGCGCTGGC
>JALGTG010000187.1 GCA_029821495.1 Candidatus Hebobacteria bacterium
CGGCGATGCCCTCGATGCCGCCGGGGGAGATGAAGTTGACGGAGTTGCCGAGGCCGGGGAAGTAGAACTCGTCGGCGAGGGGGCAAGAGACGCCGGACATGATCTCTTCGAGCGAGGCGCCCGGCGCAGCGGCCCAGTCTAGGGCGGCGGAGCCGGAGTTGTCGCCATCCACGAATCCCTTCTTGCGCCAGAGGGCGTCGGGCTCGACCGATGCGAGGTCGAGGGATTCGGCGAGGCGGTTGATTTCCCAGGGCTCCCAGACCTTGCGGAAGTCCATGAAGAGTGGGGGGCTGCCGCCTGTTAGGTAGGTGAGGAAGAGCATGGTTAGGAGGCCCTGGACGTCGGCCTCGGTGGCGTAGGGGAGGGGCGGCTTGGGGCCGGTGTGGTCGAAGGTGGAGTTGAAGAGGGACTCCATGATGTCGGCGACGGGGAGGGGGATGCCGCGGGGGTCGGAGCCCCACTCGAGCTGGCTCATGAAGCCGCCGCCGACGGCGTTGAGGTCCTGCATCAGGTCGCGGGTGATGAGGTACATGGCGAGGCTCTGGTCGAGGCGGGCGCGGTCGTCGTCATCGCGCAGCTCGATGCGGTCGCCGAGGTGTTTGTCTAGCCAGGCGCGGAGGTCGGCGAGTTCCTTCTTGTCGTAGGCCTGCTTCTGGAGCATGTCGGCGAGGAGCTTCATGTCGAGGCGGGTGATTTCGAGGCCGAAGGTGCTGCGGGTGGGGATGATGTGGGCGAGGGCGGTCTCCATGCCCATGGAGTCGTGGCCACAGATGACGACACGGCGGCCTTTGAGTGCCTGGTGGGTGAGGGCGGCGAAGGTCCAGTCCGTGAGGGCATGGGCGGTGGCGTCAGTCATCTCGGGGCGCTCGCCGGTGTCGGGCCAGGTGCCGACGTTGATGTGGAGGAGGCGGCCGTACTGGGAGATGGCGCCGCCGGCGGCATGGGTGAAGACGACGCCGGGCTTGGGGCCGGAGTTGCCGCAGGTGAGGTTGATGGGGGTGTCGGGCGGGAAGTGGGAGAGGAGAGAGATGAGGCTGAGCTGGGGGAAGGCCCAGGTGTCGGGGGCGCAGATGAGGACCCGGACGCCTTCGGCGCGGAACTGGCGGGCGACGGCGTCGGCCTGGCGCTCGCCGTCAACCAAGACGGGGGAGTAGACGACGCGCGCATCCTCGTCGCCGGGGAGGGTGAGGCCGGCGGCGACGCGGTTGGCGACCATCTCGACGATGTTGGCGGCGCGGCGTCTGGAGGGTTCGTCTACGCGCGGGTCGCAGGTGGCGAATGTAAGGCGTTCGGCCGGTGAGTGTTTTCGGCTTGACTCCGGGGCTGACCTGCCAAGGGAGGGGCAGAAGACACGCTTCTGCCCTACGAGACTCGGTCGCGACAGGAATGTCGCTCCTACGGGGGTGGCGGGGGGGCGCGGGGACAGAAGAGGTCGGCGCCGAGATTCACGTGCGATACGCTGAACCGGCGGGTTGATCGGCTCAACCACGACGTGAGAAGATCAGGGAAGGGCAGGCGGCCGGGTGGGATCAGAGGCCGTTGACGGGGGCGTCGAGGTCAACCGCCCAGACGCTGGTGACAGCGGTTATGAAGAGAGTGTTGTGGGCGGGGCCGCCGAAGGCGCAGTTGGAGGCGGGCTTGGGTGTGCGAAGCTTGCCGAGGAGCTTGCCGTGGGGGGCGAAGATGTGGACGCCGTCGGCGGCGGAGCTGAAGAGGCGGCCGGCGGCGTCGACGCGGATGCCATCGGGAATGCCGGGGGCGATGGTGGCGAAGACATCGCCGCTGGTGAGGGAGCCGTCGGGTCGGACGTGGAAGCGGCGGATGTGGTGGATTTCCGGGTCGCTGTCGGCGATGTAGAGAAACTGCTCGTCGGGGGAGAAGCAGAGGCCGTTGGGGCGGGAGAAGTCGTCGGCGACGGGGACGGGTTCGGCGGCGCCGGGGTCGAGCCGGAAGACGTAGCTTGCAGGCTGCTCCATCTGCTGGGGCTCGATGCCGTAGGGGGGATCGGTGAACCAGATGGCGCCATCGCGGCTGACCACGAGGTCGTTGGGGGAGTTGAGCTTCTTGCCGCGGTAGGTCGAAGTGAGTGTGGTGACGCGGCCGTCGCTTTCGGTGCGAGTGACGGAGCGACTGCCATGCTCGCAGGTTACGACGCGGCCTTCGAGGTCAAGGGTGTTGCCGTTTGCCTGTTGGGAGGGATGGCGCCAGACCTCGAGGCCACGGTCGGCGGACCACCGGTAGATGGTGTCGGCAGGGATGTCGCTGAAGAGCAAGAACCCGCCGTTGTCCAACCAGACGGGGCCTTCGGTGAACTGAAGTCCGTCGGCGATCTCGATGGGGGTGTTCGATTGGTCTGGCATGCTGATCCTCGGGGCTGGGAGTGATTTGGATATGAGCGCGCCCGGCTGCCGGATGGCGTCATCCGGCCAGCTAGTCCGGCGTCAGGTTCTTTGCGCCGCGCGGGGGCTGGTAGTCGAAGACAGCATCTGAGAGGCCGGGGGCAGCGGAGAGGTCGACCATGGTCTCCTCGACGCGCAGTGAGGCCTCGCCGCGGGCGACGTCGGTCACGGATTTGTGAAGCAATCCGTCTTCCCGGCCGACCCAGAGGGATTGCGTGGCGGTGGCGGGCTCGTCGTCGGCTTGCTCGGTGAAGTTGGCGACGGTTCCGCGGATCACCTGCATCGGCTGGTTGTCGAGGGACCCGCCATCCTGAATGGTCAGGTTCTCGAGCACGTCGAGTGGGTCGGCGCCGGCGATCAGGAGAAGCTCATCGAGCCCGACCGCCTCGGTGTGGTAGTCGCGGACGAAGGCGTCGAGATCTTCGGGGGCGTCCTGGGTGACGTAGCCGCCGTCTGCGGAGGAGTAGACGGTGAGGTGTTCCCCGTCGCAGGCGATGACGGTGGTGTCCTCGCCTGCAATGCGGTAGAGAATGCGGTTGGGCTTCTTGAGGAGGAGCTTGGTGTCGGAGATCGCGGTCTCCTCGCCGTCGGGGCCGGAGACGGTCTTCGTGATGCGGGTTTCCTCTGAGAAGGTTTCCAGGCTGGAACAGCTGTCGGCGAGGTCGACGAGGGCCTTCTCGGCGGGAGAAGTGGGCGCGCGCCGCTTGGGTTCCCTCGGCTCTCGGGCACAGCCACAGAAGAGGGCGGCGGCGAGGGCGGCAATGGTGAGGGCGGCGGCACCGCGGATGGTTGGCGACGTACGTGTTTCTGTTCGCATCATGCCCCTCCTATTGCGGGCCGGTGCGACGGTTGGGCACCGTTGGGGCCTCCCGGGAGCGCTCCGCTGCCAGGGCCAGGGAGCGGGGGGCCCTGTCTGGTATACTATATATGGGCCGAATTGAAAAGCCCCGGGGAGAAAGACGATGGGGAGAGCGATTGCGGTATTGGCGTCGGTGAGCCTGCTGTGGGTTAGCGGGGGCTCTGCGAGGGGTGCGGACCTGTCGGACGTGGCCTCGGCAATTGTGAAGACAGCGGTGGTGGGATCGGTGGTAACTGCGGTGGCAGAGCCGATGGACGATGCCATCAACCGGGCGGCCGGGACGGGAGCGATGCCGTCCGGCACGGAGACGAAAGTGGTTCCGGTGCTGAGCTTCGGGCGGAAGGGCTATGTGGGAGCGGCGCAGGTTTCGGGTTCGGGGGAACTCGTGGCGCGGGCGAAGGCCGTGCTGCAGTTGGAGACGGAGTTTGATGGGGGGCGGTATCGAGTCAAGGTGCTGTCGCCGGTGGACTCGTTGAATCCGTTCGAGTTCGGCCGGGTGAGGGGGCTGGGTATCACGGGACTAGCAGATATCGCGCTTACGCGGGGGGTGTATCGCGCGCCGACATCGGGTGGGATGCGCGCGGGGGACGTGCTGCTTGGGGGAGCGATTCTGGTAGGGGTAAACGAGTTCGGCCCGCAGATAGATGATTTCATCAACAGCGTGGCGAGAACGCGCGGGCTTACGGCTGAGGGGGAGACGAAGGTGGTGCCGTACCTGTCGGTGGGGGAGAAGGCATACCTGGGTGCGATGCAGGTGGCGGGGCCGGCGGAGCAGGTAGGGAGGGTGAAGGCAGTCTGGCAGTACGAGGATCTGTTCGACGGGGGACGGACGCGGTTGAGGATGCTGGTGCCGTCGGACTCGCTGAGCCCACTGGATATCAGGCGCGTGAAGGGGGTGGGGTGTACGGCGATCATCGACATGGTGGCGATTCGGACGCGGGATGAACCGGGGCGGTACGACCATCTGAGGAGGGCGGGGCTGTTCGTCGGGGATGAGCGATTCGGGCCGGCCCGGCGGCCGCCGGGATGGGACCGGGGCCGGAAGGAGGGGTGGATAAAGCACGGGGATCCCTATCTTCCACCTGGGCTGAGCCGGAAGGTGGCACCGCGGGGCATCGTGATTGTGGTGCCGGAGGGGGCGCGCGAGCGCGCGCCCGACGTGCGCCGAGAGCGGGAGAGGGAGAGGGAGCGAGAGAGGACGCGAATCCGGGTGGCACCGGAGGCGACGCGGGAGCGAGCGAGAGGCGGCGCGCGGAGCAGGGCCCAACGCGGGCAGGAGGAGGAGGAATCGTCGGGCCGCGGGCGAGGGGGCGGGCGCGGCCAAGGACGCGGAGGCGGCAGAGGGCGCTAGAGTCGTTTCCGCGGGCGCGGAGTAGAGGGTATTCGAGCGGCGCGGTCCTCCGGAGGGAGGGCCGCGTTCGCTGCGGCCGTTCATGTGCGCGGTCGGGGGAATGGGAGGCGCGCGAGGCTACGGGCGGGGTAGGCGATGGGTGGCGCGGCGTAGAAGGACTGAGGTCCGGGAGAGTAGATCATCGGGAGGAACCCTGTGGTCCAAACGTATCGCAGCGAGAGATGGAGCAGCTACCGGATGGAGCACGGGGACCCGCACCGGAGGCTGGAGTCGCCACCAGGGGATGGGCGCTGGGTGATCTGCTAGAATGGGAACGGCCGTATCGCGGCCCAGTCGCTACTCAATGATCCCCTGCCTTGCTAGTATCTTCCGGCATCCCTCTGGGGTGAACTGAGATGTGGCAGCGCCCTCTCTGATTCTCTCAAGCAAATGTGGCTGCAGTGGCCCCTGTAGGACCAGCTTGCCAGTATTAGCGCAGGCTTCGAGGGCAGAATTCGAAACCTCCATCCCCCTCCCGTAGTCCACTGCCGTTGGCCGTTTGATGAACGCATGGTCCCCTGCTTGTAGAATACAGGTGGGGTCCTTGCCTTGCCTGTAGCTGGTGAAGCTCACGATGACAATAGGATCGGCGACATCGACGAGGGGATCGGAGATGATGGCCCACAGGTGGCGGTGGCTGTCTACCGCCCTCTCAACGAAAATGAAGGTGTCGCCAGCATCCATTTAAGAGGCACAGCCGAGAAGCCTACGGACCGCCTTCGTCTCCGCGGCATCCTGCAGAATCTCCTCACGCTCGCCGGAACGCCCGACGGCCTCGATAATGTCTTCCATGGGGATTGGCCTGGACGTACCTTCGCGCCAATTCGCCTTCCATTCAGGAAAGGTGTGCGTGAGTGCCGCCAAGTCGAAATCCTCGGTGTCCCGGTACTTCCTTGCCGTCTCAGTCAGCTTATCGATCTCATACCGGGACAGGGTGAGGACTCCCGGATCGTCCGTGAGCTCCACCTCGTGGCCGTCCTTGTGGATGAACTGCGCCCAGGTTTCCGCGCCCCAATGTGCACCCTTGATCAGATCGTACGCTTCGCTGTGTAACGGACCATAATCCATCGCGACCGGTTTGGTGCCGACGATCGGTCTTCCGGTTTCGCGCAGGCTCTCCCTATCCGCAATATAGAGCAACTTCAGGAGACGCAAGCAGCCCATGCGACGACACCCCTCAGAACGCAGCAACGTGGCAATAGCCTCGACAATCTTCCTTGTGCCGAAATGGAAGTACATGGGCCTATCCCCTGACACTATGATACCCCGCCGCGTCCTTCGGGTCCTGTTTCTATCCAGCACAAACGTCGGTTTGCCCGACGCCCATGCCGGCATACGCGCAACTGGCCTCGCTGTCACCAAGACCGCCAAGCCAACAAGCGCTCTACGAAGTACCAACCTTGAACTCCTGATTCTAACCCCTTCCCGTCCAGATCAGGACACCACCCGGGCGGGGTAGGCGATGGGTGGCGCGGCGCAGAAGGACTGAGGTCCGGGGGAGTAGATCATCGGGAGGAACCCTGTGGTCCAAACGTATCGCAGCGAGAGTTGGAGCAGCTACCGGATGGAGTACGGGGACCCGCACCGCGCGCTGGAGTCGCTGGAGGAGGAGATGGATGTTGTGGGGGAGGCGCTGGGCGCGCTCGTGGAGGCGGGGGCGCTGGCCCACACCGAGTACGATGGCGAGAAGATGCTGGCACACCGGGCGGCGGTGGAAGAGCTGTTCGAGATTCCGTGGACGGCGATTACGCCTCGCATGCAACGGCTGCTCTACGCCATCAACGCGATCGCCCGGCCGGAGAACATGATTGCGGCGGGGGTGTTCTGCGGGAACACGTTCATCTCGAATGCGGGGGCGGCGGTAGGGCCGGGGGCCTGCTACA
>JALGTG010000188.1 GCA_029821495.1 Candidatus Hebobacteria bacterium
TTGAGGAACTCGATGTTGTCGTCAACGGAGAAGCGATAGCGGGGGCGAGAGCCTTTGTCCCAGAGGACGGTGATGGTGTCGCTGGACTCGGCTCCGTTGTGCCGGGCGATGGCGGTGATCTCGTTCCTACGCTGACTGATGGGGACGGCGCAGCGGAAGTCCGTGCCGCTGAAGGTGGCGGGGACGCCGTTGGCGGTGACCTCGGCGCCGGCCGGAGCGGTGCCGGCGATCTGGACGGTGAGGGAGTCGTCGGTCTCTATGCCGTCGTGGCGATTGAGGATGTCGCCGCTGCGGGGCGAGGTGATGCGAAGGGGGGAGAGGTTGGTCGCCATGTGATCGGTCCTCGGGAGCGAGATTACGCGATGCGCGGTCGAGTGGTATTATAGCGGGGCTGCTGTGGGGGTCAACAGGGCCGGGCGAGGGAATGCCCGCCCTAAAGGGGCAGGAGCAAGCTCCTGCCGAACGAGAGGGAAGATGGCAGGAGGCAAGCCGCCTGAGGCGGCCAGGGCTCCTGCCGAACGGGAGCCGATGGCGAGTAGGCTGGCGGAGACAATCAGGCGGAGGGTTGGTGCGGAGACGGGCGCCGTGCGGAAGGAGCACGGGGGGCGGGTGCGCGTGTGTCTGGTGTACCCGAATACGTATCGGGTGGGGATGTCGAGCTTGGGGTTTCAGACGGTCTACCATCTGCTGAACTCGCACAGTGGGGTGGTGTGTGAGCGGGCGTTCGCGCCGGACAGGGAGGACTTGGCTGAGCTGGAGCGGAGGCGCGAGCCGCTGGTTTCGTATGAGTCGGAGATGCCGCTGTATGAGTTCGATGTGGTCGCGTTCTCTGTTTCGTATGAGCTGGATTATCTGAACGTGGCGCGGGCGCTGAGGCTGGGGAAGGTGCCGGCGATGGCGGCCGAGCGAGGGGAGGAGCATCCGCTGGTGCTGGCGGGCGGGGCGGCGGTGACGATCAACCCGGAGCCGCTGGGGGAGCTGGTGGATGTGGTGGTGTTGGGGGAGGGGGAGGAGGTGATCGGGGAGCTGGGAGGGAGGTGGCAGGAGGCAAGCTCCTGCCGAACAGCGACGGCGACGATGGCGGAGGTGGAGGGGGTATATGTGCCGGCGCAGGGGCAGGAGGCAAGCTCCTGCCCAACGGGCGAAGTGGCGAGGAGGTATGTGCGGGAGCTGGATGAGTGGCCGACGCATTCGCGCGTGCTGACGAGGGAGACGGAGTTCGGGGAGCTGTTTCTGGTGGAGGTGTCGCGGGGGTGCGGGAGAGGGTGCAAGTTCTGCGTGACGCCGGCGTGCTACTGGCCGCTGCGGTGGCGGTCGGTGGGGAGCGTCCTCGAATCGGCGCGGGAGGGGATGGAGCATCGGGAGGCGATCGGGCTGGTGGGCGCGGCGGTGTCGGACCATCCGGCAATGGATGAGATTGCGAGGCGGATTGTGGGGATGGGGGCGCGGCTGTCGGTGTCATCGCTGCGGGCGGACTCGGTCTCGGATGTGCTGCTGTCGGCGCTGGCGAGGAGCGGGGCGAAGAGCATCACGATTGCGCCGGAGGCGGGGACGGAGCGGCTGCGGGGGGAGATCGGGAAGGGGATTCCCGATGCGGAGATTGTTGACACGCTGCGGAGGGCGGTGGCGGCGGGGATCAAGGAGGCGAAGCTGTACTTCATGGTGGGGCTGCCGGGGGAGGGGGAGGAGGATGTGGCGGCGATACCGGGGTTCGTGCGGCGGTGTGTGAAGGAGGCGGGGCTGCGCCGGTTGACGGTGGCGGCGGGGGCTTTCGTGCCGAAGCCGCATACGCCATTCGAGGGGGAGGCGATGTTGCCGACGAGAGAGCTATCGCGGCGGCTGCGGGTGGTGCGGGAGGGGCTGCGGCGGGAGAAGCGGGTGCGCGTCGCGCTGGAGAGCGCGAACTGGTCGGTGGTCGAGGGGGTGTTGAGCCGGGGAGATCGGCGGCTGGGTGAGGTGATCGTGAAGGCGGAGGAGGGGGGAGGGAAGCTGGGGGCGTGGAGGGGGTCCCTACGTCGGCTTTCAGCCGACCGGGATGGCGACCCGCCTCGGCGGACCTAGCCAGCGATGAGGGGAGCGGGGGTGAGGTAGGGGATGTTTGCGGGGCCGCGGGGTGGGGAGTGGGAGCGGCCGTGGGGGTTTATTCGGTCGGGGCGGGATGCTGGTTGAGGAGAGGGTAGTTTCGGCATTGGGAATGCCGAAGCACGGGCCACCGGCAAACGGCGGGATGCTTCGCTTCGCTCAGCATGACAAGAGGCACACCGGGCATGAGCATGCCCACCCTACACGGGGCAGGAGCAAGCTCCTGCCCAACGGGAACGGCGGGGGGCTAGCGGGCCTCGTCGGTGGGGCGGAAGGGGGAGGGGACTTGGTAGCCGGCGTCGGTGAGGAGGGTGAGGAGGAGGTGGCGCTTGTCCGCGGAGTCGGCGTCGAAGAGGGGGGCGCACCGGATGATGCTGCGCTTTTCGCTGGCGATATCGACGGCGAAGGCGAGGCAGGTGGGAAGGCCGCACTGGCGGCAGTTGGTGCGGGGGAGGAGCTTGAAGACGTCCACGGGGGTCAGTCGCTCGCGGCGTTCGTAGGAGGGGGTGATGCCGGCGCGGCGGGCCCAGGTGTCGTTGATGAGGGCGGTGAGGTTGTCGAGGATGGCGCGCGCGTCGTCGAGGTCATCCACCTTGGCGCCGGTGATGCGGCGGGGGTGGAGGGAGATGATGCGATAGTCTTTGTTGAAGGTGAGGGCGGGGACGGCGTGGTTGTAGATGGCGCCGTGGATGACGGCGTTTAGGTAGGGGAGGACGCCCGTGAGCTCGGCGGAGGTCTCGGCGTGGAAGCGGATCTTCGCCGGGTCCGCGAGGCAGGGGAGGACGTGGGTGATTTCGATGGAGGTGACTAGGGCGTTCGGCATGGTGTCTCCGGCGATGAGGTTGGCGCGGCCGCGGGCAGGTCCATCGGTTCAGGCGAGCCAGAGGAAGTAGAGGCCGATGGCGATCAGCACCACGCCGGCGGCCTTTTCCATCCAGTTGGTCCAGCGCTGGAGGGAGGGGAGTGCTTTGACGACGCCGGTGAAGGTGCCGGCGAGGACGATGGGCACGCCGCGGCCGAGGCCGTAGGCGAAGAGGAGGGTGGCGCCGTAGGTGAGATTGCCGGCCTTTGCGGCAATGGCAACGATGGCTATGAGCACGGGGGTGCCGCACTGGGAACCGGCGAGGCCGATGATGAGGCCGAGGAAGAAGGCACCGATGATGCCCGTTACCGCCACGCGCTTGGGCTGGAGACGGGCGAGGAAGTCGAAGCTGAACTTGAACGCGCCGAGGAGATGAAGGCCGATCGCGAAGCAGACGAGCGCGACGACCCAGTGGAGGATGGTGCTCTCGGTACCGAAGATGCCACCGATGGTGGCGGCGATGATGCCGAGGAGCATGAACGTGACGGAGCTGCCCAGGGTGAAGAAGAGGGAGAGCCAGAAGCCTTTGGCGCGGGTGAGGTCGTGCTGGCCGCCGACGTAGCCGATGATGACGGGGACCATCGAGAGGTTGCAGGGGCCGAGGCTGGTGAGCACGCCGCCGAGGAAGACGAGGAGGTAGGCGAAGGGCGATAGGTCGGCGATGATGCGGGGGACGGTTTCAGTTACGAACTCGTTCACTCGATGGCCGCGAGTTCGGCGAATTGGACCTCGAGTTCGGAGAGGGGCCAGTAGCCGACGTGGCGGCCTACTTCTGTGCCGTCGGCGTCGAAGAAGATCTGGGTGGGGATGAGCCTGACGCTGAACTGGCGGGCGGTGTCGCCGTACTCACTCACGTCAACGTAGACGATGTTGATCTCATCGCCGTGCTTCTTGACCGCCTCTTCGATGACGGGCTCCATCTGCTTGCACGCGCCGCACCAGGCTGCGCCGAACTCGGCCATGGTGGGGCGGCCGCTGCCGCGGCACTGCGGGAGCATGTTGCCAGGCAGTGCCTTCGCTGGCTTCTCTGGCTCGGGGGGTCGTGCTGGTTGGGGCGCCGGTTCGGGGGCGGGCGCGGGGGCCGGAGGTTCCGGCTGGTCGGCTTCGGCCGGGGGCTGCGTTTGGGCCTCGCCCTCGGGCGCGGGGGAGGGCGCGGGCTCGGGAGCAGGGGCTTCGGGCAGGGGCGACTGCGCGGTGGTCACCGGCTCGATGGGGGGCGGGCCATTCAGCGATTGCTTGGCGATGAGCACCGCGGCAACGGCTATGACGACAACAACGATGATCCAAGCTCGTGATCGCATTTGGACATGCTCCTCTCGCGGCAGTGGTTTGTGGGCAGGAGGTGCTGCGGCAAGGGCCGGGCAAGCACACTCCCGCCCTACGGGCTATGCGGAGAGCCACTCCTTGATCTCATCCACGTCGGGGACGCGGCCGGAGACCTTGACGTCGCCGTCAACGGCGAGGGCGGGTGTGAACATGACGCCGAACTCGGCGATATCGGCTGGCTTGTCAACTTTGATGAGATCGACCTCGGCGCCGAGGGCCTGTGCGGCGGCCTTGGCGTTGTCCGCGGTCTGTTGACACTTGGGGCAGCCGGTGCCGAGGACTTGTACCTTCTTCATCGTGTGCTCTTCCTTCCTTATTGTAGCATATGCCCATATCCGAAGCCCAGCGCGGTGGCGAGAACGACGACGAGTCCCGCGTACACGGCGGTCTTGCGGGCCCCCATGATGCCGCCAATCACGATCAGATTCGGCAGGCTGAGGGAGGGGCCTGCAAGTAGGAGGGCGAGGGCAGGGCCCTTTCCCATGCCGGCGCCGAGGAGTCCCTGAAGGATCGGGACCTCTGTGAGGGTGGCGAAGTACATGAGGGCGCCGGAGACGGCGGCGAAGAGGTTGGCCCAGAGGGAGTTGCCGCCGACGAGGCGCGCGACCCAGGACTCGGGGATGAGCGCCATGTGGCCCGGGCGGCCGAGGAGGAATCCGGCGACGAGGACGCCGGCGAAGAGGAGGGGGATGATCTGCCAGGCGAAGGTCCAGGTGGAGGCGGTCCACTCCTTGAGCTCGGCCCGCCGGAACCAGCGCAGGAGCATGAGGGTGAGGATGAGGAGGAGGGCGAGGGTGATCCACCATTTGAGAGCATAGATGCTCGCCCAGAGGCTGGGGTCGGTGAGGGGTTTCCCCCAGTTGGCGAAGATGAGGATGGCGACCATGGTGGCGAAGTAGAGGGCGGTCTGCGACAGGGGGCGCGTGTCGGCGGACTCGGGGATGACGAAGCTCTGCGCCTGTCGGGCCTTCTCTCGCTCCTCCCTCAAGAAGATCAGGTGCATGGCGATTCCGATGAGGAAGGCGA
>JALGTG010000189.1 GCA_029821495.1 Candidatus Hebobacteria bacterium
TCCAGCACGTGCCACCGTGGTGGGCCCCCAGCAGCCAGCTTGCCGTCGAGGGCTTCTTCGAGGGGCGCACCCCGGTGCCGTGGTCTCTCTGGCTCGTGCCGCTGGCGGCCTGGAGCTCCTTCCCCGTCGCGCTCTTCATCTCGACGCTGTGCCTCATGGCCATCGTCCAGCGGCAGTGGATCACCAGCGAGCGCCTCACCTTTCCCGTCGCCCAGATCCCCCTCGAAATGGTACGCAGCTCCGCCGGCGGAGGCCAGCGCTCCACCGGACGTCTCCCCCTGAACTGGGTCTTCTGGATGGGACTCATAATCGCGTTCGCGGTGAACTTCCTCAGCAGCCTGTCTGATAAGATCCCGGCACTCCCGAGCATCCCTCTCTTCCTCGGGGATATCATCCCCTGGAACCGAGTGGGTCCCCTGGCCGGGGTCGGCGGCATCACCGTCATCCTCTGGCCCTGGATGATCGCCATCGCCTATCTCATCCCCAAGGAGCTTTCCTTCTCCGTCTGGTTCTTCTCCATCGTGCGCGTCCTGCTCACCGTCGCCGCCATCGCCGCGGGGGCCACCCCCATGCGGCCCGAAGACTGGTGGTCAACCGCGTTCCCGGCCCCCTACTACCAGGGCGGCGGCGCGGTGCTGGCGCTCTCGCTCTGGGCTCTCTGGATAGCCCGCAAGCACCTCGCCCGCGCCGCCCGCATCGCTTTCGGCCGCGGCGCCGCAGGCGGGGACGCGGGGGAGCCGCTTCCATACCGCCTCGCATTCGCCGGCTTCGCCCTCACCTTCGCCTTCATGGTCTACTTCTTCTGGCTCTCCAACTGCCGGATCGTCTTCGGCATCGCCTTGGTGGCGCTGGCCGTCGGCTACTTCGCCATTTGGGCCCGCCTGCGGGCCGAGACCGGCCTGGGGTTCATCTGCTTCCCCATCCAGATCCAAGATGTGCTGTGGCTTCCGACGGGCACCAGCGCCTTCCGCGTCAGCGAACTCGTCACCATGGTGACCATGCGCTGGGCATACACCCCGGGCTTCAGCTCGTCGTTCGAGGTCTTTCCCGGGACCGCCCTCGAGGCATTCAAGATCGCAGACTCCGCGCAGATCAACTCCCGCAAGCTCACCTACGCCATGACCGGCGGCTTCGTGCTCTCTCTGCTCGTCGGCGTCTACATCTTCATCAGCGGGGTGTACCACTACGGATGGTTCGGGCTGAATTGCAGCAGGAGCGGTTGGCTGGGCCCCCAGAGCATCGGCGACGGCGGCCGCATCGTCTCCTTCCTCACCAATCCCGCCCTCCTCCGCACCGACGTGAACGGGCTGATCGCCCTCCTCGCGGGCGGCGGCGTCGTGGTCCTTCTGGGAATGATGCGCCTCCGCTTCTGGTGGTGGCCGTTCCACCCCGTCGGCTATCTCGCCTCCAACACGTGGGGCTTCCACTGGTGGTACCTGCCCTTCTTCATAGGCTGGGCGTGCAAGACACTGGTCATTCGCTATGGCGGTCTCAGGCTATACCGTCGCAGCGTGCCCTTCGCCATCGGTCTGATCGTCGGGGACATTCTCAACGGTGCGGTTTGGACGGCCGTGCGAGTGGTGACTCAAGGCCGCATCTAGGCTCTTCCACGGCGGCGCCTGGAAGGACCTCGTGGCGCGGAGCAGAAGACGGACAGTCTGTTGTCGTGGGGTCACCTACCGCGTTTGGGGCGTACGATTCTGGAGCATAACGTCGAAGGAAAGCGAGGAGTACTATGTACGTAGGGGCCGACTACTACCCCGAGCACTGGCCTCGGGAGCGCTGGGAAGTGGACGCCAAGCTGATGCAGGAGGCGGAGTTCAACGTGGTCCGCCTCGCCGAGTTCGCCTGGATCGACATGGAGCCGATGGAGGGGCAGTACGAGTTCGGCTGGCTCGACGACGCGCTGGCGATCCTCGACAAGCATGGTGTCTCCGCGATTCTCTGCACGCCGACCGCGACCATGCCGGCCTGGGCGCCCCGCAAGTATCCCGAAGTGATGGCCATGCAGCCCGACGGCGAGCGCATCACGTGGGGCGTGCGCAAGAACAACTGCTTCACCTCCGGCACCTACCGCCTCCTCAGCGAGCGCATCACGCGGGCGATGGCCGAGCACTTCGTTGACACGCCCAACCTCATCGGTTGGCAGACCGATAACGAGTTCGGCGGGCCCGTCTGCTTCTGCGACACCTGCCGCGCCGACTTCCAGGACTGGCTGCGGGCCAAGTACGGGACCATAGATGAGGTCAATCGCGCCTGGGGCACGCACTTCTGGAGCCACAAGTACACTACGTGGGGCGAGATCGAGATTCCACATCCCTCCGGCAGGGCGGGGCGGCTCGCCGGCCCCGACTACCTCAGCACCCATAACCCGAGCCTGTGCCTCGACTTCCAGCGCTACCACTCCCACCTCAACGTCCGCTTCCAGCGCGACCAGGTGCGCATCCTCCGCGCGCTCTGCCCGAAGCACTTCGTGACGCACAACTTGATGGGGTCCTACAGCGACCTGAACTACTATGACCTCGCCGAGGACCTCGACCACGTGAGCTGGGACAACTACCCGGTATGGGGCGCGCCCAGCATTCCCTATCAGTCATCGGCCGCGGCCGATGTGATGCGAGGTGTGAAGCGCAAGAACTTCTGGATCATGGAGCAGACCGCCGGACCGGGCGGGTGGTCGGCCTTCGGCCGCAATCCGCGACCAGGCGAGATCCGCAAGGTCGCCTACCAGCAGCTCGCTCACGGCGCCGACGGCCAGGTCTGGTTCCGCTGGCGCACCTGCACCGCCGGCCGCGAGCAGTACTGGCACGGCCTGCTCGGCCACGACGGCAAGCCGCTCCGCCGCTACCAGGAGGCCGCGCAGACGGCCAAGGAGTACCACAAGCTCGCCCCCGAACTCGAGGGCACCACGGTCGAGGCGAAGGTGGCGATCATCTACGACTACGAGACCATCTGGGCGCTTCGGATCCAACCCGGCTTCGAGGGGAACAGCTACCACAGTGCGATGATGCGCTACTACTCCGCCCTCGTGCGAGCCGGCGTCAACGTCGATATGATCAAGCCAACGGAGGACTTCTCTCAGTACCGCCTCGTGATCGCGCCCGACTTCTACCTCGTCCCCGACGAGGTCGCGCAGAAGCTCAGCGATTACGTGAAGGGCGGCGGCGTGCTGCTGGCCGACTGCCGGCTGGCGGTCAAGGACGAGACGAACCTGTGCTACGACCGCACTCTGCCCGGACTCCTCAGCGACACCCTCGGCATCGCCATCGAGGAGTACGAGGCAATGGACGATGACATGGAGTACCGCGTGGTCGGCAAGGATGTCGTCGCCGGCGACTATACGGCCGTCAAGTATGTGGACTGGACGACCCCCAAGGGCGCCGATGTGCTGGCCACCTTCGACCAGTGGCACCTCGAATCGTTCGCGGCCGCGACTCGCAACCGCTCTGGCAAAGGCACCGCCTACTACGTCGGCGCCGTCGTCAGCGAGCCAGCCTTCTACGACCAGCTCATCGCGGACATGCTCAAGACCGCCGGCGTCTCGGCCCATCTCGCGCCCCCCGAGGGAGTGGAAGTCTCCGCCCGCGAGGGCGGCGGCAAGAAGCTCCTCTTCCTCGTCAACCACACCGAGGAGAAGCAGCAGGTCGCCGTCCCATCGGGAAAGCAGGAGCTGCTCAGCGGCGAGACCACCGGCGACACCATTACGTTGGATAAGTACGGCGTGGCTGTCATCAAGGTCCAGTAGGCCGCGGCCCTCGAGAGCGCGCGCCCGGAGAGGGAGGCAATCCATGATCGTCTACGTAGATGCCGTGGCCGGCAGCGACGCCAATGCGGGCAATGCCCCCGATCAGGCCTGGGCGAGTCTGGCCCGCGCCTGTGAGGAGGCCCTCGAACCGGGCTCGAACGTGCTCCTCAAGCGCGGCTCGGCCTGGAATGAGTCCTTCAAGCTCCGCGGCCGCGCGCCCGCTGACGCCCCCATTTCCCTCGGCGCCTACGGAGACGGTCCCCGGCCCCGCATAAGCGGCGGCCAAGCCCACGCCATCACCGCTGACGAGCCCGTGTCCGGCTGGCGCATCTCCGGCCTGGAGCTGACCAGCACCAACGACCTCAACCCCACCCGCAAGATCACCGGCGGCACCTGCGGTGTCTTCATCGAGCAAGAGGAGACCTGTGAGGGCCTGACGATAGAAGACTGTGTCATCCACGACACCAGCGGCCCCGGAATCTACCTGCTTGCCAGGGGCGATCCCAAACCCGTCTTCAAGGATGTCGTCATCGAGCACTGTGAGATCTACAACGCATCGTGCGGGATTCAGTTCATGGCTCCGCCCAAGTACGGCACCGAGTCATTCACGGACTTCCGCATCGCGCACTGCGTCGTCCACGACATCGGCGGCGACGGCATCGTCCCCTTCTGCGGCAACGGCGGGGTCATCGAGTACTGCACCGCCTACCGCACCGGCCTCGGCGTGGACCCGAGCGACCACAGCCCTGTCGCCATATGGTATGCCTGGGCGAACAACTGCGTTATCCAGTTCTGCGAGGCATATGACAACCGGACCGGCGGTCGCGGCGCAGACGGAGGAGGATTCGACCTGGATGGCGGATGCGTGGACTGCATCCTCCAGTACAACTACTCCCACGACAACGAAGGCGCGGGCTACCTCATCTGCTCCTTCGATCCCAAGAACTGGCCCTGCACCGGCTGCATCTGCCGCTACAACGTCTCCGTCAACGACGGCCTTCAGAACGACTACGCGAGCATCCACTTCTGGCAGGCCGTCGACAACCAGATCTACAACAACACCTGCATCACTCGCACCTCATCCCCCCTCAAGTTCATGGTCAGCTCCAGCGGCAACCTCCTGGCCAACAACATCTTCTATGTAGATTCGCCCGAGAATATCCCCATGCTGAAGGCGGATTTCGACATCCGGGGCAACCAGTTCCGCAACAACCTCTACTACCACCTCGCCGACGATCTGCACTTCCAGATCGAAGACCGCACCCTCCAGACGCTCGAGGAGTTCGCCGAATACGTCGGCGCCGAAGGGGGAGTCACCGGCGACCCGATGCTTGCCGATATGAACGCGGGCGAGTTCCATCCCCGCCCGGGCTCCCCGTGCCGCGGCGCCGGCATCAGACTCCCCGATATGGGCGGGCGAGACTACCACGGCGCGCCGCTCTCGGACACGGGCCCGGTGGATATCGGCTGCGCCGCCGCTTCGCGCCCAGCG
>JALGTG010000190.1 GCA_029821495.1 Candidatus Hebobacteria bacterium
GCCGCGGCCTACGGACTCTGCCTCGCCCTCGCCGATGACGCATTGGATGCTAGCATCGGCCGCGCCTGCGATGCTCTGCTCGCCACCAGGCCCACGGCCGTCAACCTGCGCTGGGCGCTCGACGAGATGCGCTTGGCCCTGGCGCCACTGCCGGGCGATCAGCGCTGCGCAGCGGCCTACCGCCGTGCAGCGGAGATCTGCGACGAGGATGTCGCGATTAACGAAGCCATCGGCGAGCATGGCCTGAAGCTCATCCGCGACCTCTGGGACGGACGCGGCAGGCCGGAACGCCTGAACATCCTCACTCACTGCAACGCGGGATGGCTGGCCACCGTGGACTGGGGCACTGCCCTGGCGGCCGTGTACAAGGCCCACGACGCCGGGATACCGGTCCATGTGTGGGTGGATGAGACGCGCCCCCTCAACCAGGGCGCCAGGCTGACAGCGTGGGAGCTGAACCATCACGGCGTCGCCCACACCATCATTGTGGACAACGCAGGCGGACACCTCATGCAGCACGGGCAAGTGGACATGTGCATTGTGGGCACGGATCGGACCACCGCCGCCGGCGATGTGTGCAACAAGATCGGAACTTACCTCAAGGCCCTCGCCGCGCGCGATAACCACATTCCGTTCTACGTTGCGGCGCCCAGCCCCAGCATAGACTGGACCATTGAGGAGGGACTGGCGGAGATCCCAATCGAGGAGCGGGACGCGGCGGAGGTGAGCCAGGTCGCGGGCCGCGCCGCCTGCGGCGAGATAGTCTCGGTGACGATCACCCCCGCGGGCAGCCCGGCGGCCAACTACGCCTTCGACGTCACACCCGCGCGCTACATCACCGGACTTGTGACGGAGAGGGGAGTCTGCGCCGCCTCCCGCGACGCGCTTCAGGGGCTGTTCCCCGACCGCGCCCACTGAGCACGGTCACCGGCAGCGTCTTCGTGTCACGGCCCTTCCGCACTGAGTCTCTCGAACAGCAGCGGGCCCTTGAACTTCCCTTGTTCGTCCAGGATGTGGGGGACGATGAAGATGACGACCTCGCGCTGCTCGGTGGAGCTGCCCTCGGAGCGAAAGAGCGATCCGAACAGGGGCAGGTCGCCGAGGAGCGGGATCTTCGAGCGGTTTACGCGCTCGACCTCCTGAAGGAGACCGCCGATCGCGATCACTTCGCCGTCACCGACACACACCGTGGTATCGGCGGTCCGGCGCGTGATTATGGGCAGGCTGTTCGGACCCGTGCCAGTGACATCGCTGATCTCGGGCTGAATCCTGCATGTCACCGCGTTGTCGCTCTCGGCGACGCGAGGAGTTATCGTCAGAGCGATGGGGGCGGCTATCTGCTCGAGGCGTACGTATTCCCAGCCTACGCGGCCGGTGAGGATCTGGAAGTACCGCTCTGTCGCGACTCGGACTTCGGCTTCCTTTCCCTCCTGAGCGACCACACGGGGATTCGCCCTGATCTTCGCCTGGTCTTTGCTGGCCAGCCAGAGCACGCGATAGAGGAGGTCCTGGGCCTGCTCCACATAGGTGACTAGCCCGGTAGTCGTGTCAACGGCCACATTGTCATGCTCTGCCATCAGCGCGAGCTGCGTGAGGGCGGCCCTGCTGGTCTCCACGACCAACGCCTCCATCATGACCTGGACCGGGCGAGTGTCGAGCTCCCTGATGCGCGCGATCGTCGCCTCCAGTTGCGCCTTCGGCGCTGTCACCACGACGCGGTTGCCCGACGTATCGAAGGTCACGTACGTGCGGTACATGTTGGGCAGCAGTTGCTTCAGTTCATCCCCTTCGATGTAGTCAAGGTGGATGATCTCGCTCTTCGCGATGCGCGCGAAGTTCGGCGAGGACGGGTCCGGGCTTGTCACCAGATAGACGCCCTTCTCGACCTCGATGAACACGAACCCGCCGGGCAGCAGCATCAGCCTCAGAGCATCCTCGAGCGGGACGTCCTGAAGATCGAGCGTTATGCTGCCCTGCACGCTGTCGTCCGCCACGATGGTAGCCCCCGTCTGCCCCCCAACATCCAGCAGCGCCTGGCTCAGATCGGTCTCGTAGAAGACATTGCTGACCAGTGGATAACCCTTCGGCCCCTTGGCCGCCGGCTCTGCCGCGGGCTTGTCCTCTTGGGCGGCCGGCTCCTCCTCCTGGGCGGCCGGCTTCTCCTCCTGGGCGGCCGGCTCCTCCTCGTGGGCGGCCGGCTTCTCCTCCTGGGCGGCCGGCTTCTCCTCGGCCTTGGGCGCCGCGGCCGGCGGTTCCTCCTGTTTAGGGTTCGCCTCCTCTCCCTTCTCTTCGATTATCACGATCTTGTCGGGCGGGTCGGCCTCATTCTCCGCCCCTGCCTCATCGTCCGCGTCTGCCTTGCCGTCAGGTTCGGCTGCGGGCTGAGAGGCACCAGGCGCAGAGTCGGAGCCACTGCCAAAGAGCTCGTCATAGGTGTAGCCGTGGGTCTGAGCACGTGATGCGGCCCACGCACTCTCAGAGCCAAGCACAGTGGCTGTGAGTGTTGCGAAGCAGGCAATCCACAGCAGGCCTCTGGCGCCTCGGCGGCGTCTGGTCATTCGTCCTTCTCCTCACTCAGGAGTTCCTGCCCTCGTGGGCGCTCAGCCGACATTGAGTCATCGCGCAGTTGTAGTCGGCGACGAGTCGCGCTTGCCGGTCGTAGCCTCGTGCCATGGATGTGCTTCAAAGGAGACGGTGTCGCTCACAGCGTCGGCACTTTCGCGGGCAGTGGCGGTTACCGTCGCGGTGTAGCGGCCTGGGCGGAGCACGAGATCAAGTGGGACCGTGAACTGCCGGACTTGTCGCGGAAGGACTGCATACTCCCCGGCCGCAAGGCGAGTTGGAGGTAGTACCGTCTTCCCCTCGGCATCCGAGACGGACAATGTGACGATCGGCCATAGCGTCACATCGCCGGCGTTCAGGAGATCAACAGTTGCACTAGCTGCAGGCGTGTTGGGAGCATTGATGCGTGAGTCTTTGATCTGACACGAGACCGCGCCATCTCGCCCGACAGTGACCCGCACTGTCGCGTACGACGGGTAGAACAGCCCCGGCGGCGCGGCCGGGTCACGCAGGCGGAGGGCTGCGAAGTAGTCGCCGGGGGAGGTGTCGCGGGGTACTGCGGCGGTGACCCGGAGGCCGGTACGGGCCCGTGGCGCCAGGGTCAGTCTGTCGTGATTCAGGGAGAGCCAAGCTACAGCACTACGGCCGTGGTCGCAGCGGTCGTCAGGGAACTCCTCCTCCCCCTCGGGAGACAACTGCCAGTCCGAGAGATGCACCCGGAGATCCAATGGCTTCTGGGAGGTGGTGCTGAGGCGCAGGACACTCGAAGCCCGCGAGCCAGGCGCGCAAGAGACGCTGATGTCCTCCGGAGAAAGACCAACCACAGGGAGGAGGCTGTCCATTAGGGTCTTCAGGTCGTCGTCGGGCTGTACTGCTCGGGCGCGATTGCTCTCCACGGCAAAGGCCTGGCTTTGCGTGGACTGAATGCGGGTGCCGGGGACCGAGAACCTGGCCGTGAGCACGTAGACCCCGTCGGAGAGGTGGTCTCCAGCACCGCCCGAATACTTGCGCACGGCGCCCGCCAGCACCGTGCCAGCTCCTCCTTCGAGCGGAAGCCGAGCGATGGTCCCCCTGTCTAGCGCCCGCATCTCCGCCTCACCGCGAACCTTGGCGTGGATCGTTCCTTCGTTGCGCACCAAGGCATCCACCACCCAACCCCTGCGGATGCCGTGTGCGCCCACCGCGGGCCGAAGAAGAATCCCGGCAGGGCGCAGCCGGACGCTCAGCCCACGTCCTGGGACCACGGCCAATATCGCCGTGCCGAAGGCCTGCGACATCTGCACCGCGCCTGAGCGACGGCCCAGACCGCCAAGCGGTCGTGGAGAGCGAGACTCGATCATGATCATAGCGTAGTAGCCGCCCGACTTGCCCCATGGCACCTCCAGCTGGCACCGAACCGCCTGCGTGCGGCCTGGGTTGAGGGTGAAGCTCGTCGGGCTAACCGAGAGCCACTGTGCGCAACCGCGTGGCTCATCCTCCCCCGCGGCCAAGGGGAAGCCCTCCGGCGCGGCAGTCATGTTGTGAACCGTGACCTCGAACTGCCGCGGCACGGAGTCGCCGTTGGTCACGACGACGGGGAAGTCCACAGAGCCTCCAGCGCGGACGACCGGGCGTACGATTGACGGGTATACCTGTATGTTGGCGAGGCCGGCTACTCCAGCGAACAGAGTCGCCAGCACACAGCCTGCCACCAGCCCGAGGATGTTGCCGATGCCACTCAGCCTGGCCGGTGTCCTCACTACCAAGGGCCACTCCTCGCTCGCGAGCTAAGTGGAGAGGGCCCACCTCGACCGGCGGGCCCTCTCCTGGGGTTCGATGAGCCTACAGGTCAGGAACGACCACGACCTGCGGATCGAGTTCGTACTTGCCGTCGGCCTGATACGCATCTGGCGTAGCCGTGATCTTGAAGCTGTAGTTCACGGTTCCCGCGGGCAGGCGGCCATCGCTGTACCAGCCCCAGTTCGCCGCGGCGACCCCGCCACTCCAGTTCATGGGGTAGTATCCTCCGCCCGCAACGTCCATGTCGAACGTGATGGGGATGTGAGCAGTAGTGTCGCTAAGGTCTGAGGCGCCTGACACGACTGGCGAGGTGACCGGGCCGGTCCGGTCCCAGAAGTCCTTCTGGAACACAAGATTGGAGCCCTTGGTGGTTTCATCGGCCTCCACCCAGCCATCCTTGCGGATGCCGACCCAGCACGGATGGTTGGAGACGATCGTCCCATTAAGAGCAACAGACTGCGCGCCGAACGGCGGCAGGCCCCAGTGGAAGATCGCCTCGTTCTCCTGTTCCTGGGAGGCGTACAGCTCGACATAGGCGGTCACCTCGAGCCCGTCATCGCCTCCAACGGTGGGTACCCAGTCGCCGTCGTCGGCGTCCCACCAGCCAGCCCACGACGATGAGCCAGCCCCGGCCACGGCCCAGTTGGCCTGATAGTCGCCGATGAGACCGGGCTCGTAACCGCCCGGATCGGGACCCGCCCAGCCGTCGTCTACGGTGGCGGTGCCCCACGCCGCGCCCGCGCTCAGGGCGAACACGGCAACGAGCGCTAGAAGCATTAGCTTACGCATCGTTCTAGACTCCTTTTCGCACTGCAATTCCCTGGGCGTCGGGACCCCAGGGCGCCCCCCGCACAACCACGCG
>JALGTG010000191.1 GCA_029821495.1 Candidatus Hebobacteria bacterium
GAAAGGAGCTCGGCAGGTGCGCGTCATTGTCCTCGGGTGCGGGCGAGTGGGTTCCACACTCGCCGCCAGCCTCACGCGTGAGGGCCATCACGTGAGCATCGTCGACCGCGATCAAGGGGCCTTCAACAGAGCAGCTCAGAGGCTCGGCCCCAACTTCGCTCAGGAGACCGTCCGCGGCATCGGTATTGACGAGGACGCCCTCCGACAGGCCGGCATCCAGGAGGCCGACGCCTTCGTGAGTGTCACCAGCGGCGACAACACCAACATCGTCGCAGCCCAAATCGCTCAGCAGCGCTTTCACGTCCCGAAAGTCCTGGCCAGGGTCTACGACCCGATCCGCGCCGAAGCCTACCAGGAGGCCGGCATCGACACCATCTGCACCACCACCATCAACTCCGCCCTCTTCCACGACCTGCTCCTAGACCGCCCACTTCGCTCCATCCACGACTACCTCGAAGCTGCCTCAGCCAGCCCCGCGCAAGAGCCCGAGCCTTGACATGCTTCTACGACACGAGGAGCCCACACCGTGTACGTGATAGTTGTTGGCGCTGGTAAGGTCGGATACTACCTTACTCGCACCCTCATCGCAGAGGGACACGAAGTCGCCCTCATCGAAAAGGACCCCGGCACCACCGCCCGCCTCGCCGCAGAGCTTGGAGAAACCGTCGTCCTCGGCGACGGCTGCGAGGTCCGCCTCATGCAGGACATCGGCATGCGCCGCGCCGACTGCGTCGTTGCCGTTACCGGCCACGACGAGGACAACCTCGTCGTCTGCCAGATGGCCCAGCGCCGCTTCCACGTCCCCCGGCAGATCGCCCGCGTCAACAACCCGAAGAACGAGCCCCTATTCCACCTCCTCGGCATCACCGAAACTGTCGCCAGCACCCGCCTCATCTACAGCCTCATCGACCAGGAGGTGGCAACCGGCGAGTCGCTCCTTCTCGCCGCCATCAAGCGCGGCAAGATCGTCATCGTACGCGTGGACCTCACCGCAGATTCACCCGCCGCCGGTCGCATGGTTAAGGACATTCATCTCCCCGGCGAATGTGTGCTCGCCACCATCATCCGAGATGACCACATTCTGCTGCCCAGCGGCACCACCCGGCTCGAGCCCAGCGACACCGTCATCGGCGTCGCCACCCCCGAGGATGGCCACGTCCTGCGCGACCTCCTCGTCGGCTCCGGCACCCAGGCGGCTCGCCGCTAGTTCTGACAGCATTCTGAAGACTGTAGCGCTCAGCGAGGACCCGGAAGTCCTCTTCGACCAGCAGCACCGGTCCGAGTGATCGCATGAGGGCCGGCCCGACATCGTTCCCGGGCCGGCCGCCCTCACGCGGAGCCGGCGAATACCGACCGAAGGAGTCGCCAATGCCGCTAGTCACATCTAAAGAGCTGTTACTTGACGCTCAGAAACAAGGCTACGCAGTTGGGGCCTTCAACGCCAACAACCTGGAGTGCATCAAAGCCGTCATCGAGGCTGCCGAAGAGGAGCGCGCCCCCGTCATCCTCCAGATCAGCCAGGGCGCCATCAAGTACGCCGGCCTTCGCATGGCCACCACCATGGTCAAGACCATCGCCGACGAGGCCAGCGTCCCCGTCGTTCTCCACCTCGACCACGGCACCAGTTTCCTCCAGAACGTCCAGTGCCTCCACGTCGGCTTCACCTCCCTCATGTACGACGGCTCCGCCGAGCCTCTGGACACAAACATAGAAACCTCCGCCAAGATCGTCGAAATAGCCCACGCCGTCGGGCTCCCCGTCGAGGCCGAACTCGGCAAGATCCCCAAGATCGAGGATTACGTCGACGCCAAGCAAGCCGACGAACTCCGCGCCAAGCCCGCGTCCGAGCAGGTCTCCGAGCTGCGCAAGATCGCCGGCGCCAGCGTCGAGAAGCTCATGGCCGACCCCAGCCAGGCCGAGCACTTCGTCAAGAGCACGGGCATAGACTTCCTCGCCGCCGCCGTCGGCTCCATCCACGGCATGTGGGCCGACATCTGGCCGCTCCGCCGAGACCGCATCGAAGAGCTCCGCAATGCCACCAACCTCCCCCTCGTCTGCCACGGCAGCAGCGGCGTCATCCGCACCCGCGCCGATGCCGAGGCCAAGGGCATCGAGCTCGCGCCCAACGAGTGCACCCTCGAAGAAGCCGTCAAGATCGGCATCTGCAAGGTCAACGTCGCCACCGCCGTCAGCATGGCCTTCCTCAAGGGCGCTTGGGAGGCATGGCAGACCCGCCGCACCGAAAAAGATATGCGCAAGATCCTGCTCCCCGGGCTTCAGTCCGCCAAGGAGCTCATCCGCGGATATATGCGCTTGTTTGGTTCCTCCGGCCGCGTCGCTGGCTCTGCCGCCGTCGCCGCGAGCGAAGTCAAACACGCAGAATAGGCACACAACCACATTGCAGTCACCACGGAGGACGATACCTTGAAAAGCAGACTTCTCTGGGCCTGGTCGGCGGCGCTCGGCGCGTTGCCCACCTTCGCTTTCGCGCAGGCGCCCAGCGCGGCCGAAACGACTCACGCTGTCGAGCTGCCGCCCTTCACCGTCAGCGACTGGACGCTCGTCTACATCGTTCTCGCCTCCGCCTTCGTCTCCCTCCTCTATGGCTGGTATCTGGCCCGCAAGACTACTCTGCACGATCCTGGCAGCAAGGAAATGCGGGACGTCAGCGCCGCCATCCAGCAGGGCGCGATGGCCTACCTGGGCCGGCAGTTCCGCACCATGATCTGGTTCGTGGCCGCCATTGCCATCGGCCTGTTTCTGCTCTACCGCAACGTCCCCGCGATAGGGCCGGGGCTCGCGGCCGGCATCTCGTTTGCCTTCCTCATGGGCGTGTTCGCCTCCTATGGCGCTGGCTACGTCGGGATGGGGCTGGCGGTCCGCGCCAACACCCGAGTGGCACACGCCGCCCTATCCAGCTTCAAGCGCGCCCTCGAAATCGCCTTCCAGGCCGGCACCGTCTCCGGCATGTTCACCACCGGCCTCGGCCTCCTCGGCGCCACCCTCATCTTCATCATGTTTAAGGAGAACGCGATGAAGGTGTTGATCGGGTTCGGCTTCGGCGGCTGCCTCGCCGCACTCTTCATGCGTATCGGCGGCGGCATCTTCACCAAAGCCGCCGACGTCGGCGCCGACCTCGTCGGTAAGCTGGAGGCCGGCATCCCGGAGGACGACCCCCGCAACGCCGCCACCATCGCCGACAACGTCGGCGACAATGTCGGCGACTGTGCGGGAATGGCCGCCGACGTCTTCGAATCCTACGAGGTCACCCTCGTCGCCGCCATCATCCTCGGCGTCGCCGCCTCCATGACCCCGGCCGGCCAGGCCTTCGGCGTCAAGCTCGTCATCTATCCCCTGCTCGTCCGCGCCATCGGCGTCTTCGCCTCCATCATCGGCACCTGGTTCGTCCGCGGCCGTGACGACGAGACCATGGACCCGATGCAGCCCATAAACGTCGGGTTCTGGGCCTCCGCCATCCTTGCCTCAGTCGGATTCGGCTTGGCCGTCTGGATATACCTCGGCGACTTCCGCTTCTTCCTCGCCACCTTCATGGGCATCGTGCTCGTGCTCGTCATCGGCTGGCTCACCGAGCACTTCACCTCCATCGAGAAGGGCCCCGTGACCGAGATCGCCAACGCCAGCCGCACCGGCGCCGCCACACTCCTGCTTTCCGGCCTCGCGGAGGGACTGGAGTCCAGCGTTTGGGCCGTCCTCGCCATCGCCCTGACCATCTTCGGCTCCTTCGCCATCTTCCACGACCCCATCATGGCCTTCTATGGCATCTCCCTCGCCGGCCTCGGCCTCCTCACCACCACTGCCTACATCCTGGCCATGGACACCTTCGGCCCCATCACCGACAACGCCAATGGGATCTTCGAGATGTCGGGCGCACTGCGCGAGGGTGACGAGAGTAACCAAGCCGCGGGCCGCATCGTCGCCCGCCTCGACGCCGTCGGCAACACCACCAAGGCCCTCACCAAAGGCTTCGCCATTGCCACTGCCGTCCTCGCCGCCACCTCCCTCTTCGGCTCCTTCATCGAGGACGCCGGGCTGGCGAACCTCGGCATCCAGGTCAACCTCCCCCTTGTCTTCGTCGGTATGCTCATCGGCGGCGCAGTTCCCTTCCTCTTCTCCTCCTTCGCCATCCGAGCCGTCAGCCGCGCCGCCGGCCTCCTCGTCGAAGAGGTCCGCCGCCAGTTCCGCGAGATCCCGGGCATCATGGAGGGCAAGGGCAAGCCCGACTACAGCCGCTGCGTCATGATCAGCACCACCGCCGCTCAGAAGGAGCTTCTCGGCCCGGGCGTTCTCGCCATCTTCGCCCCCCTTCTCGTCGTGTTCGGTCTCGGCTATGCTGACCCGCTGATGGGCGCCGCTGCCCTCGGCGGCTTCCTCGCCGGCGCCATCCTCACCGGCCAGCTCATGGCCGTTTTCCAGGCCAACACCGGCGGGGCCTGGGACAACGCCAAGAAGAAGATCGAGGATGGACTCTTTGGCGGAAAGGGCACCGAATACCACAAGGCAGCCGTGATTGGCGACACCGTCGGCGATCCCCTGAAGGACACCGCCGGCCCGGCGCTTAACCCGCTCATCAAGGTAATGAACCTAGTGGCCATCCTGGCAGCGCCGGTAGCCGTGTCGCCGATGTCCGCCGGAGCACGCCTGGCTGTTGTCGGCGTCTCCTTCGTCTTGCTTGCGGGCGCAGTCGCCTTCAGCAAGCGTAAGGCCGAACACGAGATCGCGGGCTCCGCCCCAGAGGCAGAAGCTGCATCCGGCAGCTCTTGATCCGCCCAACCCGCCGCCAGGAGGCCGGAAGGGAGGTGGGCTCCCATGGCCCATACCAGCGAGAACGCCGACAAGGCAGTCCAGGCATTCGTCCTCGTCGAGGCCAAGGCCGGCAAGGCCCTCACCGTCAGTCGGCAGATAGCCAAGATCAAGGGCGTAAGCGCCAGCTACGCCGTCACAGGACCCTTCGACGTCATAGCACACGCCGAGGCGCCTGACTTCAAGTCCATCGCCCAGCTCGTCGTCGCCAAGATCCAGGCCCTCGCCAATGTCGGCCGCACCCTCACCTGCCTCATCGTCGAGCAAGGCCGGCGATAGCCGCGCTGCTCCCGCCGGCCCAAC
>JALGTG010000029.1 GCA_029821495.1 Candidatus Hebobacteria bacterium
GGGGAGTCTCCTGGATCCAAGCGCGATAAGGCGCAGGAGCTTGGCATACCCATCCTGAGCGAAGCGGATTTCCGTCGCATGGTCGAGCAGCGCGAACAGGGGGGCCGTTGATGCTGAACGAGCAGCAGCGAAGCGCTCTGCTCCGCGTCGCGCGCGGGGCGGTCGAGGCAGCGGCCAAGAGCATGCCATACGCGGCTCCCTCAGATGACCCGGCACTCCAGGAACAGGGCGCCGCCTTCGTCACTCTCCGCAGGCTCGGCCAGCTGCGCGGTTGCATCGGGAGCGTTGAGGCCAGCCAACCGCTCATCCAGAACGTCGTCAGGATGGCTCGCGCTGCCGCCCGTGAGGATCCTCGCTTCCAGCCCATTCAGCTTCCCGAGCTGAACGATATCAGAATCGAAGTATCGGTCCTCGGCCCGCCGCGGCAAGTCACCGATGTCGACCGAATAGAGGTAGGCGTCCACGGTCTCATCGTGCAGCAGGGCACGCAGCGCGGCCTGCTGCTTCCTCAGGTGCCGGCCGAGTGGGGATGGAGCAGGGAGGAGTTCCTCGATCAGACCTGCATCAAGGCAGGACTAGCCCCCGGCGCGTGGGGTCACGGGGCCGAGATCTACGCGTTTACCGCAGAGGTGTTCGGCGAGGAGGGAGAAGCAGATTAGTCATGGATCGTGAAAGCGCGCTCGAGCTTCTGATGGCCAACCTAAAGACGAAGAACCTCTTCAAGCACTGTCTCGCGTGCGAGGCCGTGCTCGGCGCCCTCGCGGGCCGGCTCAGCGAGGATGAGGAGACGTGGCGCCTCGCCGGGCTGCTGCATGATGTGGACTACGATCAGACCGCCGACTCGCCCGACGAGCACGGCCGCATCGGGGCCAAGATCCTCGAGGAAGCTGGCGTCGACTCCGGGATCGTGCAGGCTGTGCTCGCTCACGCGGACCACGCGCCTCGGCAGTCGACGCTGGACAAAGCGCTCTGGTGCGTGGACCCGCTGACCGGCCTGGTCGTCGCAGCCGCGCTCATTCACCCCGAGAGGAAGCTCGCGGCCATCGACGTCCAGTTTGTATTGAACCGCATGAAGGAGAAGTCATTCGCGCGCGGGGCTAATCGCGACCAGATCCGCGCCTGCGAGCAGGAACTCGGCCTCGACCTGGAGGAGTTCGTAAGCATCGGCCTCAAGGCCATGCAGGACATCGGCGACGACTTGGGGCTGTGATGGAGGAGCCGAGGCTGGAGTGGACCGTCCACCTCGCCCGGAGGCGCCCCCGTCAGGCGGTCGCCATCGTCGCCGTCATAGTCCTCGCAGGCATAGCCGCAGGTTACGGATTCCAGGCCCCACTGCTCGGCGTCCTTGCCGTCATCCTGCTCACTGCCTCAGTAAGCGAGTTCCTCTTCCCTGTTCGCTACGCGCTGGGGCCGGACGGCGCCTCGGCGAAAGGACTTCTCCATCGCCGTGCCATGGCCTGGCGCCAGGTGCACAGGGCTGCGCGGGACGAGTGGGGCGTCAAGCTCAGCCCTCTCGCTCGGCCTTCGCGTCTCGAAGCCTACCGTGGTATATATCTCTGGTTTGAGGGCAACGCAGAAGACGTCATGGCGGCCATCGACCACCGCGTGAGACGGGAGGCGGATGGTGGTGACGATGTCTCACCTGGTTGACTTCCTTCGACCTCGCCCCGTAGACGAGGAACAGCGCGCCGCGGAGCAGGCACGGAAGAACGAAGTCATTGAGAAGCTCGCGAGGGCCATAAGGGCTCGCCGTCTCGAATCTCCGGCGGTTCTCTTTCTTGAGCTGAACCGTCCAATCGGGTTCCTGATGAGCCAGGCCGCGCTCTTCGCGCGGCCATTCCTAAGCTTCTTCCTGCCCCCAAACGAGGTGGAGGCCGCGGCCGAGGTGCTGGCCGACCGGGATGCCTTCGATCGGCTGTTAGACCGTCTCGGCGAGTCTAGCGAGGACTCGAAGTAGCGATGGGTGGTCTCGAGCACGCAAACTGGTTCATGAGCGCGTTGTTCGGCTCGATGTGCCTGATCATCGTGGTCAGCGTGCTCCTGGCCCAGCGGGGCCGGGAGATGTTTATCCGCCGTATCCCCGGTCTCAACGCTATCGAGGAGGCCGTCGGCCGCGCCACCGAGATGGGCCGGCCGGTGTTCTTCTCGACTGGGCTTCACGGAATCACGATCGTGACCCTTCAGGCGCTTGCGATCCTCTCGTATATCGTCAAGCTGGCGGCAGTCCACGCAACACGCATAGTCGTCGCGACGGCGAGCGCGACTCTCTACCCGGTGCTCGAGGAGTCCGTCCGCGAGGCGTACACCGCGGCCGACCATCCCGAGGCATTCCGCTCTGAGGATGTGCGCTTCGTGACCGAAGAGCAGTTCGCCTACGCAATGGGCTGCGTCGGCATCATGGCGCGCGAGCAGACCGCGACAAACTTCTTCTTCGGTGCCTTCTTCGCCGAGTCGCTCATCCTCGCCGAGAACGGCCGCGCCCTCGGCGCGCTCCAGGTCGCCGGCTGCCCCGATCCGGTGCAGATCCCTTTCTTCATCGCGACCTGTGACTACGTCGTCATCGGAGACGAGTACTACGCGGCCAGCGCCTACCTCACCCGCGAGCCGACCCTAACCGGCAGCCTCATCGGACAGGACATCGCAAAGGCCATCCTCATCGCCCTCGTCATCGTCGGCGTTGTCGTTGCCTCGGCGGTCGGCGGGGCCGACAGCGCGACCAACAACTTCCTGCTCAACCTGCTGGCCTCGGGAGCGCAGTGAGCATGTGGAACTCGCTCCTCGGCATCTTCCACCCCGCCGCCTCGACCAGCGCTCTCATCTGGCGCCTGATCCTCGCCGTCGCCTTCAGTATCGCACTCCTCGTGCTGCTCCACCGCTTCCTCGGGCCGCGCGGACGCCGCTGGCTGATCGCCTTTGTGACCTTCGCCGGCGGCCTTTACCTCGGCCTCGAGTACTTCCTGCCGGTGCGCGGCAGCGTCCTGTGGCCCACCGGCATGCCCAATCCGAACCCCGATCGCGCCGCCAACATCCTCACGCCCGGCATCGAACCCATCGGCATCATGCTCTCCGTCGTCGGCGCCTTCACGGTCGGTCTCGGCATCTACAGCCTCTGCCAGGTCCACGGGCGCAATGTCGCGCAGAGACGGCCGGGCTGGCACAACAGCGGGGCATTCTTCCTGGCCATGTCCGCCATGCTCGTCTTCGGCCTCTGGGCCCATTACCTCCCGGACCAGGACGCTCCCGGCGGGCGTCTGCCATGGCAGGAAAGCACCTACGAACTCCTGTTTGGCGGGATCTTCATGCCGCTCCAGGCAGCGACGTTCTCCCTCCTGGCGTTCTACATCGCCTCCGCCGCCTACCGCGCCTTCCGCATCCACACGGCTGAGGCCGCCCTCATGATGGCGGCCGCCTTCATCGTCATGCTCGCGCAAGTCCCCGTCGGCCAGTGGCTCACCCACGGACTTCCCACCACCGGCCCCCTCGCCTTCTTCCGCCTGGAAACCTTGGGCGACTGGATCATGTCCTGGCTCAACACCCCGGCGCAGCGAGGCATCGTCTTCGGCGTCGCCGTCGGCGGCCTCGCCATGTCGCTACGGATATGGCTCAGCCTGGAGCGCGGCACTTTCTTCTCGGAGCAGGGCTGACATGGCCGGTTCCCACGCAACCTTCTGGCAGAGGATCCAGCAGATTCCGCGCTACTACATCTATCTGCTCCTGGCTGCGGTGGTTACGTGGCAGATCCTCTTCCCCATTGCCCTGCCCATCTTGCCGAGCCGCGTAACACAGGGCGTGTATGACGCCATCGCCGCCGTGCCCGACGACCAGCTCATCATCATCTCCACCGATTGGGATGCGAGCACCCAGGCCGAGACCGGTCCTCAAACCGAGGCCATCATCCATGCCTGTTTCCAGAACGGCAAGCGCTTTGCAGTCATGAACCTGCAGCCGCCAATGGGCGTCAAGCTCGCGAACGACATCGCCCAGCGCGTCGCCGCCGAGTATGGCGCGGAGTACGGCGTGGACTGGTGCAACTGGGGCTACAAGTACGGCTTCGACAACGTCCTGATCGCCCTCGCCAAGAACATCCCCAAGACCATCGGCGACGACTTCCACGGCAATCCAGTCACCGATCTTCCCATGATGGAAGGAGTGGAGAATATCGAGAGCGTCGGCCTCGTGATAGAGATCACCGGCCTCGCCAACGTGACGGAGCTGTGGATCGGACTGATCCAGGGCGTGTACGGCACTCCCTTGGCAGGCGCCTACACCGCGGTTATGGTGCCCTCTTACTACCCCTTCCTTGACTCCGGCCAGTTGAGAGGAGTGCTCAACGGCGCAAAGGGCGCGGCCGAGATGGAGGTTCTCGTCAAGCGGCCTGACCGGGCCAGCGCAATCATGCCCGTCCAGTCCTGGGCCCACATGTTGATCATCGCCCTCATCATCATCGGCAACCTCGGCTACATCTTCGGCCGCAGGCGAACCACGGAGCGCCCCTCGTGAGCCTCGAATCTGCGACCCTCTGGGCCGCCGCCATCGTCACCCTCGGCGTCTACACCATTCTCTACCGCGAGAACCCCATCTCTCGCATCTTCGAGCACATCTTCGTCGGGTTGAGCGCCGGCTACCTCATCGTGTTCATCTGGGCCCAGAACCTCGAGGGCAAGTGGTGGAAGCCCATGGTCCACGAGGGCAAGTGGTACTGGATCTTCGCCCCCATCGTCGGCCTGCTCTTCTACTTCATCTACAGCCGCCGCCTCCTCTGGATGGCCCGCCTGGTGATGGGGCTGTTCTTCGGCACCGCGTCCGGCTACTTTTTCCGCCAATTCTTCCCCATCTTCTCGCCCCAGATCTACGGCTGCTTCAAGCCTCTCCGCGCCGACGCCAGCATCGGCTGGGGCGACGTGATACTCCACAACTGGCTCTTCGTCATCATCCTGCTCACGGTCCTCAGCTACTTCTTCTTCGCAGTCCCTCACGAGGGCCGCTTCGGGCGGAACCTCGGCCGCTCCGCCCTCCTCGGCCGCTGGTTCCTCATGATCGCCTTCGGTGCCATGTTCGCCTACACTGCCATGGCCCGCATCTCGCTCTTCATCGGCCGCGTCCAGTTCCTCCTCAACGACTGGCTCGGCTCCCTTATTCCCTGGTTCGCCCAGCGCGGCACGTAGCTAGCCCCGGAGCGCCTCCCCTGCTCTGTTGCTACCCCGTCTCCCCGTGCTATCATGGCCGGGAGATGACTCCGCCAGCCGTATCCATCCTCACCCTCGGCTGCAAGGTCAACCAGTGCGACGCCGACGAGATGGCAAGCGCCCTCGCTGCGCGCGGCTGCCGGGTGATCGGCCGCGGACAGCCCGCGGACATCTACATCGTCAACACGTGCACCGTCACCGCCACCGCCGACGCGAAGGCCCGCAAGCTCATCCGCAAGCTCCGCCGCGAGCATCCCGAGGCACATCTTATCGTTACCGGCTGTTGGGCGCAGCGCGACGCGGAGGGCGTGGCAGCCGCACTACCCGAGGTCAATCTCGTCGTCCCTAACACGCGCAAGCGAGAGATCGCCGCCATTGTGGTCAATCTATCGCCCGCGGATTCCGGCCTGTCCTCCCCTGCCCCACGCGCCCGTACGCGCGCCTTCCTCAAGATCCAGGACGGCTGCGACCATCGCTGCACATACTGCATCGTACCCCACGTGCGTGGAAGGCCGACCAGCACATCGATGCCGGAGGTGATCCGCCGCGTCGAGGAGCTAGTTGAGGCCAAGGCGAAGGAACTCGTCCTCTGCGGCATCCGTCTCGGCGCCTACGGCCGCGACCTCGGCGACACTTCCCTCGCCCAGCTCCTCCGCGCGCTTCGCGGGACCCCCATCCCCCGCATCCGCCTCAGCTCCATCGAACCCATGGATGCAGGCGAAGACCTGCTCGTAGAAATCGCTGACCACCCGAGCTTCTGCCACCACCTGCACCTTCCCCTCCAGTCCGGCGACGACGAGCTGCTCGCCGCGATGGGCCGCGGCTACACGGCCGCAGACTTCGCCGCGCTCGTCGGCCGCGTTCGGCGGGTACTGCCAGATGCTACTATCACGACTGACATCGTTGTCGGTTTCCCCGGCGAGACGGAGGAGCAGTTCAAGCGAAGCGCGGATTTCATCGGAAGAATCGGGGCCTCACGCGTCCACGTCTTCCCCTACTCGCCCCGCCCTGGCACACCGGCTGCTCGACTGCCCGGACAAGTCTCTTCCCGAGTCCGCCGCGAGCGCACCGAGTGCATGCTCGCTGTTGCTCGCCATCTCGCCCGCGCCGCCGCCCGCACGTGGGTCGGCCGAACGGTGTCTGTCCTGTTTGAGGAACGAGAGGCGGATGGCCATCTCACAGGCCTGACGGAGCAGTACATGCGCCTGTACTGCAGGGCGCCTGCCAGCCTGGTGGGGCAAATCGCCGAAGTGACACCGACCCAGGAGATCGACGGAGCTCTGCTAGCCGAGCCCCAGTCACCGTCCTGACGATCACAGTCTTCATCGCCTCCCCCACTGGCACTCCGAGGCCCATCGCCGATCCAGCACTCCTCGGCACGACGGCACCCACCCGTCCGGCCCGCAGCACGTCAACTGAAGCAAGGAGGCAGAGTGCGAGTCGCCGGCAGGCCGGTAGCCATGGATCGGGAGTGCCTGCGCGCGAGTCTATAGACACCCCACACCCGGTATGGCACATAGGCATAGAGGCAACACTACATGGAGACGCTCTTCCTCATATATCACGAATCCCTGGAGTCTGACGTTCGCGCCGTCATCGAGCGCCACATGGTGATCTCACGCTATACGCGTATAGATAGCGTCGTCGGCGCCCGGATGGCCGAGCGCGCGGAGGAGACAGGGCAACCGGCGGAGCGCCGCAACCGCGTCATCATCCTCGTGGCTGATCCCGACAGCGTGGTGCGGATGCTGGCGGACTTGAGTATCCTCCGCGAGCGCGAGGGGCACGGCATCCGCGCCTTTGCCATCCCAACCACTCGTGTGATTTGACCCACGGTGACCGTCTCATCCTCGCCAGCGCGCCCCAAGGCGCCCCACCTGGCCCTGCTCTGCCTCGGCATCTTCGTCGCCGCACTCGGCGTGCGGCTGGCCTACGCGCTCACTAGGCCCATTCCCGTGTCCGCCGATGCCGCGTATTACACCATGGTAGCTGAGAACCTCTACCATGGCCGCGGCTTCGTCGCCGACTACGTTTGGAACTACCTTGCAGGCATGCCCGCATCTCTACCCGTGCCGAGCAACGAGTACTGGATGCCCGGCACCTCGATTGTCACGGCTGCTGCCTTCCTTCTGTCCCACAGCACCTCGCCCCGCGTTGCGCAGCTGCCGGCACTCGTCTTCGGCGCGCTCCTCTGCGCCGTCTCCGCCTGGATTGCGGGCATCTTGTCTCGCCGCCGCGACGTCATCCTTCTCACAGGCGCCGCCGCCGCACTCAACTACTACCTCGTCGAGCTCTCCCTCTCCCCGGACCACTTCATGCTCAACGCCGTCTTCGTGAACCTGAGCATCATCGCGCTCTGGGCGGCCTGGCGCAGGTCCACGGTACTTGGCCTCGCCGCGGGTGCCCTGGCCGCCATTGCCTACCTGGTCCGCACCGACGGAGGACTCCTCGTCGTCGTCGCCCTGTTCCTGGCATTCGAGCTTTGGCGCCGCGGACAGCGCGCTCGCTCTCTTCAGCTCGCGCTCTTCTTCATCGCCACCTTCGCCGTCGTCTCCGCGCCATGGTGGACACGCCAGATGGTTGTGTTCGGCAGCCCCGCCGGCGCTAACCCCCTCCGCACCGCCTTCTTGACCGAGTACAACGACCTCTTCCGCCTTGACCAGTCGCACCTCAATCTCCGCCACTATCTCGACGCAACGTACATGCTCTCCCTCGACGGCAAGATGGGCGTCGTAGGGGTCAGCCTCCGCCTCCTGCTCAAGGCCGTCATGCTCTTGGGGCCTCTGGCCGCCGCCGGACTTCTCTTTCGAGGCCTCCGGCGCTCATCCGTGCCGTGGTTGCTCTACCTGCCAATAGGGCTTGCAACGCCGGCCCTCCTGGTGCCCTTCCCGGCCCTTCGCGGGGGTCTCTGGCACATCATGCCCGCCTTCGTTCCCGTCATCCTTGCCCTTGCCGCCTGCTCCGGCGTCTTCCTCATCGACCGCGCCAGGCGGTCAGGCCATCGGGCTGCCGGCCCTGCCGCATGCCTCGCCCTCGTTGTCTGTCTCCTCTCTCCGTGCTACTGGTGGATCTTCCCTCCCCCGACCGCCGGCCACCCCGAGCCCCTTTACCCGCCAGTCGCCGTCCGTGCCGTCGGAGAGCTCGGGCCCGACCCCACCCCCGCGCTGACCGACAACGCTTGGGGGCTATACCAGGTGGCACGCATCCCCTGCGCGCAGTTTCCCACCGATGGCGTCGATGCCGCCCTACGGGTCGCCGACTCCATCGGAGCCTCCTACCTGATCACCCGCGCTGACGCCTCGGATAAGATCCCGAGGGCTGCCGAGATTGTCGGCCATCCCCGGTTCCAGCCCCTCGTCCGCTACCCGGCCGGGGATACTCGGCTCCTCGTCTACCGGATCATCCCTGCCAGCGCCCAACCTCCTCAGTCGCCCTCCGCCACTCGCCGCAGGATATCCCAATAGGCACCCCGGTAGCCCTGTTGGATCGCCTCCACTAACCGTTCGTTATTGCTGTAGTTGTAGGCTTCGGTGCCCGAGTCTGTCGTTGGGAAGAAGAATCTGGGATCGCCGCCCACCAGCCCCGCCACGTAGTCTTCCGCCTCTCTGCCGAGCGCGGACGAGACATAGAACACGGGCCTGAGCAGTTGCGGGTTGTCCTCGACCTGCCCCCGCAGGTTGGGGTTCTGGGCCGTCGGCCCCTCTCTCTGTACCAGCCTACTGAGGGCCGTTCCTTGGTAGATCCGCACCCCTAGCGAGACGCCAACCCTGTCCGGCGATATCCGTTTCATCGTCTCAATGGTGAGGGCCACACTCCTCCGCGTCTCGCCCGGTCCCCCGAGCAGCAGGTCGTACATGAAGACCAGACCGGCGTCACGGCACGCTCTGGCTGTCTCCCAGAGCGCCTCGGCCCGGAAGTCGCGCCCCAACTCCGCCAGCATTCGGTCATCCCCGCTGTCCGCGCCGAGGTTAACGCCGACGCACCCGGCCCTCCGCATCGCAAGGGCCAGCTCACCCGTGAATCCTGCCGGAGTCGCATACGCGTACCAGCGCGTCTGTTCTCCCAGGCCTCGTCGGATCAGCTCCTGACAGACCGCGGACCCATGCTCCGCTGGCACGTTGAACTCGCTGTCACACAGATGGAAGTGATCGACGTTCTGCGCCAGCAGCGCCTCAAACTCATCCGCCACCTGAGCCGGGCTCCTCGCTCGCACCCGCGTGCCCTTCCCCAGCGGATCCGCGCAGTAGATGCACTCCCTGTCACATCCTCGCTTCGTTTCGACTCCCGCCTGGCCGCCTTCGGAGAAGTACCGCTCATTGTCGAGCAGTGCTCGTCCTCGCCTCGGCAGGTCCTCCAGGGGACCGAGCCATGGCTGATTGCCCTTTACTCCCTCGGCGTCTCGCCACAGTAGCCCCGGCACCCGTTGGGGGTCGTTGCCCCGCGCCAGCTCGGATGTAAGGGCCGCCAGGGGGACCTCTCCATCGCCCGCGATCCCGTAGTCTGCGCCCGTCGCCTGAAGAATTGCCGCAGGGCAAACAGAGTAGCCGCTGCCACCAATAACCACTGGAGCGCTAGTGTGCCTTCGCGCCAACTCCACCAGCCGACGGAACTCCGGAACGAAGTCCTGCCCGCTCGCAAGGTAGCAGTCATCCGTGTTCCGGAGGGTCAGCCCCACCAGCACCGGATCTACGTCACTCGGGCGGCCCGCTGTCGCGGCCTCCGCGTCCGGCTCGAAGCACAGGTCCACCAGCCGTACGCGGACCCCCTGAGCCCGGAGCAGGTCGGCCATGTAGTCCAACCCCACCGGAGCCACCGGCGGCCGCAGCCGGTTCGTGTTGACCAGCACCACCTCAGGCATCACACTGGACTCCCGCTGCTTCCCCGACGAGCGGCCGGGGCCGTGAGCCATCACACTTCGTTCCCAGAATGGCCACAGAAATTTCTGCTGCAGGACGGGAACTTTCCACGGTCTCCTGCGTCTAATAGGGTGAAGTCGGTTCGGGGTCAGGCAAGCACCGGCCACGCTGGTCGGCTTGGGACCCAGATGCCTCGAATCGCAACAACATAGCCGCCCTCCCTCCTACGCCAGGGGGAGTAGGTGCCCCGGGGAATCCCGCCGTCCTCGGGGCACCATCACGTCTGCTCAGCGCTGAGAGAAGCCTCCCAGCGCTCTGTCGTATACTGCCCTGTTCGCCCGCGATGTCACCTCAGTCAATTCTCGGTACGGCTCGTCTTGTATGCTCACCAGCCCGTAATTGCTGTTCTCCCCGTCGGAGCTGCCCTCGGCGGGCTGGTCTGCGTGCTCGAACCAGTGGTATCCCACGACCATGGGAAGCGCGATGAGTCCCTGGACATACTCCTCGAAGTGCTCCGCTCGGGCTCGCTGAGTGTCCAGGACGATCCCCGCTCCACGCGTGTTTGGCAGCCCGCTGTCCTTCGCTCGGAAGCTGAACTCCGAGATTAGCACCGGCTTCTCCACTATCCGGTATATGCCGCGCACAACGTCCAACGGAGGACTCGCGCCGTAATCGTTGAGGGAGACAACGTCCACATAGTCCTGCATCGCCTCGAGCACCGGCCTCGGCGGAGGCCCCGCAAACCGGCAGCCTAGGATGAGGTGATGCTCGTCAACCCCCCGGATCGCGTCGTGCACGATGCGGAAGTACTGCTCCGCCGCCAGCCGCAGGAAGTCTGCGACGTCCTCTCGCGGTATGGCGGACCCGACCTGGGGGACCCGCCCGATCTGCTGGAAGGACTCGTATCCTGTACCCCACACGCGGTTAAGCTCCCCAGCGTTCAGATACCTCCTCTCGAGGAAGCGCAGCAGCGCCTGTCGCCCGGGAGCGCTGTCCCCCCTACCCAAGAAATCTGCGAACAGCGTCCCAGAGCATCCCTCCTCACCTCCCCACGACAACTCGTTGTCGGTGAAGTACCCCATGAGCGCCGGATCGTCAGCCAGCGATTGGCACTGGCTACGGGCGTGCCTGATCGCGGCCGACTCGAAGTCGGGGTCGAAGACATCCGCGAAGGACTCCCCCTCCCCCCAAGCGGTCAGATCCGCGAAGTGCAGGATCACAGTATATGGCATGTCCTGCGACCATGTCCCCGGAGCTGACCACGCGCCCAGCGTGTTAAACCCCCAGCCCCTCAGTCGGCCCACCGCGGCTTCAGCCCACCTTCTCTCGCTCCCATACTTCCCTTCGACGGTCTCATAGTACGGGACGCGATCGGTTCCGCGGACCACGTCGGGCCTAGGGTTGACGTTGTTTACACCAGCGCTCAAGAACCAATGGCCGTCGGGATCGACCAGCCAGCACCGTCCTTGGGCCCGCTCTGCCCGGAACCAGCCGGTCGCAGCCGCCTGGCTCTCCTGCAAGCCGCCGTACCGATCAAAGATGACATCCTGCCCGCCAGCCGGGCCCACGGCCGCGAGCACCAAGAGACCCATCACGCAGAGAACCGTTGGCTTCACCGTCCTTAGAAACCTCCCCATTCCGTCAGACAGGATGCTTCGGCACGCTCCACCACCGCCCCTCCCGCCAGACTTTCCGCCACTTTGTGGAATAACGGCCAAGGGAAGCACGGCACCGCCTGCAGCGGGCTGTCTCGGACGGCCGACTGAGCCTGTTCTCAGGGGGCACAGGCCATCTCCGGGGCAGCCCGCTGCGGATCTCCTGTCACACCCGCGGCAGGGGCCCCCCTTGACCAGAACCATGTAGCATGATACACATAGTAGGGGCGGTTGCTAGGAACCGCCCCGTTTCGCTGAACCAGCAGGCGTCAGCTAACCCTCCATCGCAGCACCATCCCCAGCCCAGACAGCGCATGGCGCGCGGCGGCCATCGCGTCTTCTCGCGATCTGCCGCCCAGGAGTAGAGGATCACAGGAGCGCCCATCTGGGGGCCAAGTGGAATGCTACAAATCCCGATGCAGCGATTCCTGGTCATAGCTGTCGCTCTCTGCTCGCTTGGGATAGCAGGCGCCTCCCGGTGGCCGCGTCTCTCCAGCGGCGCGCCTCAAGTCACGCTCGTTGCAGATGGTGGAATGCGAGAGATCCCGACCGAGTCGGCCACCGTTGCCGATCTGCTCTCTGCCCTTGGGATGACACTTGGCCCCCTGGACCGAACTGACCCATCTCCCGACACCCCCATCACGGACGGTCTCGAGGTGCGTGTCACCCGCGTCGCTCGGCGAGACATCACCGAGGAAACGACGCTGCACGCCAATACCTTCGTATTGGCTGACCCCGACCGGCCTTTGGGGCACGTGAGAGTCCTGGTCCAGGGTCGGGACGGTCTCCTGCGTCGCGTCTGGCGGGTATGGGAGAAAGACGGCGAGGTGGCCTCGCGGGTTCTGTTGGATGAGCAGCTTACCTCGGAGCCCCGCGATAGTGTCGTGCTTCGGGGCATTCGCGGGATGTCGACGCGGTCGGGGTACTGGCGCCACTGGCGCACGCCTATGGACATGGAGGCGACCGCCTACGACCCAGGCCCCCGGAGCTGTGGCAAATGGGCTACTGGGTACACCGCCACCGGCATCAAGGCAGAGAAGGGAATAGTGGCCGTAGACGACCAGGTGATACCCCTGGGTACTCGCCTCTACATCCCCGGCTACGGCTTCGCCCTCGCCGCCGACCGCGGCAGCGCCATCAAAGGCATGCGCATAGATCTGTGCTTCCCCACTTACCAGGAAGCGATCCGCTTCGGCCGCCGTCGAGTCAAGGTCTATCGGCTGGACTGAACCGCACGCCGGTCCATCCGGCTACCGGTGCGACCGGCTCCCGCTCCCCAGGCTTCCTCTGCCGAGCGTGCGCCTTGCCGTGGCCACCCGGAAATGGCGGCGGGGGCCCTGCTTCCAGGGCCCCCGCATTCCGATGGACAGGGCGTGCAGTCTCTACGTCTACGCCCGCTGCACAGGGCATCAGCCGCTATCTTCCACAAATGCCCGCCCCTGTGAGATGCGTCTTCTCCGGGTTCAGATCTGGAACTCAATGACCGCCGAAACGCCCACGCCCTTCGCGCGGTCCGGTCTGCCCGACGCCCGGTCGGTGGCCGCCGGCAAGAGCACTTGGGCCCTGATGTTGCCATAGCGGCCTTCCACCTGGAACACCGCCTTCACCCGTTGCACGTTCTCCGGGCTCCCGACAACCTGGGCGGCCCCAACGTATCCGCCGCCACCAAGCGAGAGTATTGGCACCACCTTCGTCGCACCTCTGGCGGCCGCGTCGCGCTCGTCGAGGGCGCTCGTCAGGAAGCCGTCAATCTGGTCACCGTACTGGGTCACCAGCCAGGCAACGCCGCCTACCTTCAGGATGTCCCCCAAGTCGATCGCCTGCACTGCCGTGGCCGATAGCACCAGGCCGAGCAGGACCACTGTGAGCAGAACCGCGATTCCTCTTCTCCGTGTCTTCATATCTTCTGTCTCCCCTGCCCGCTCAGAAGTCCAGGACCTTGACATCGGCGAGCGCCCAGACGCTCACCCCCTGCACTCTGTCCAGCTTCATGCTTATGCTGGACACCGGGATGTAGGCGTAGATCCGTCCTACGCCCTTGAAGTTCAGACGCAGTTGCGCAACGCCCTTGACCTTGCCCACTTGCGACGTAGGACCCGCGACCTGAGCGAACCCTATCCGGGCGCCCTCCGTCTCCAGGCTGAAAACGGGGACCCACTTCTGGGCTGCGCCCGTCCAGTCGACCGTTTCCGCCGCCACTTCTGGGCCGGCCTCACCACCAGTCGCCGCTGCCTCTTCCTCGGCAGGAGCTTCCTCTATCGGGAGCTCCTCTGTCGGCACCTCTTCAGGGAGCGGCTCGGGTTCTGGCTGAGCGGGCGGGACCTCCGCCGGCGGCGTCTCTGACACCTCGCCGCCGAGCGCAATCACGATGTTGTCGCGCCACAAAGCCGCCAGCGCCTCCGTCGTCGCGGCGTGCGCATCCGCCTCCGCATCGTAGACCGCCACGATCAGCTGATCGTTGACGTAGACACCGTGGCCGCTGGCAAGCGGAGACGCCTCCAGATCGTAGTACTCGACACTTGCATCGAGAGCCGACCGGAGCCGGCTTGCCACGATCTCCGCTCGCTCCAGTGGGGTGTAGCCACCGGCAGCCGTACGCAGGACGATCACCACGCGCTCCCCGATCACGACCTCGGCAACTCGGGTGCCGTCGCGGTCCGCCGACCGATACGACACGCTGGCGCTGGAGAACGCCGCGGCCGCGATCAGCGCCGCGAGGAGCCCGAGTGCGAGTATGACCGGCACTCTCAGACGCCTACCCATCGGCTTACACTCCTCTTCCCTCCAGATTCCGTGCCTATTATACCTTCTTTCGCTTGTGGGGCAAGCGCGGTTTCCTCGAACTGCGTTCCTTGTGTCGCCTCCTTGTACGAGTCCGCTCCAGTGGCTCTCAGCAGGTGCCGGCCGTCCAAGGACCGAATCTCTCGCGCGACGGGAGGACGAGATGAGCGCTTGGGGCAGCGCCTTCACAGATCTCACCCGCAGCAACCTACACGACTACGTCCGCCGACGAATCCGGCCCGGCGGCGGCACTCGGCCCGCTCTACTCCTCCTGGAGGACCGCGGCCGGCGCGCGGTCGTCAAGGACTACCGCCCCAGTAGCTGGCTCCTGCGTACTCTCGTCGGACCTTGGCTCATCAGCCGTGAGGCGCGCGTCTATCGCGTCCTTTCAGGGACCCCCGGAGTACCTCGCCTGATCGGCATCCTCGACCGCCACGCACTCGTTGTCGAGCACATCGCCGGACGAAGCTGCGCCGACTACGAGGACGGCGCGCTTCCCCCCGAGTTCTTCGCGCGACTCCAACGCATCGTGGAGGGTATCCACGCGCGAGGAGTCGTACACTGCGACCTCAAGAACCGATCCAACATCGTCGTCGCAGATCGAGGCCGACCCTACATAGTAGATTTCGCGTCAGCGTTTACACGCGGCGGTAGCCTCGCACTGCTTCGGCGGTACGCCTTCGATCGTTTCCGCAACGATGACCTGCGCGCCGTCGTCAAGGCCAAGCTGCTCGTGGGCCAGCTCTGGAACCAGCCCGACGCCGACTTTGCGTTTCGCCGCGATCCACCCGAGCGCACTGTGCGGGCGGTCCGCGACGCCGCGCGGTGGCTCTTCAAGCTCTTCACGGACAGAAATCGGCCGCCGAGAAGAGAGGAGTGACGAGATGCGCCGCCGGATCGGGCCCCTCACCGTCAGACTCGTCGAAGGAGACATTTGCGAGCGAGAGGTGGACGCCATAGTGAATGCCGCCAACAATGAGCTGTGGATGGGCGGCGGCGTCGCGGGTGCCATCAAGCGCCGTGGGGGAGGCGAGATCGAGCGAGAGGCTACAGGTCAAGGGCCGATTCCTATTGGCGAGTCCCTGGTTACGGGTGCAGGTGAGCTCAAAGCCGCGCACGTGATCCACGCTGCCGTCATGGGGCGCGACCTCGCCACCAATGCAGACTACATCCGCCGAGCCACGCTAAGCGCTCTCGCCCGCGCCAGCGAGTTCGGCCTCCGCAGCATAGCCTTTCCCGCTCTTGGGACCGGTGTCGGCGGCTTCGAGCTTACGGACTGCGCTCGCGCTATGCTCGACGCCGTTGGCGAGCACGCGAGAGGGAAGACCACACTCGAGGTAGTGGAGTTCGTTCTCTTCGGCCGCGCTGCCTACGATGCGTTCGCCGACGTCGTTGGTAGGAAGTAGGAGTGGGAATGCGGATTCACCAAACGCCGCCAGGAGAAGCTGGGATGCACAGTGGCGCCGGCGACGGCCAGCGCACCATCCTCGCGCTCTTCGGCAAGTATCGCCATTACCTCCTCACCATCCTGGCCCTGGCGGCGATAGTCGCCGTCGCCTTGTTGAGCCATACAGTCTTTCGGTCACACTTCGTCCGCGCACCCACCGACTTTCTCCCTGCATCCACCGTCTTCGCCATTGGAACGGACCTACGTCCCAACAGCCCGGCGATGCGCCATCTCCGCAAGGCATGGGCCTACTCTGACATCAACCGTCTGGCTGGCCGCTCCACCGACATCGCTCAGCAGTTCGTCCATTGGACTGGATTGCAGTTGCACCTCGGAGAGGAGGCATCTGCCTGGTTTGGTGGGGAGATCGTCGGCGCCGGCATCGGCAGGCCGGACCGCCAACTTGGTGGCAAGCCCAGCTTTGTGTTGATCGCTCGTGTCACCGATGAGCGCGGCGCGCGCGCCGGCATCGACCAGGCGATCGAGCCCCTGAGCCGCGAGGCCGGCTGGAGTCGATCCGTCATAAGGCGCGAGAACCGCAGCATCATCCTGTGGAGCAGCCCATCGAACGGGGACGCCGTGGCGTATGCAGTCCACGAGGGCTGCATCCTCATAGGACCCACGGAAGCCGTCATAGATCAGTGTCTCCGCGCAGCAGCTGACCCATCGCAGCGGCTGACCTCGACGCCGGAGTTCGCCGAGGCACTCCGAACGCTACCCCGCCAGTCGCTCATCTGGTGCTACGGCAGCGTCCCACACCTCGAGCGCCACCTCTCAGAGGCCCTCCCCCATGCTCGCAGCGGCTGGCTCAACCTGCTGCAGTACTACCGCGGTGGGGCGCCCTTCGCTCGTCCTATCCCTCCCCCAACCTTAGCGCCTTCTGGGGCGAGCGCCGGTGTTCTCGCCCTCGGTCTCGTTCCTGTACCCGAGGGCGTCCGCATCGCCTGCATCTATCGTTCGGGCGACTCCCTCGGGCCCTCGGCTGCCCCACGTGAAGGCGAGTGGGACGCCCTGGCCCAGGTCCTGCCCCGGGATAGCACGGCCTACGCCTTCGTGCACGAGCCGGTCCGTTGGCTCCCGGCAGTGGATTCCTTCCTCGGCGCGCGTGCTGCATGGCGCGGTTCGGGCGACGACTCCTTCTCCGTCCGCAACATGCTCCCACTGTTAATGGTCTCGCTGGGGCTGAAGGAATCGCCGTCCGATGCGCTCCTCGCGCTGGTACCCCGAGAGGCGTCGCAAGCACCTCCGGCCATCCTGGCCGCCGTGCCGAACCCCGACCCGACCCCCGCGGTCCGACACCTGCTGCCGATCAGTCTTCCGCTTGTGACGGAGCAAGTGGGCGACGTGCTCGTCCTGGCCACAGATCAAGAGGTCCTAGATCTATGCCGCCGCGCCGCCGCTGATGACGGCAGCCGTCTCGCGCCTGACCTCAACCCGACCGCGCTGCTCCACGTCTGGGCAAGGCCGGGCGAGACATCGGGGCACTTGTCTCGCTGCGAGGAAGTCAATATCGAGGTGCACGGCGATGTCGAGGGTCTCGAAGGGGAGCTGCTGCTCAAGGCGAGCCCAACGGTGCTTCTCGGCGGCGACTAGTGCTCAAACACCCGCCTGCGCATGCTTCCGAGGAGCCACCCCAGTAAGAGGCCGAAGAGGACGAAGTTCCCACTCAGCAGATACGTCGCAAGCTTGCCCTCCTCGGGGGCCAGATACCCGAACCACAGCGACAGTCCCCCAGAGGCCAACAGCGCTATCACCGTCGAGAGTGAGATGTGCTCGTCCAGGTATGCTGCTATCGCATAGAAGACCGGCGCAGCCCAGAAGAACACGACTCCGGGGACGGCAACTACGAGCCCGACCGGCGCCATCACCGGCGCTGCATCCGCGCCGAACCAGCTCACGTGATACGATATCAACTCGTCGTCAAATGGCATTAGAATGGCCGTCGCCGACAGAGCTACCCCCAGCAGGAATCCGTCAGCAAGCGCCACGTATACCAGATTGGCAGGGATGCTCAGGAGCGCAGCCTCACCCCACCTGCCTCGCAGGAAGACGCCGCTCAGCGCGGCCCCCACCAGCACCGCGGCCACGACGAGCCACGTCCAGGCGGGCCGATTCAGCAGCGTCGGTCGCTCCCGGCGATACCGTCGCGGGAGTGTGCGCCCCTCTTGAAGCGCTGTTGCATCCTGCACCATCTGCCAGTATCTGCGGTTGTTGGGGGCGAACTGAACCGCGTAGTTGTACATCGTGAAGGCGTCTTTGTACTTCCCCTGCTCGCGGAAGATGTCGCCCAGCAACCCATAGCCATCGGCGTTCCGGTTGTCCTGCTTCACGGACTCCTTGGCCAGCTCCGCCGCATCGTTCAGCTTGCGCTGCGCGTAGGCCGCCTCCGCCGCCAGCAGTTGCCGCTGCGCCGCCGGCAGGCCGGCCACCAGGTCTCTTGGCTGCTCCCGCCCGCGGCTCTGCCGCAATCGCCGGTCATACTCCCGTCGCTCCGGGCCGACCAGCAAGAGGTACGCGTTTGTCCACCGTCGAAACTGG
>JALGTG010000030.1 GCA_029821495.1 Candidatus Hebobacteria bacterium
CTCCGCTCGCAGCTAAGGTGGGCCGCGTCGTAGCCGAGGCGCTGTACGCGCCGCTCCGAAGCGGCTTCTGCGAGGGTCCGGAAGAGGTGACGACCTACCTCGAGGAACTCGAAGTCAGGCGCCTGCTCTTTGGCCTGAAGGCGGTAGCGGAAGTCGCTGAGGAGGACGGCCTCGCGCTGAGTGACGAGGGCGGCTCCGGAAGATCCGCGGAAGCCGCTGAGGTAGAAGATATTGCCCGGCGCGGAGACGACGAGTCCGTCCAGGCCCCGCTCCGCCATCAGGGACCGAAGGCGGCCAAGCCGTTGTGCGTGCTCGTCCGTCATGATCTCTCGTGAGAGGAGAAGTGCGATGCCAGGGCTCGCAGCGCCAGTGAATAGCTGTCGGGGCCGAAGCCCGATATCTGGCCGATGGTGGCGGTGGCTATGATGGAGTGGCGGCGGAACTCCTCGCGGGCGTGGATATTCGACAGATGGACTTCCACGGCGGGCAACCCAAGCGCCTTGATGGCGTCGAGTATGCCGACGCTCGTGGTCGTGAAGCCCGCGGGATTAATGATGATGCCGTCCACGTCGTCCCTCGCGCCGTGGATGGCTTCGATGATTTCTCCCTCGTGATTGGACTGGACGGTCCGGACTTCGATTTTGAGGGCTTCCGCGAGCGACTGGATCTGCCGGTCGATCTCGTCCAGCGTCGCCCGCCCGTACACCTCCGGCTCGCGGCGACCGAGGAGATCGAGGTTGCACCCGTGAATGACCAGCACGCGCTTCGATGCCATCTTGCTCCCCTTCTGGCTCAGGCAGTGTCGAGGATCATGCTCACTTCGCCGCAGTCGGGGAACTTGGGGCAGCGGATGCACTCGGTCCACACCTTGTGCGGCAGCTCGGCCTTCTCGACACGCCGGAAGCCAAAGCGCTCGAAGTAGGGCGGGATGTAGGTGAGCAGGAACACGCGCGGGAGACCCAGCGCTCGCGCATCTTCCAGACATACCTGGACCAGTTCACTTCCCATTCCCTGTCCCTGATGGTCCTCTCGTACTGCCAGACCTTTGACCTCAGCCAGGTCAGCCCACGTCACATGGAGCGCACAGCAAGCCACAATCTCGTCCCCGTCTTCGGCCACGTGAAAATCCCGCAGGTTCTCGTAGAGCTCGTTCAGAGAACGCGGCAGCATCTCGTCGCGCTCGGCGAAATGATTGATCAGGCGGTGCACGGCCTCAACGTCCGCCACCCGCGCCCGTCGGAGTCTCCCCTTCATGGCCGGATTCTAGCACAGCGGCCGAGCGAAGGCAAGCCGACCCACGCGAGGGAAGGAGGCGGTGTGAGTGCCGTGGAAACGCGCGACAGATCCCGGACGGCACCTGGCTGTGGCAGCAGCGATACCGAGGAGCTGTGCAGGCAGCAAGGCGCCGCCCGGCCCGCTGCGAGCGAGCGCCATGAGTCGCCAGGACGAAGACATACTGACCGACCTGCTGATCATTGGCTGTGGCGCGGCCGGGGCTTCCTGCGCGCTCAGGGCCGCCCAGGCCGGGCTGTCGGTGGTGGTGCTGAGCAACGCGGCCGACCTGTCTGAGTCCAGCAGCGACCACGCGCAAGGCGGAATTGTGGCGCGGCCTCCGGGAGACACGGCAGACGACTTGGCGCGGGACATCACTGCCGCTGGTGACGGTCTCTGCGACGAGGCAGCAGTGCGACTGCTCGCCGACAGCGTGCCAGAGATCGTCGATCGTTTCCTGGTCGAGGAACTGCAGGTGCGGTTCAATCGCGACCCCGAGGGAGGCCTCGATTTCACACAGGAAGCGGCCCATTCTCGTCGCCGCATCGCTCATGCAGACGATGCGACCGGCCATGCCATATGTGTCCGGCTGCTGGCGGCCGTGGCGACGGAGCCTCGGATACAGGTGATGGCGCGCCAAAGCGCCGTTGACCTGATCACGATTCCGCATCACTCTGTCGAGCCGAGCGCGATATACCGGGAGATCGAGTGCCTGGGCGCCTACGTCCTGGACCAGCAGACCGGAGAGACAAGGCGGTTTCTGGCTCCTAACACTGTGCTGGCTACGGGGGGAGTCGGACAGCTCTACCTTCACACGACGAACCCCCGGGTGGCACGTGCGGACGGACTGGCGATGGCCTACCGCGCCGGAGCAGATATCGTCAATGCGGAATACGTCCAGTTCCATCCTACCGCGTTCTATCATCGCGACGCGGACCGGTTCCTGATCTCGGAGTCGGTCCGCGGCGAAGGAGCAGTCCTGCGCAACAAGAGGGGCGAGGAGTTCATGGCCGCGTACCATCCCATGGGATCGCTTGCGCCCCGGGACATCGTGGCTCGTGCGATTCACGACGAGATGCTGAGGCACGGGGATGATTACGTGCTGCTGGACCTTTCGCCGGTCTCCATGGACCCGAAGGTGCGATTCCCGACCATCCACGCGACATGTCTCCAGTATGGAGTGGACATCACTCGCGAGCCTGTACCCGTGGTCCCGGCTGCGCACTACTTCTGCGGCGGGGTCAGAGTGGATGCCTGGAGCAGAACCAGCTTGCGGCGACTCTACGCGGCCGGGGAGGTGAGCTGCACGGGCCTGCACGGGGCCAACAGGCTGGCCTCCACCTCGCTCCCCGAGGCCATTCTCTGGGGCCAGCGCGCGGGAGAGGACGCCGCCCGCCGCCACGAGCCCCTCGACGCATCCTTCGCGGACCGGATCGCGGTCTGGCAGGATGAAGGACTCACAGAGGAGATCGATCCGCTGTTGATCATCCAGGACTGGATGATGATCAAGAGCACGATGTGGAACTACGCGGGACTCGTGAGGAATGCTAAGCGGCTCCACCGCGCCGTCGCCGATCTGAGCTATCTGGCCCACCGAGTAGAGCAGTTCTACCGCGAAACGAAGCTGGCGGACTCCCTCATCGGCCTGCGCAACGGCATCATCGCGGCGCAGATCGTGGCGGACGCCGCGCGTCGAAACGGAACCAGCCGCGGGTGTCACTACCGGCAGGACTAGGAAAGGCCGCGCGCTCTCAGACCGGCATCTCGCCCAGCGTGACGCTGGGTGTGCGCTCCCGCCCCTGCCGCCAGACGACCATCTCCACGCGCTCCCCCGCGTTGTGCGACCGTATGGCAGCACCGAGTGTCCGGGCGCCCTTCACCTCCTGGTCGCCCACCCGCAGTATCACGTCCCCCGGGCGGATGCCGGCCGAGGCAGCCGGGCCGCCCCGGGCAACTCTGACGACCAGCGCCCCCCTAGGCTCTCGGAGCCCGAGGTCTCCGGCCTCCTCAGGCGCAATGTCGCGGTGGGAGATTCCGAGCCATGGCATCTTGCCGGTGGCTATCAGTCGCTCAGCGACCTGACTAGCCACATCCACCGAAACCGCGAAACCTATGCCCTGGGCAAACGGGATCATGGCCGTGGGTATGCCCACCACTTCTCCGTTGAGATCGACAAGCGCGCCCCCGCTGTTGCCTCGGTTGATGGCGGCGTCGGTCTGAAGAAGGTCGTGGAGCACAGTGCCGTCAGAGCCCTTGATCTCGCGGCCCTTCGCGCTGATTACGCCCACGGTGGCGCTGCTCTCGTAGCCGAAGGGATTGCCGATGGCAATGACCCAAGCACCGACAGGGAGACTGGCGTCGCTCCCGAGGCGAGCACTGGGGAGACCGTCCCCGGGGATCCTCACCACAGCGATATCGTCCAGGGGGTCAATGCCAACTACCGTGGCGTCCAGTTTCCGCCCATCGGACAGCCCCACCTCAACGCGCGCGGCGCCTCTGACCACGTGCGCGTTTGTGAGCACGTACCCGTTGTCGCCGTCTATGATGATGCCGCTGCCTTTCCCGATGGGAGGCAGAGGGTCAGTCGGAACGCCCATGACGCCGCGCAGCAGCCGGTCCAAAGGGTCCCGGGTCGGAGGGGAATACGTAGTGTTGATGTTGACAACCGCAGGTCCGACTCGAGCGATGGCCGCGGTGATGGCGTCCTGCGATCCGAGCCCCACCGGCGACCGCACTCCCTCCACCCGCGCCGCGGGAGCCGTCCTCTCCGCGGACCGGAGAGGGAGCACATCGGTAGGTTGCGCCGAGCCAGCGCCGCTGGGAACCGCGCATCGGAGTCCGACCCACACCATTCCGGCGCCGACCAGCACACCCAGGAGTCCGACCAGCAGAACGATCGAAGCTCTCTCAACATTCCTCATGTCATACCTCCGGCCATGCGCTCCGCGAGAGCGATCAGCGTCCGCGTGCTGGCGCCGGTGCCTCCCTCCACCTGATGCGGTTCATCCTTCTCGCTCCAGGCCGTGCCGGCGATGTCCAGGTGCACCCAGGCGTTGTCTCCCACGAATTCGCGGAGGAACCAGCCGCCGGTGATCGTCCCCGCGTCCCTGCCGCCCACGTTCTTGATGTCGGCGATCTTGCTGTCGAGTTGACCTCTGTACTCGGGAAAGAGCGGCAACCTCCACATGCGCTCTCCGACGATCTCCCCCGCATCGAGGACGGCCTCGACGAGCGCGCCGTCGTTGCCCATCACCCCGGCGGCGACGTGCCCGAGCGCGATGATGCAGGCACCCGTCAGGGTCGCCACATCGATCAGGTGAGTGGCGCCCAACTGCCGAGCGTAGGAGAGTGCGTCAGCCAGGATCAGCCTTCCCTCGGCGTCGGTGCTCACAATCTCGATGGTCTTCCCGCCCAGGGCCGTGACGACGTCACCAGGCCTGTAGGCGCGGCCGCTCGGCATATTCTCCGTGGCTGGAATGATACCCATTACATCCAGACCGATCTCCAGTTCGCCTATCGCGCGCATGGCGGCGAGAACCGCCGCCCCGCCGGCCATATCCAGCTTCATCGTCTCCATCTTCTCGGAAGGCTTGATGGAGAGTCCGCCGCTGTCGAAGGTCAGGCCCTTGCCGATGAAGGCGATGGAGGGGCCGCCCTCCGCTCCCCGGTGTCGCAGCACGATCAGTCGGGCCGGCTCTTCACTTCCCCGCGCAACGGCCAGCAGGGCGCCCAGCCCCAGCGACTCGATCTGGTCCGGCTTGAGGACCTCGACCTCGAGCCCGGCGCGCTGGCCCGCTTCGAGGGCCTCTTCCGCCAGGCGAGAGGGCGTGACTTCGTTGGGAGGCAGATTCACCAGACGCCGCGCGTAGTTGGTCGCCTCGCCGGCGATGGCGGCGGAGCGTACCGCCGCCGTCGCTGCCTCGATTTCTTCGTCGGGAACGCCGAGCACGCACAGCTCCTTCATCTCTGCCGGCGACTCCTCTGTTGACTTGCACTCACCTCCCCGATAGAGACCTACATATGCGGCCTCGACGACGGCGCGCGCAGCCCGGTCCGGTCGCGCGCCGGGCGGTGCCTGCCGGTGCAGCAGTGTGCCCACCCGATGGGCACCGCGGTCGCGCAGAGCGCGCGCGGCGGTCCCCATCGCTCGCCGCAGGCCGAACAGATCTATCTCGGCGGGCCGGCCAAGGCCCACCACGGCGAGCCGAGAGGCGGCGAGCCTCCCCTCTGTATGCAGAACTGTGACCTCGGACTGCTTGCCGCGAATCTCGCCCGATTCGATGAGACGCCCGACCAGCCCGTCCAGCCTTCGGTCCACCTCCGCCGCAACGCCTGTCGGGGCCGCTCCTTCGGCGACCCCCAGGATCAGCGCGTCGCCCGCGTACTCCAGAGCACTCTCAGACGTGACTCTGACCTCCACGCGACCGTCCTCCTTAACCACCAGAGCGCTGCTGTAACGACTGGCGGTTTTTAGGTATAATACTGCGGTGGGAGTTACGCGGCAGCGCCTCCGCTCACCGCGAACTTGTCGATAGCCCATGTGTCTAATACGCTGGTGGAGGGTCAGCCCCTCCACGTTTTGCAGTCGAGGAGACCGCAGAATGACCCAATCTGGGGATCCGCTGGCCGAGGTTCTCGTCGAAGCCAGAGTCATAACCAGGGAGCAGTTGGAGACCGCGGCGGCGGCGCGGAATGGTGCGACGGAGCGGCTGGACGAGGCGCTTGCGCGCCTGGGCCTTGCCCGGGAAGAGGATATGTACTCCGCGATCGCGCGCCATCTAGGGCTCGAGTATGCCCCCGATATCGACCGTGAGATACCTGCCGCTCTGCTCGCCCAGGTGCCGAGCGATTTCGCCATGCGCCACCAGGTTCTCCCGCTCCGCGAGGAGGACCACACCCTGGTGGTGGCGATGGCCGACCCCTTCGACGTAATGGTGCTCGACGATCTCCGCCTGCTCACGAGCAAGGACGTCCGAGCGGTGGTCGCTGCTCCCCGACGGATCTCCGAGGCGATTGAGCAGTGCTACATGGAGAAGATGTTCCGGGACATCGACGAGATGCAGGCGGAGGAGGTCGCAGAGGAAGACCTGGAGATCGCCGACCTCCAGAAGATGGCCCGTGAGGCATTGGTCATCAAGCTGGTGAACCTGATCATGCACCAGGCGGTCCAGGAGAGGGCCTCTGACATCCATATCGAACCCCACGAGAAGGAGCTGCGCGTTCGCTATCGCGTCGACGGGGTGCTCCACGATGCTTCCTCTCCCCCCCGGCACCTGCACCCGGCCATCATCTCCCGCATAAAGATCATGTCGGACATGGACATCGCGGAGCGCCGCTTGCCTCAGGACGGCAGGGCCCGGATCAAGCTCGCGGATCGGATGATAGACCTGCGGATATCGGCCATTCCGACCCTCCATGGCGAGAGTGTGGTGATCCGACTGCTCGACCGCTCCGCAGGGCGGATGGGACTCACCGATCTCGGAATGGGAGAGGATACGCTCGCCCCGTTCCGGCGCCTCATCAGCCGACCTCACGGCATCATCCTCGCCACCGGGCCGACTGGATCTGGGAAGAGCACGACCCTCCATGCGGCACTCCAAGAGGTCTATTCGCCGGAGAAGAAGGTCATCACGATTGAGGATCCCGTGGAGTATGAGCTGCCGGGAGCGAATCAGATCAATGTCAGACCCGAGATCGGGTTGACCTTCGCCTCGGGTCTGCGCCACATTGTGCGGCAGGACCCGGACATAGTCATGGTTGGGGAGATCCGAGATCGGGAGACCGCGGACATAGCAATTCATGCCGCCCTCACGGGGCACTTGGTCTTCAGCACAGTTCACACCAACGATGCCGCAGGCGCTGTCACGCGACTGCTCGACATGGGCATCGAGCCGTACTTAGCGGCTTCCTCGCTGATTGGCGTGCTGGCACAGCGACTGGTCCGCACGCTCTGCCCCCAGTGCAAGGCATCCTTCAAGCCGACTCCCGAGGACCTCCGTGAGATCGGCATCTCGCGGGAGGACGCGGGATCGCTCACCCTCTACCGAGCGGCGGGATGTGACCTGTGCCGGAAGGGGTACTTCGGCAGGATGGGGGTCTTCGAGCTGCTGCCGGTTGACGATGAGGTCCAGCGTCAAGTGCTCGCAAAGGTATCGTCAAGCGACATCAAGCAGCGGGCCGTGGAGAAGGGGATGCGAACGCTGCTGGCGGACGGGCGCGACAAAGCACTGACGGGGAAGACCACAATCGAGGAAGTACTGCGAGTCTGCCAGCGAGACGAGATCTAGCATGGCCCGTTTCCGCTACGTAGCCCTCGATCGCGCGGGAAAGACGATCAGGGGGGAGATCGCCGCCGAGAATCCGGAGGAAGTGAAGCGGCGCCTCCGGGACATGGGCTACTTCCCGTCCGACATCGCCGGGGCCGAGCAGGTGTCTCTAAGCCAGCCGAGGCGGCTCCGGCGGGGGAGAGGCGTGAGCGGCAGCGACGTGGTCATTATGACCAGACAGCTTGCCGATATGACCGCGGCCCGGCTGCCAATGTTCCGCAGTCTCTCCGTGCTTGTCGAGCAGGCCGATCGACAGGCGCTCCGGGATCTGCTCGAGGAAGTCCGGACCGACGTGCGGGAGGGCCACCCTCTGTCCGAGGCCCTTCACCGCCACCCTCGGCAGTTCCCCGACCTGTATGTCAACATGGTGCGAGCAGGGGAGACCAGCGGGCAGCTTGACGCGGTCCTGCTGCGGCTGGCGGAATTCCTCGAGAAGTCTATGCAGAGGCGCTCGCAGGTCGTGTCCGCGCTGTTGTACCCCGCTGTTCTGATGACCGTCGCAGTCGGCGCGGTCGCCTTCATCATCGGGTTCCTGATACCCAAGCTGTCCTCGCTCTTCGTGGAACTCGAGCAGACGCTGCCCCTGCTCACTCGCATGCTCCTGCTGATCGCAAACGCGCTGAGCGCTACTTGGTGGATGTTGGCGGTCCTCCTGGTGGTGCTTGTCATCGGGACGCGCTGGTATGCCCGAACGGAGGCCGGCAAAGCGTGGCTGGACTTGCTGGTCTTGCGCGTTCCCATCCTCGGCTCTGTCTGGCACAAGATGGCGATCTCTCGGCTGGCGCGAACCCTGGGAACGATGCTGGAGGGCGGCGTGCCCGTCCTTGCCGCGCTCGAGATCAGCGGCAACGCGGTGGCGAACCGCCCGCTGATGCGAGCGGTGGAGGCCGTACGCGAGGATGTCCGGGAGGGCACGGCCATGGCCGCAGCGCTCGGGCGAGCCGGTGTCTTCCCGCCTTTGCTCGTCCATATGGCGGGGGTGGGAGAAGAGACGGGCCAGCTCCCCGATATGATGATCAGGGTCGCAGACAGTCTCGACTTCGAAGTGGACAGCACGCTTGGGCGACTGACCACCCTCCTCGAGCCTTTCATAATCGTCGTCATGGGCGTCATCGTCGGCTTCATCGTGCTCGCCGTGCTGCTGCCGATATTCCAAATCAACGCGGCCATCGGTCGCTGACCAAAAGAGGGTGCTCCAATGAGAGACTGGCATGCCACGGCTCGCCGCAGCAAGGGCTTTACGCTCATAGAGCTAGTCGTGGTGATGACTATTATCGGCATCTTGGCGGCAGCGGTCACTGTTACCGTCACAAACCGGATCCGTCATGCTAATCGCGCCAAGGCCATTCTCGAGATCGGAGCATTCGAGACTGCGCTGGACCTCTACGAGGCGGACAACGGCTACCCTCCTACAACAGCGCAGGGACTCCAAGCACTGATAAGCAAGCCATCTACAACTCCCGTGCCGCGAAACTGGAACGGCCCGTATCTCAAGAATAGGAGGACCGTCCCAGCCGATCCTTGGCAAGGCGAGTACGTCTACCGGTACCCCGGCCAGCTGAACCCCAATGGCTACGATATCATCTGCTACGGGAGCGACGGACAGCCTGGGGGCGCTGACGAGTTCAGCGCTGACATAACGAACCTGCATGAGGACTGAGAGACCGGTATTGAGGCCTCAACGGCGACAAGACGCGCGCGCGGGCAGGCGCGGGTTCACGCTGGTGGAGCTGCTGGTCGTGATGGTGATCATCACGATCGCGTTCTTCACGCTTCGCCCCGGCATCGTGAGCGTGCGCCGTGGCGCGGAGAACCGAACCGCGATTCGCCAGTTGGCGGGGCTTCTAACCTCAGCTCGGACGGAGGCGGTGGCCGGCGGGAGGCTCGTGAGAGTCATGTGCGGTCCGAGCGCCGGCATATTCTGGGCGGAGGCGCAGATGGACCCCGCCGCCGATCGAGGTGAGTTCGAGCTGCTCCGCGTGCTCGGCCGCGAGCAGGTGCGCCTGCCCCACGGGCTGTTGCTGGGGGAGGTGCTGGTGGCCGGCCAGAGTGTTGCCGATCCGGCGCAGAATCCGATCTACTTCTACCCGGATGGCAGGACCGACGGGGCCACCGTACTACTGCTCGACGCGAACGGCCGGGAAGTGGTGGTCCACGTGGCGCCGGCGACCGGAAGGGTGAGCATCAGTGCGTAGCAGCGGTGTCGGAAGAGGGTTCACGCTAGTGGAAGTCCTGGTGGCGACGATGGTGCTCGCGCTCGGCCTGCTCGCGGCCCTTACGGCGTTCTCCATGGCCAGCCGCGTGAGAGGCGCCTCCTCAAACGACACTGTGATCTCGTTTCTCGCACAGCAGAAACTTGCCGAGATACGAGCGCTCGGCCGAGAGCAGTTGCCGGCCGGCACTGAGGAGGGTGACTTCGGGCCCGACTTCGCGGAGTACGCGTGGCGGATGACGGTCCGCGAGCCCGATGATGTCAACGTGGTGCCCGTCGATCTGACGATCTCGGCACCAGAGGCAGGCAGGAACCGTGAGACCCACTTCAGCACGGCCGTGTTCTAGGCTGCTGCGGGCGCAACGAGGCTTCACACTGCTCGAGATGGCCATCGCGATGACATTCGTCGCGCTGCTCGCGGCCGGCATCACGCTCACCATCTCAACCTGCCTCAACGTGTGGCAAAGATCTGTCGAGGCGGCAGAGCTGAATCAGGAGGCGCGAGCCGTCGTCGAGCTTCTCTCTCGGGATATCAGCGGGGCCTACCTCGGACTGGAGAGGAAGGCGGGATACATGTCTGGCCTTCCCGCCCAGGAGGCGGAATGCCCGGTGGACAGACTGACAGTCTGCACCGGGAGCAACAGCGTGGCGCGGGCGGCCCTGCTGCCGGACGACCTGAGGGCGAACTGGAGTCTGGAGACGCATCCTCCTGTGACCGATTACGTGGCAGTGAGCTACGAATGGCTGCCGGCCGACGTGGAGGCGCCGGCGGGTCTGTATCGGGCAGTGCAACTGGTGCCGCGGGGGTACGATCAGGATCCCTACGCGTTGGCAACCGGAGACATGGAGCCCGATCTGATCTCGGAGGCCGTGGTCGAGTTGGGCCTCCGGTACTTCGACGGACAGCAGTGGATGGACTCTTGGCAGTCGACGGAGGAGGACCCGCGCCTTCCACGGGCGGTGTCAATCGAGATGATCCTGTGCGATGCGCGCGGGAGAGAGCATGCATATCAGACGATCGTGCCAGTTGCAGCGATGTAGCCGGGGCAGAGGCGACCGCGGCGTCGTGCTGATCCTCGCCGTTTTCGCCGTGGTGCTGCTCACCGTGCTCGCCGTCGGCATCACGGCGGCCGTCCGCGTGGAACTCCTCGCCTCGCGCACGAGCCTGAACCGCGTGCAATCGCTGTTTCTGGCGGAGGCCGGGCTGCACGAGGCCCGCGCTATCTTGCTGTACGACGATGCCACGAACGACTCCCTGCTCGACGCCTGGGGGCCGCTGTGCGAGCACCCGTTGGATATACCACAAGAGATGGGCGCAGGGCTCTATCGCGTGCGAGTGCACGATGCTTGTGGCCGCCTCAACATCAACGAGCTGGACCACGTGACTCTCATTCAACTCACCGGAGATCCCGAAGTCGCGGCCGCCATCATCGACTGGCGTGATGCCGGCAACATGGCCCGGCCGGCCGGCGCCGAGGCGGACTACTACGCCGCGCTCCCACAGCCCTACGTCCCGCGAAACGGCCCGTTTCAGACCCTCGGGGAACTGCTGCTGGTGCGAGGGGTAACGCCGGGGCTCTTCTTCGGAGATGAGGAGAGGCCCGGGCTCGCCGACGTGCTGACGGTGGAATCCTTCTCGCCGAACACCGACGCGAGGGGGCAGAGGAGAACGGGGCTGAACGAGTTCCGCAACTGGAGTGAGGCGAGGTTCCGGGAACAGATGATGGAGAAGTTGGGCGGCGTGATCAGCATGTACGAAACGGAGCAGATTTGGCACGGGTTCGCCGCCTTGGCCTCTGTGGGGGAGGAGTACACGTCGCTGAGTCAACTGGCCACAGTGGCGGGGCTCGACCCCGCAGCCATTGCGAAACTCGCGGACCTAGTTGATGTAGAACCAGGACTACGCGCCCGGGGCAAGGTAAATGTGAACACGGCGCGGGCGGAGGTGTTGGCCGCGCTGCCCGGAAGCTCGCCGGCGATTGCCGAGGCCATCATTGCACGACGGGAGGAGGGACCGTTCCTTTCCCGGAGCGAAGTAGCAGAGCTGTTGCTCATCCAGGAGAACGGTCGGGATGCGTTGCTGCAGATGATCGACCACGTGACCACGAAGTCGTCCTCATTCATAGTCGAGTCCATGGGATGGACGGAGACCGGCCGCGCCTATCGGGCTGTACGCGCGCTCGTGCGCCGCGAGCCGGAGGCAGTTACGTTGGTCTGTCAGGCAGAAGAAGACTGGCCGCTGCCGCCGCTTGGGGAAGAACTACTATGACGACGGAGAGGTAACTCGTTGCCCGCCTTCGCCAAACCTGTCAGTATCGAAATTGCAGCGCGCAGCGTGAGAGTGGCCCAGCTGCTGGAGAGCCGGGGCCGAGTGCGCGCGATTCGGTTCGCTGAGTGCCCCCTCCCGGCTGACTACAGATGGGAGGTCGGCGCAGACCGCGGACCCTTGGCCGAGGCCATTCGCCGGGCGATGGCGCAAGCCGGCATCCGCACCCGAACGGCCATCATCGCGCTGCCGCGCCGTCAGGTCACGTCTCGCGTCGGTGCGTTCCCGCAGGCGGAACGAGCCGAACTTGAGCGCGTGGTCGGCTACGATCTCGCGGACCACATCCCATTTCCAGTCGACCAGGTTGTGATAGACTTCCAGCCGCTTGGCGCCTCGAGGGAGGAACCCGGGCTCACGGATGTGCTCGTCGTCGCCGCCCAGCGGGACCTGGTTCGTGAGTACCTCAGCCTGGCCGAGGATCTCGGACTCCGGCCCGCGGCGCTTACCGTGGATGCGCTCGCACTGGACGACCTGACAACACTTGCGGAGCGGGAGCCGGCGGGAACGACGGTGATGGTCGCGATCGAGGCCCGGACCACGACGATCAACGTCTCCGAGCAGGGACGACTGCGACTCACGCGCTCGATCGGCCTCGGCGGACATCAGTTATCTCTTGCCATCCAGGATGATCTCGGCGTTACGTTCGATGATGCCGAACGGCACAAGAAGGCGGACGGGCTGCTGCTGTTGGAGAAGGAGCCGCGGCCTCGCCGAGTTTCCGGCTGGCTGGACAGTTTGCTCGGGGACATCCGCCGCTCTGCTCTCTCCTTCGGCCCGGCAGCAGTGTCGGCGGTGCTGCTCACTGGCAGTGAAGCGGAGGTACCGGGCCTGAGGGAGGCCCTCAGAGCAGAGCTCCGCGTCGATCCGGTGGGACTTTCCGTAGCACAGCTCTTCCCAGGCGCTGAGCTGGCCGGCGAGTCTGAGGAAGTGGCCGATCGCTGTGTGGTGGCCATTGCGCAAGCGCTGCGGGCGGTGGGACGGAGCGCGTGGACGGTCTCCTTGCTGCCCCGAGAGGTCGTGGCGGCCCGGCGGGCGCGTCGCGTGCGGCAGATCGGAGGCGCGGTCGCCGTGCTGGCAGTAGCAGGCATGGCCGTCGGATACGTGATGGCAGCTCGCGGTCTGGCACAGACGGAGAAGAAAGTGCGCGAACTAGAAGCCCAAGAGGAAACGGCGGTCGTTCAGCGCGCCTATGTGGCGGGCCTGCAAGCCCAGCAGGAGCAGCTCGAGACGCAAGTCCGCGTCCTTGAATCCGCCCGGTTGAAGCGCTATGTGGGCCTCGAGCTGCTCAGGACTATCGCATTCTACGCACCCGAAGACATAGTGCTGAGTCACTTCACGCTTCGGCCGGATCAGTCCCTGGAGGTCCGCGGCGCCGCGTCCAGTTCCGCCACCGCGGCCGACCTACAGCAGACTCTGGCGACATCTCCGTTCATCGCCGATGCCAGACTCGTCGGGATATCCCGCCCCTCCAGGCAAAGTGGGGCAGATCAGGCGGTTACGTTCACAATGCGCTTGGGGCTGCGCGGCCGTCAGGAGGCCAGCCCCGGAGCAGAGGCATTCAGGGACCGGGGAGGGCCCACATGAGGAGTCTCTCCGCACGAGAGCGCTTCCTGGTGGTCGTTGCCGTCGTCGCCCTCGTAGCGTCCGCTCTGGTCTTCGGGGTGGTGCTGCCAATGGCCGGCCGGGCCGCGATGAGGGCCGGGGAGGAGGCGACCCTCCGCGAGACCATCGAGCAGGCGGCCGAGATGTACAAGGCGGCGCCAGGCATCCAGGATGAGGTCGAGGAACTGCGCAGGCGGGCTGCCCAGTTCGTGTTTCCGCACGGGGACGTGAAGGTTGACATGGTGCACGAGATCGACGAGCTGACATCCGAGCTGAGCATTCCCGTGACCCACGTGACGCCGCCCGGAGAGCCCGAGCTGGTCGGCGGGTGCCTGAAGTACACCGCGCAGTTCAAGGCCGACGCGACTTTCAGGCAGGCAGTGCGCCTGCTCTACGAATTGGAGAGCGCCGATCACCGACTGTCGGTGGAGGGCGTCGAGATGACGTCCGGCCGCGGCGCGGGCGTCGAATTGCACATCATCATCCAGTTGGCAGCCTATGTTGTCGCCAAGGGGGACGAGGAAGAGGATGTCCAGGTCTAGGCCCAAGGGAATACATGTCCTGTTGGGGATATTGCTGCTCGCCTCCATCGCGTTCCTGGCCCATTCGCTCCGGAGCGGATCCGCGAAGAGCGCGGCCCAAGGCGAGAACGCTGCAGGGCCTCCAGCGGATGCCGCGCAGTTGGCGGTGGCGGAGGCGATGATCCCGGCGGCCCCGGAAGGCATTGACTTCGAATGGTATCGCGACCTGGCCGGCACAAATGTGTTCTCGAGCCGACGGTCGGCGGCCCCCCCGCAGAAACCGCCGGAGGGCCCAAAACCTCCACAGACGCTGCCGCCATTCGAGGACCCCAACCCCCCGGCCCCCAGAGCGAAGCAGCCGGACTTCAGCGGCTGGTCCTACAGAGGCTACATCATGATTGACGGCGAGAAGCGCGCCATGGTGCAGAACGACAGCAGCAACAGCTACCGGGACTTCGCTGTCGGCGACACGTTCCTCGGCGCAACTGTGACGGAAGTGACCGGAAAGGCGCTGCGCCTGAAGTCCGGGGCGGTCGTAACGACGCTGAGCGTCCCCGAGCTGTTTCCCGTCGTGCCTCTGGACAAGGGCGCTGCCGGTGTGAGCAGAGGCGGCCCTCGAAGGACGCGGCCGCAACGCCGCTAGACGGGCTTTCGAGCATATGACTTCAGACACGACGACTAGCTTGCTGCATCTCGCATATCGAGAGCGAAGAAGGGTGAGAGCGATGAGTAGAGAGCCCCAAGCGCTATGGCGGGGAATCCTGCTGGCGGTGTTGCTGGCGTGTCTCTCGTCGCCGGCACATGCCGCCGTGGGCGGCCGCGGTCGCGGCAGACCGGGGGGCGCGCCGCCGCAGCAACCGCGGCGGACCCCTCCGGGGGCCCCCGCGTCGCAAGCCCCGCCGAGCGGCGGGCCCGAGGTGGTTACCGGGGCCGGCGGCGAGAAGAGCATAGCGATGGAGTCCTACGGGGTGGACATTGACCATTTCCTCCGGCTCTTCAGCACAGCGGCCGGAGTGACCATCGTGAAGTCAGACCAAGTCGTCGGCCCACTCACGGTGATCGCGCCCGAGCCCGTTCCCATCGAGCAGGCATTCCAGATTCTGAACGAGGTGCTGGCCGTGCGCGGCTTCACTATGGTGCAGACGGCCACCGGAGGCTACAAGGTTGTGTCGCGAGATGCAGCCATGCAGTCTCCCCTGCCACTCCGGTTCGGCGCGCGCCCCGAGGATGTCCCGTCCGGTGAAGACCTGATCACCCAGGTGATACCTCTGAAGCAACTGGACGCAAACGACATGGCGTCACACATGCAGGGGTTGCTGTCCGACACCGCGCGCGTGATCCCTACCTCGACCAACTCGCTGATTGTGACTGATTCGGCCGGCAACATTCAGCAAGCGCTGACGATTATCGCGCGGATGGAGGACGAGCTTTCCGGTGGGCTCCGCGTGTTCCCGCTCTACCATTACGACGCGACTGAGATGGCCCAGTTGGTCAACGGCCTGATCCTGGGGCGCGGCGGAGCGGCGAGCCAGGCGCAGAGGCGGCCGTGGGAGCAGCGCGTGGTGCGGGCCGGTGCCGCGCGTCCAGCACAGCGCGTGACGCCGACGGGCGTGTCCGGCATTCTCGGGGCAGGGGCGGGCCCGGAGTTCTGCCATCCCGACCTGCGGACCAACTCCCTGATCGTGCTGGCAACGCCGCTCCACCAGCAGCAGATCGAGGACCTGGTGCTGCAGCTCGACCGCCCGATAAGTCTGCGTGATACCTACTATGTCTATCCCGTACAGAACCTGCTCGCCAGTGAGCTGGCGCAGTTAGTCGCCCCTGTCGTGGACGCAAAAGTCGTGGCCGAGACGCCAGAGACCCTAGCTGGGGCTGGGGGCAGCCGTTTCGACAGCTCTACAGGTCTCCTGCAGAGCTCCTTCCGTCGTGACACTGCCCGAGGAGTTGGAGGCGGCGCGCAGTTCCGCGCCCGCGGTGCCCGCGCTCTGTCTGCAGAGTCGGAGAATCCCGCGAGGCAGAGAGCGGTCGAAGTCGAGCCCCTTGCCGGAGCAGGGGGGGGAGTCCGAGTCATGCCTGGTGCCGTGCCGCCGGGAGCGCAGCCCACCGCGCCTCCAGTCATGATGGTCGCACCACAGCCCGGGCTCCCCATAAGCGGAGGGCCGGCCGGAATGAGAATGGTGGAGGAGGGAGCGCAGGTCGCCTCGGGCGCGCGGGCGCTTATCGTAGCGGATGACAACAGCAACACTCTCCTCATCTCGGCTCCTCCGGAGCAGCTCGACCTGATCCAGCAAATGCTGGAGAAGCTGGACGTGCTGCCGCCGCAGGTCCACATCCGTACCATCATAGCTGAGGTGCTTCTCACCCGTGACACCACCCTCGGATTCCAGTGGGGAAGCCTCGGCCGCACCTTCGGAACTTTCTACGATGGCGACAGAACGAATGTCTTCCAGGGAGATATCGGCACCGGCTTCAATCTTGGAACGGATTCGGAAGAGGCGGGACTGTCAGGGCTCTTCGGCGCCATCAGCGGGCCCGAGTTCGAAGCAGTGCTGCAGGCGCTCACTACGGACAGCCACGTTCGCATTCTGGCTACGCCGAGCATCTTCACCTCGAGCAACGTGGAGGCCAGCATCGACGTCTCCAAGAACATCCCGTTCCCTCGCTCGACGGTCGAGTATCAGACCGGGCTCGGCGCTACCAGCACGTATGTGGACTACCAGTCGGTCGGCATCATCGTCAAAGTCACCCCGCGCGTAACACAGGGCGACATGGTGCGGATGGAGATCAGCGTGCGATCCGATGAGCTGGGCGAGTCCATCGATGTGGCCGGCCAGGGCTACCCCACCACCAACCAGCGCATCGCCCAGGCTACGCTCACCGTGAAGCATGGTTACACAGTAGCTCTGGGCGGGCTGATGAGAGATACGATCCGCCGCAGCGCGGTCAGGGTTCCGGTGCTGGGGGACCTTCCCATCGTTGGCTCGCTCTTCCGCTCGACGAACACCAAGCGCGAGAAGAGCGAACTGCTGGTCTTCCTGACCCCCCATGTTGTGCGCACACCCGCAGAAGCGGCCGACCTGGCCGAGAGCGAGAAATCTCGGCTGCCGGAGGTGCCGCGCACTCTGCAGCGCCCGGCCTCCGGTGCCGACCCAACTGAGATCGAGTCCGGTCCCGACCAGTAGGCGGCAGGGATACGGCAGAAGAGGGAGCGCCGCCCACGAAGGCGGCGCTCCGCTGTTTGTATGGTCCGGGACAGCGATCAGTCGCTCGTTGGTTCGGCCCCCTCGAAGAAGCAGGCGATCTCGTCCCGCGCGAATGTCGGCAACGGCCGGCGCTCACCTTGCCCGCTCATCCACAGCCCTTCGGCGTGGGATAGCACCCTCCCGATCACCGCCGCCTCGACCCCGGCCCCGCGCAGCCCAGAGAGCAGCCGATCTCGCGCCTGGCGCGCCACCGTGATGAGCAGAGACCCGGAGGCGATGATCCCCAGGGGGTCAAGCCCCAGCGCGCTGCAGGCTTCGCGCGTGAGCGGGAGTACTGGGATCCGCTCGGCGTCGATCTCGAGGCCGACCTCGGAGGCAATCGCAAGCTCTCTCAGCCCCGTCGCCAACCCGCCCTCGGTTGGATCGTGCATGGCACTGACGCCTCGCACGGAGGCCGCGATGCGCGCCGCCGGCACCACGCTGATTCCTGGAGCGAACAGCAGCTCTCGCCCGCGCGCTATGGCCTCGTCGGCAACCCCGCACTCACGTAGCCTATCCCCTGCCTCGCGTGCCAGTATGGCCGTGCCTTCAATGGCGATGGCCCCCGTCAGCACGACGGCGTCTCCCTCCCGGGCCCCGCCACTGGTCAGCAGTTCGTTCCTCCCCGCCTCGCCGAGCATGGTCGCCACCATAATCGGCCGGTCAATGCCGATGGTGATCTCGCTGTGACCGCCGACAGCGACGGCACCCACCTGGCGACAGGAGTCGGCGATCTGCTCGAAGATGGCGCCAACTTCGTCTTCCGTTGCAGTCTCTGGCAGCAGCAGCGAGGCGAGGAACCATCGATGAACGGCCCCCATGGTGGCGACGTCGTTGGCGTTTATGTGAACCGCATACCAGCCGATCAGGTCGGTGGCGAACGTTATCGGATCGGTGGTCGCCACCAGGAGACGGTCTCCGAGGTCCACGACCGC